>JAUYSY010000070.1 GCA_030696155.1 Alphaproteobacteria bacterium | reverse complement strand
CTGCAAGTCCTTATCCCATCAGCTGAAAATGCTGTTTCGGGTAATGCTTATAAACAATTAGACGTCATAACATCTCGTAAAGGCTTAACGGTTGAAAT
Organism: Alphaproteobacteria bacterium; assembly: GCA_030696155.1. Classification (GTDB taxonomy): domain Bacteria; phylum Pseudomonadota; class Alphaproteobacteria; order JAUXUR01; family JAUXUR01; genus JAUXUR01. The sequence continues at coordinate 35,371 of JAUYSY010000070.1, read as the reverse complement.
TGGGCATACAGACGCAGAAGGACGCTTGGTTCTAGCAGATGCTTTGTTTGAATCAAATACACATAACCCAGAGCTTTTAATCGATTTTGCCACTTTAACAGGCGCCATGCGAACAGCTTTAGGGCCTGAATTACCAGGCTTTTTTACTAATAATGATGCATTAGGTGAAACCTTGATGAATTTAGGTGAAAAAATGCATGATCCTTTATGGCAAATGCCGCTTTTTAAGCCCTATAAAAAATGGATTAAAGGTCGTAATGCAGATTTATGTAATGTAGCAAGCTCATCCCTTGCATCAGAAGTTGGTCTTGGAGGCGCTATAACAGCAGCCCTCTTTTTAGAGGAATTCATTCCCAAAAATACGGATTGGGTCCATATCGATTTTGCAGCTTGGAATTATGGATCGAAACCTGGAAGGCCTGAGGGTGGGGAAGTGATGACCTTGCGCACGATTCTTACTTATCTCGAAAAAAAATATGTACGCTCATAAAATTATGGGTAAATTCGTCGTCGGGCCTCAGCTTCCAGTACTCATGTACCAAAAAGTACATTCCGTGCTGGTGCTCAACCCTTCTAGACTTTTCTGCATAATTTTATCAGCGCACTTTTCTTAAATTCAAAATGGCGTACACTTTCAATAAAAAAAAACCACAGGAAAAAGGTGGCATATTCATCATTTTTTTAGCCCTTTTGCCTATTCTCATCACATTAATTGTTTTCACTATAAATAACCTTCAGGCGAGCCTTCTTTACAAGCGTCTCTGCCAAGCAGTTACTTTGTATTCAACTCAAAAACAATTAGCGTACAATTTAATTGTGCAAAATCAATATGGCGTAACATATTCAAATATAAGCGAAAGTGAGGATGGCGAAAATATCAAAGGCACACTTAGCTATAAACCTTTATTTAGCTTTTCAGATGAATCAATTAATTATGAATATAGTCAAAAAATAAAAAACAAAAATATCTCCATAATTGTGCTCCTTGATTTATTTGTTGATCAAGAACATATGGATCATTTTCAGAAATTGATACCTTTTATTGATGCTTTCAAAGAGATTTCACAAAATAAAAATATAAAATTAAAAATAATACCCTATGCAGGGTCAATTAATATCGGAAAAGAAAATGAAGATTTTGTTACATTTGAATCAGCAATGTCGAAAAATAAAAGAATTGCAGGTAAGCTATTAGATTTTGAAAAATTATCACCTTATCAAGCAATTCTCAAAAACAAAAAAAATGAATTAAAGCTAGGCAATCAACCTAATGTAAATTATTGGTCTGGATGTATTGAAATTAAAAACCCGTTGATGTCATTCGAAGACCAATTAGCTGAAAAATTTCAGCCTTATTTTTATGCATCGACCTTTGGAAAAAGATATGTTGACGACAAAAAGAATTTGCTTAGAAAAAATCATCCGCGTTTTGGATCGTTAATTGTCACAGGTGATAATAATTGGACAAATCGGACGATACGAGAATCGCCCCAAGATTATCAACTTTACGGCGGATTCGTACTTGGACCTAATATTGGTTGTCCTCCCCCAATGATTGAAGATCCCAATCTATTTGAATCCTCATTGCGTCCTATCACACGTGGTGGCTCTATGTTACCACTCGCATTTGATTATGCAGATTTTTTATTAAAGGATGATAAAAATCCAAAAATAATTTTAATTATTAAATCATCGCCTGCTCTTTTTTATGATTGGGAAGGGCCATTTTTTAATTTAATAACTGAATCAACAGGGTTTCCAGGCCTTCCAAGAATATATTCTGATAGTGATTATTCAGCCTATGGACGCGTTTCGAACAAACGATTTGGACAAACAAAAATTCTTCAACACTTAGAAGAAAAAATGGAAGATTTCAAAAAAAACAAGGGACATATTTTAAGTTTTTATCTTGATCAAGGGAACTCAAACATATCAGAAATACTCAACACACAATCAACTGAACATATTCCTTTTCAAGAAACCTATAGAGCACAAGAAATAATAGATTTTATACAAAATTTTATAATTAGGTTGAATTTTTCTAGAAAGTGATTAGATTAAATGTAGATTAGATAGGTTCATGGAGATTCAAATGTCCTACCAACCAAATGTTGTGACACGTACGCAAGCGGATATTGACCAGGGTCTTCGCTCCCATATGTTGCGTGTTTATAATTACATGGCAGCAGCTTTAGGGCTAACAGGGCTTATAGCCTATTTCGTTGGCACAAATCCTGCAATGATGGCCACACTTATTAAAAACCCAGTACTTTTTTGGGTGATTGCATTAGCGCCTATTGCACTCGTTTTCTTTCTAAGTTTTCGCATTGCTCATATGTCTTTTGCGACGGCTCAACTAACTTTTTGGATTTTTGCGGCCTTAATGGGGTTGTCTCTTGCATCCATTTTTACTGTTTATACAGATGAAAGTATTGCGCGTGTATTTTTTATAACGGCAGGTACTTTTGCTGCAATGAGTATTTATGGATACACAACGAAACGCGATTTGACTAATATGGGATCATTCCTAATGATGGGATTGATCGGTATTATTATTGCGTCTGTCGTTAATATTTTCCTTAAAAGTTCTGGCTTAGGTTTTGCCATTTCTATTTTAGGCGTTCTTATTTTTGTGGGATTAACAGCTTATGACACCCAAAAAATTAAAGAAATGTATATGGAAAGCGATGATTCGACAATTTCTGGTAAAAAAGCAATTATGGGTGCGCTTGCACTTTATCTTGATTTCATCAATCTGTTCTTAATGCTTTTAAGACTTTTTGGTGATCGCAAATAGTTGCGACTTAAGTTTGGACGTGTTTAAATAAAGGGGCTTTATAGCCCCTTTTTTTATAGTTCTTTAATTTCATGCGAATACGTCGTCATTCCTTGCTCACGTATGAAGAATACGCATCCCACCTAAAAGGGGCGGACTTAAAGGAAACAACAACTACCATCCGTCGTTGCGAGCGGCCCAAATTTAAAGGGGCCGCGTGGCAATCCAGCCTAAAAATTAATATTTAGAACTTTCTAAGTGTTTTTCTGGATTGCTTCTTCGCCCCATTTAATTTGGGCTCATCGCAAAGACGAACTTATTGGTTTTGTGTAAAGTTAACATTGAGTCTGCTTTTATATGTACTAATAATTTTCAGAGGTAATAATGCTAAAACGATTTTTTTTAATAACACTAAGTCTCCTATTTTTATCGCAAAATTTGATGGCGTCGCGGGATCAACAAGAACTTGTTGATCGTTCTAAAATTGTCTTTCAAAGCCTTATGAATGATCAAGGATATAAAAATAATCTTGAATCACTTTTAGAGCGTGCAAAAGGTGTAATCATTATCCCATCACTTTTTAAAGCTGGCTTTATTCTTGGTGGAGAAGGTGGAAATGGTCTTGTAATGACAAAAACACAAAATGGTGATTGGTCTTATCCTGCTTTTGTTACTTTTGCAGGGGGGAGCATTGGCCTTCAAATTGGTTTTGAAAGTTCAGAGGTCCTGTTGGTCATCATGACTGATAATGGCCTTCGAAATGTGATGAATGATTCATTTACGCTTGGTGCTGAAGCAAGTATTGCAGCAGGCCCTGTAGGCGCTGGACTTTCTGCTCAAATGACAGCAAATTTTGATGCTGATATTTACACATATTGCCATTCTAAAGGCTTGTTTGGCGGTGGATCCCTTAAAGGATCTGTTATTAAAGCACGTCATTCTTGGAATGAAGCTTATTATAATGCTGATAATATAACAGCTGAACAAATTTTACTTTTAGGTCGGTATAAAAATCCTGATGCTGAACCTTTACGTGCGGCCTTAAAAGCGGGCACAATTTACACGCCTCCAGTCGTTAGTCCACCACTTACAAAAACATATTATAATCCTCAACGTAATGCACCAAATTATCAACCATCAACTCAAATTTCTACGCAAAAAAATACTGGTAATCTTAAGCCACAAGACAGAATTGGATTTGATAATCGTGTTCAGCCCAAGCCACAACAAGTTGAAGTTGAAGAGAATACAGGTCCTAAAGAATTACTTCCTTGGCAAAGGGGATAGTCTTAAACCAATCTACTGGACAAAAATTTAATTTTGGATAGAAACCTACCAAATAACAGCCGTTTCCCTGAACAGGCGAGAAGCAAAGCTTCGAGCACGGATTCATGGTCCAATTAACAATATTTAAATAATTTTGCTATGCTCTTCGAGCATGTGTTTTGATTTGGATCCTGGATCTACGTATGAAGCTTCGCTTCAACGAGTCCAGGAAAACAATTGTGTGTGGACAAGTTTCTAGCATAAAAATACAAATTGTCCCGTAGATCGCTCTTAAACAGACCTAATAAATTTAACTATGTTGAGAATCTTGAAGTTGTTCAAGTGATTTCAAGAAGAAATTATCCTCTTGAATCATCCCTAATTACTTGCTTCCAACCAATGTTTCATAACGGCATCTACTAACGTATAGTGTAATATAGGTTTAAAAGATGAACTGATTTTAACCGCAGTAACTTGTTTACTTATTATGTTGACATAATAATTCCAAGACAAACTATCATATTTTGCAAATATCTTACGTGGCTGATCAAATTCATAATTTCCATTTCTGAAAGGACATGAAACAATAGGAAGGCCAAAAAATGAAGATCCATGCACACAAGGATTAGCGCCTGCCAATAACGCTCTTACCCGTAATTCGTCTATAATATTTTGATATTCTATAAAACCATTATCATTCTTAACGAGTGCGTTAATAGGGTTACCACCAGGTTCACCTGCAGCTAAAGCTGGATTTCTGTGACACGATATGCTAATGGGAACAATCTCAAAATTTATACCTCTTTGAATAAGCATATCCATAATGCTCAATCTTGCTTCAAGAGAAATATCATCTGTTCTAATAGGATATTGTGGATCCAAAATCAAATGTGCCATCGTATATGATTGTCCATAACCCCATACCCAGTATTTTGAATCATTAATATTATCAACATAATTTAAGAATTTATTTAATAAATTTGTATCACCCAAACAAATAGCCAATGCTAGTACATTAGTTGTGTCAACTTCAGGATCTCTGCTGTCTAATTGATATAAATTATCAATATCAAAATATTCAAGTTGTAAATTTCTTAAATAAGAATTGCTTATTTTTTTTGAAACAATAATTCTCTTTTCATTTTCAGATGAATGGTCAAATTGATTATCAATTGTATTTAATATAAATTGTGCTATTTTACGTGATTCTTTTATTTTTTCTTCAGATATTCCGCTAAAAGCAGATGAAGATAATAAAAAGAAGAAAATCCATATGTATTTTAATCGGTTCATGTTCTGTCCTTTTAATTAATATTATTTAAACGAATTATTTCTTAAATATCCAATATTTGTTTTAAATTATGGTATATTAAAATAAAAATATGTCAATATACATGACGCTGTTTTGTCTAATTCTAGATACAAATTTTATACAGCAATAATTTCAGTTGAAAAAATTTAAACATTCTATGTTAATGCAAGAAATTTAGCCCCTAAAGAATTGACCCCTTGGCAAAGGAGTAGCATAACAGGCTTTATTAATTTAACTATGTTAAGACTATTGAAGTTGTTCAAAAATTTGATCAACTGGTTAATTAGAACAAATTTCTTGTTGGTATTGCAGCGTTTATTGTAAGGAGGTATTTTTCTTCCTCCTTACCTTTTTAATTTATTCTTTGATCACTTTTTCTAATTTGGGATGTAATGCGAGTTTAAAAAATGGATTTGTTAGATTCTCTTCAATTTGTTTGTTCATTAATTGTAAATATTTTAACCAACCATAAGCTTGTGATGTTACAATAAGCGGCTTATTATGTTGATATTTATCATTTTCATAAGGACGTGAAACAATTGGAATACCGCTAAACGAAGAGCCGCATACAATTGGATTAGCGCCTGCTAATAACGCTCTAACACGTAATTCATCCGCAATATTTCTATATATCAAATTAGTATTTTCTTCAATAAAAGGTGCGCAAATTTCGTGTCCGCTAGGATCACCTGCTGCTAAAGCAGGATTTCTGTATATTTCTGTTGCAGGAATAATATCAAAATCTAGCCCTTTTTGAATAAGCATATCCATAATATGTAATCGTGTTTTAAGAGAAATTTCGTGTGTAACAATGGGGTATTGTGGGTCTAAAATTAAATGTGCCATTGTATAAAGTTGTCTATATCCCCATACCCAATATTTTTTGTCATTTATATCATCAACATAATTTAAAAATTTATATAATGAAGTCGTATCTCCTAAACAAATGGCTAATGCTAGAACATTTGTTGCATCAACTTCTGGATCTCTTTTTTCTAATTCGTATAATTTATCAAATTCTAGATCTTTGATATTTTTTAATTGCCTTAAATAATTGCAGCTTATTTTTTTTGAAACAATGTCTTTCTTTTCGTCATCAATTGAATTATCAAATAATTCCTCAATTGTATTTAATACAAATTGTGTAATTTGAAAATGCCGTTCTTTTCTTTCTTCATATGTTTCAGCAAAAACAGACGAAGAACATAAAAAGAAAGAGATTATTATAATTTTTAAGCGCTTCATAATTTACCTTTTTAATTTGTTTGGAATCAATTGTTATAGATATCACAAAAAATATTTATGTCAACTATGTTGCGCTAATAAAAGAAACTCATCTTCATTCAAGCACTTAATACCTAATTCTTTGGCCTTTGCAGCTTTTGATCCAGCATCAGCGCCAATAATGACGTAATCGGTTTTGCTTGAAACTGATCCTGCGACTTTTGCGCCTAATTTTAAGGCATTATTCTTAGCTTCATCACGTGACATCTTTGTTAATGTACCCGTAAACACAAGCGTTTTGCCTGAAAAAATGGATTCTTGTATAATATGTTCATAAGGTTCTATTGTAATTTCATTTAATAAACCCGCAACAACATCTTGATTATGCAATTCTTGAAAAAAATGAATCAAATCTTTGGCCATGGAAGGTCCAATGCCATCAATGGACGCAAGATTTTGATATGCATCATTTGTTTCATCTTGGGCTTTTATAATTTCGCTTTCAAAATGTTGAAAATTTCCATAATTTTTTGCCAATAATAAAGCAGTTGCTTGACCAATTTGGGGAATACCCAAGGCATATAAAAAACGTGGCATTGAAATAGATCGTTTTGCTTCAATGGCTTGCAAAAGATTATCAACTGATTTTGCGCCCCAACCTTCCCGTTTTTTAAGATCCGTTTCAATTTGTTTCAATTTAAATATATCTGCAGGTTTTTGAACAAGCTTTTCATGCCAAAAACTTTCGATATATTTACTGCCAAAGCCTTCAATATCAAAACCATGTTTAGAAACGAAATGTTTAAGACGTTCGACAATTTGAGCCGCACAAACAAGACCGCCAGAACATTTACGTGCGACTTCGCCTTCTTCTCTAAACGCAAGGCTCCCACAAATAGGACAATGTTCTGGGAATTGATAAGGCACAGAATTTGTGGGTCGTGCGGATAAAATAGCTTTAACGATTTGTGGAATAACATCGCCTGCACGTTGGACAATAACGCGATCGCCAATACGTACATCCTTGCGTGCAATTTCATCCTCGTTATGGAGCGTCGCGCGCGAAACCATCACACCACCCACATTAATGGGTTTTAAATAGGCAACAGGCGTCAACACACCTGTCCGACCAACTTGTATTTGGATATCTTCTAAAGTCGTTTCAGCCTGTTCTGCTGCAAATTTATGCGCGATTGCCCAACGTGGCGAACGACTGACAATACCAAGTCGATCTTGCAAGGGGATATCATTGACTTTATAAACAACGCCATCAATATCAAACCCTAAATCAGTTCGCTTTTGACCTAAAGAAACATGAAATGTTGTTAGATCTTGAACATTATGACAGATTTGGCGTAATCGGCTAATTTTAAAGCCCCAATTTTCTAATTGATTTAAAAGTGCCCAATGTGTTGGGAAACTTGAAGGATCGTGCAATCCCATACCATACGCATAAAAATGGAGTGGACGTTGCGCTGTAATACGTGCATCCAATTGCCGCAAAGCGCCAGAAGAGGCATTACGTGGATTTGCAAAGACAATTTCACCTTTGGACGCGCGTTCTTGATTAAAGGTGTCGAATTCGTCATGTCGCATATAGACTTCACCACGAATTTCAAGACGCTCAGGGAAAGGTGGTTTTAAAACATGCGGAATTTCTCGGATTGTTTTAAGATTCTGCGTAATATCTTCGCCTATGCTGCCATCACCCCGTGTTGCACCAATTTTTAATTGTCCATTTTCATATAGAAGATTTGCTGACACGCCATCAATTTTAGGCTCAGCAACAAATTCTAATGGGTGATCGGGGTTTAAATTGAGATAACGATATATTTTTTTTAAAAAATCGGTGACATCTTTTTCATTAAATGCATTATCCAATGAAAGCATTGGTGCGCCATGTTTATATTTTGAAAACCCCTCTTGTGGCGTTACACCAATTTTATGAGAGGGACTATCAGGACGTTTAAGATCTGGAAAATTTGCTTCAATTTTTGTATTTAATTGGCGTAAAAAATCATAATCAGCATCACTTATTTCAGGTAAAGAATGGGCATAATATAATTTGTCGTGACGCTCTATTTCAATTGCTAAAAAGGCAAGAATAGATTTTGCCGTATCAGCATCGATTGATGTAATATCAATTTTTTTAAGATCTTCTATAGTCATCATGATGTTTTTGATAATTTTTCGTGAGGTTGAATTTGTCCTGATTGAAGAAGGCTTAACGCTGCACGTCTTGCTTCATCCGTTATGAAAGCGCCTGATAACATACGTGCAATCTCTTCTTGATGTGCTTCTGTATCAAGTAAAGTAAGCGTTGATGCCGTTTTTTCAGCATTCGTTTTTTTCTCGACCTTATAATGATGATTCGCTTTGGCAGCAATTTGGGGTGCATGCGTAATCGCTATTGTTTGTGTGAGCACACTTAAACTTTGCAAACGTAATCCAAGCGCATCTGAAACAGCGCCCCCAACACCTGTATCAATTTCATCAAAAACAAGTGTTTTAGGATGATCGCTTTTATCCAAAATTTTAAGCGCTAGTAATAAACGTGACATTTCGCCACCAGAAGCTGTCTCGTCAATTGCGGTAAAAGGGAGCCCAGGATTGGGTGCAAAAGCAAAATGAATTTGATCAATACCAGAGAGTTGAGGCGTTTCAATTTGATTGTGCACAACCTTAAACAATGCTTTTTCAAGTTTAAGATGGATTAATTCTTTCTGAATGTTTTGCTCAAGAATTTTAATATGTTCAAATCGTTTTTGACTTAGATTTTGAGCCAATATAAGATATTGTTCTTTAGCAATTTTAGTTTTTTCTGCATATTCGGCAAGGTCTGCTTCAGCTTTTTCAAAAGTTTCAATTTTTTCGCGTGTATTATCCCAAAATTCACCCAATGCATCAGGTTGCACACGATGTTTTCGCGCTAAATGACGAAGAACATAAATTCTATCTTCAATGGCTTCAACCTCTTTTGCTTCTTTACCAATTTTACCCAAAAGATCATGAAGCTTCGCCTCAGCATCTTCAACTTCAAAAGCCGCTTTTTCAAGTTGCTGATAAATGGGTGAAATTATATCTTCGTTTTGAAGTGGCGCTTTCATCAATTCGCGTTGCGCTGTGGAAAGAAGTGCTGAAACATTTTTAGGTTCGTTAAGCTTTGAAATTGTCTTGCTGATGATTTCATTGAGTTTTTGCGCATTGCTTAAAGCTGCTTTTTTTTCAATGAGTAATGATTCTTCGTCATGCAAAGGCGCTATGTCATTTAATTCCTGAAGGATGGCGGATAAATAATCATAATCGCGTTCAATGCGTTCTTTTTCTTGGGTAATTTCAATAAATTTTTGCTTGGTTTCGTACCAAATATGATAGGCTTTTTCAACTTGATTTTTATCATGTTGAAGTTTTGCAAATTGATCTAAAAAACAAAGATGCTCACTTTTTTGCATGAGTGAAGCTGTTGAAAATTGTCCAATTATCTCAATAAGATCAACGCCTAATTCTTTTAGCTTTGATAATGTAATAGGTTGATCGTTTAAATAAGCTTTACTATGACCAGATTTTGTTAAAATACGTTTAAATAAAAGGCCTTCTTCTTTTAAAATAGCAAATTCATCAAGTTTTTGGTAAATAGGATGATCATTTTTGACGCAGAATTCTAGAATAATTTGCGCTTTATCGGCTTCTGGTCTAATCATGGATTGATCGGCACGCGCGCCTAAACCAAGATTAATGGCTTCTAAAAGAATAGATTTACCGGCACCTGTTTCACCCGTAATCACAGAAAGACCGTGCTCAAAATCTATATCGAGCATATCGATGAGTACGAAGTTTTGAATATAAAGTCGTTTCAGCATCTTATGAGAAACTCGTTGGTTAGCAGCTTATTTTTTGCCTATTCTTTAATGAAGCGTATAGTTGATAGACTTGAGATTCAGACAAGGAGCAATAAGCGAAGTGTATTCTTCATACATGAGCGAATTGCGACGACGTATCAATCCAAGTCCATCAACTAGAGTATGTGTTTCCAAGGTCTCGACCACCAAGAATCCGGTTCATATTTCGGATTAATATTACCCGATTTAATAAGATCAAAAGCATTACGATACCAAATGGACGCTGGATAATTATGCCCCAAAATGGCCGCAATCTTTTTAGCTTCGGTTTGAATGCCCAAAGCCAAATAACACTCAACCAAACGATACAAAGCTTCTTCGATATGTGTTGTTTTTTGATATTGATTCATCACACGTGTAAAACGGCTTAAAGCAGCTGTATATTGACCTTTGTTAAGATAAAAACGGCCAATTTCCATTTCTTTACCTGCTAAATGATCAAAAACGAGGTTTCTTTTGACATTCGCATCTTTTGCATAATGTGAATCTGGAAAACGTTTAATGAGCTCATCAAAACTTTTAAGAGCAAGCTCTGTCATAATTTGATCGCGACCAACGTCAGATATGCGTTCGTAAAAACAAATGGATTTTAGATAATGCGCATAAGCAATATCTTTATCACCTGGTCGTAACGCAATAAATTTGTCTAATATGATAACAGCATCATCATATTTATCATCAGCATAATATGAAAAGGCTGCCATTAATTGGGATTTTATAGCCCACAAAGAATAAGGATGTTGGCGCTCAACTTCTTCGAAAGCTGGTGCTGCTTTTCCATAAGAGCCATTTTTAAAATTATCGTACGCATCATTGTAAATAATTTCAACAGGACGCTCTATATATTCTTCTTTTTTAGCACATCCAGAAAGAATTAAAACACTCAAAGCGAATGGAGTTAAAAAACGCAACTTTAAAGTCCTTAACATATTATTTTAATATCTCTTCTATTGTTTAGACACAAACGGTTTTAAAATGTGGGTAGAAAGACTGTGTGGTGAGACATGCGAGTGTATCCTTTTATACATGAGCATATTGAATCCCAAAATCTGACGCCCTCCACAGTTTAAAACAGGAAGTGTATTAATTTGCGACTGCCAATTCACTTGCATGCTCCCATGGAAGCACTTGAACATGACGTGGTGGATTAGCAGGTCTTAAATGCCAAGCTGATGTGTCTTCAAATAGTTTTTTAAGCAAAGCACAATTTAAAGCATGTCCCGAACGAACACCTGTGAAATGCGCAATGAGTGGTGCACCGGCTAAATAAAGATCACCAACGCAATCAAGAATTTTATGACGTACGAATTCATCATCATAGCGAAGTCCGCCATCATTCATAATTTTATCGCCAGTGATAACAACGGCATTATCCAAAGATGCGCCAAGCGCATAACCGTTTTCGCGTAATTTATCCCAATCATGTAAAAAACCAAATGATCGTGCACGCGAAATATCAGATTTAAAACTTGCCTGATATAAACCTAAAGTTAAATGTTGCTGTGCTAAAGGGGAATTTTCATAATTAAGTTCGAAGCTGACTGAAAAATGGGGTGCAGGCGTTAAACTTGCCCATGATTTGCCATTTTCTACCGTAATTGTTTTTGTGACTTCTATCGCCATGCGCGGTGCATCTTGTTCAATTTGCCCTGCACATTCAATCAGGAAAACAAAAGGTGCAGCGCTTCCATCCATAATAGGAACTTCAGGACCGTCAATTTCAATAATAACATTATCAATATTGCAACCATAAAGTGCTGACATTAAATGTTCAATGGTTGCAATTTTGACGCCATTAGAATGACCAATAACCGTACATAGTCTTGTATCGACTACATTTTCCCATTTTGCAGGAATAATCGTTTGTTGGCCTGAAATATCTATACGACGAAAAATAATGCCTGTATTTAAAGGTGCTGGTAAAAGCCACATCGATACTTTACGTCCGCCATGAACCCCAGTACCAAAACAATGTATAGGGTTTTTAAGTGTTCTTTGCTTTGGAGAATCTTTTTTCTCCTCTTGCGTCAAACCCTTAAAAAGGTGATGAATTATTTTTGCACTCATCGGTTGATGTAAACCCCATTTTGTTACTGTAATATGAAAGTTTTAAAGTAGTCTTATATAGATTGCAAGCCCTTATCATACTTTCCACCATTCTAACCTTATAATGATCAAAATTGTCAAATCTTTCATGATAGAGTGCATTGTTTATTTACATAAGAGTGTTTTGTAAACCTCAATTAAATAATTTTAATTAATTTTAAACATAATAATTCTTATAATATAAAAAGGAAGAAAATGCTATGAAAAAAATTACTTGTCAAAATTGTCATTGTGCGATGGAAGATGGTTATCTCGATGATGTTAAAATGCGTTACCTGCAAGATAATATTATTTTTTCTTACTTTTTGGAATTCATAAGGTGTATGATATAAATCAATATCCCCCTTTGTTACCAGGCAACATCATGAAACGTTTAGTACAATTTTTTAATCCATTAGCATTTACACCCAAAATATGGACTGTTTTTAAAGAAGGTTATAAATTCAACCATTTTAAAGCTGATTTTATGGCAGGGTTGACAGTCGCGATTGTTGCGCTTCCTTTATCTATGGCACTTGCGATTGCGTCTGGGTCAACGCCAGATAAAGGTATAATAACCGCTATTATTGCAGGATTTCTAATTTCCTTTTTGGGTGGATCACGTTATCAAATTGGCGGCCCCACAGGCGCCTTTGTTGTCATTGTCTATCATATTATTGAAAGCCATGGATATGATGGTCTTTTAATAGCCACGATCATGGCCGGTGTTTTACTGATTATCTTTGGGCTTTGCAGGTTTGGAAGCATCATTAAATATATTCCTTTTCCGGTTATTACAGGTTTTACGGCCGGCATTGCCGTTATTATTTTTTCAAGCCAGATTAAAGATCTTTTAGGACTACAAATTACAAAATTGCCAGGTGATTTTATACCCAAATGGGAAATTTATTTTAAAAAAATAGATACGGCACATTTGCCAGCCATTGCCCTTTCACTTATCAGTTTAGCCCTTTTATTTTTGGGCCGTCATTTTTGGCCAAGGGGTCCTTATTTTTTAATTGTGGTTACATTTGGTGCCCTTTGTGTTTGGTTTTTTAATTTACCAGTGGCAACAATTGGTACTGAATTTGGAATTATTTCATCAAGTCTACCTGCACCATCTTTGCCTGATTTCACCTGGAGCAAATGCATAACATTATTGCCCTCAGCTTTTACCATCGCATTTTTAGCAGGGATTGAATCATTATTATCGGCGGTCATTGCCGATGGTATGACGGGTGCACGCCATCGATCTGATGCCGAACTTATCGCTCAAGGTATAGCTAATATTGGATCAGCTTGTTTTGCAGGATTACCCGCAACAGGGGCCATAGCGCGCACAGCTACAAATATTAGGGCAGGCGCAAGAAGCCCCATAGCAGGCATGTTGCATGCAATTTTTTTATTGTTGATGATGTTGCTTGTAGCACCTTTAGCACAATGGTTACCTTTAGCATCACTTGCAGCCATTCTTGTTATAGTTGCACTAAATATGAGTGAGATTGAAAATTTTAAATTTATTTTTAAAGCGCCAAAATCTGATATTTTAATTCTAATTTTAACTTTTTTGCTGACTGTATTTGTAGATTTAACCTTTGCTATTTCGATTGGCATTATTTTATCATCCTTGCTTTTTACACGCAGAATGAGTGAGCTGGCTATTATTAAAAATATTAACAAGTCCTTAAAGGACGATGATGAAAATCAAGAAATTTCAAAACATTTTGGTAAGAATATTCCTAAAAATGTTGAAATTTATAAAATTCAAGGTCCTTTCTTTTTTGGTATGACAATTCCAATGAAAGATTTAATTGATCGTATGGATCAAGGTGTCGAAATTTTAATTTTAAGAATGCGCGATGTGCCGATGATTGATGCCTCGGGCCTTGCACGATTGAATGATTTTTTTTTGCACGCTGAAGCTTGTAATGTCACGATTATATTAAGCAGCGTTCAGGATAAAGTAAAAAAACTTATTCAAAATATTGAGATGAACCATAAAGATAATATATATTTTTCCTCAGATTACGCTGAAGCCCTCGATATTGTTTTTAATCTTTCCTTAACCACAAAAAATGTTAGTTAATATTGTTCAGGAAAAAAATCTATGTTACAATTAAATAGATAAGAATCAAACAAAAAAACTCAGGAGGACTAAATGAAAACAAAATTATGTCTATCTCTCGCTTTCGCGACAGTATTGATGTCATCAAGCTTTTCTGCGTTTGCAGATGCGCCTCAAAAATTTAAAGTTCACCATAATGCTGATCATAAAGCTGATCATTCTGATGCTGAAGGTGTAACAACCTTATGGACAGCGCAACAATTCAAAATGATGGGTAATAAAATGATTCCAGTGGGTGATCCCAAAACTGGTGTGCACGTAGGCGCAATAGATAAAATGCATGCCGCTAATCCTGATATAGCAAACGATGCTCTAAACGCTTTAAAGGATGACCCTGCAACCCTTAGTATTTTTTCTACTTTAGGATCTCTTGCAAGTAAAGTTATAGGCAAAGTAATAACTGTCGGCTCATCACTTTTAGGTAAACCAGCTGTACAAGATGCGCTTCTTGGCGGTGCCATTGGTATTGGCGCATCAGTCGTAGGTGGTCTTGCAGGCGGTGCTGCACAAGCAGTAACAGCACCCCCAGCACCAGCACCAGTACAATAATTAAAAGGTTTTGTTGAAAAACATCTTTTAATTGTTTAAAAGAAAAGGGTCTAAATTATAAATTTTTGGACCCTTTTTTATATTCTATAATTGATAGACTTGAGGAGTAGACAAGGAAAAACGAGCGAAGTGCATCCTTCCAATGTCTATCGACTATAAGCAAAAATATTTCTTTTTTACAATTTTTAGATCATCATCAGAACGAATTTCTACAAATTGAACCTTAGGATATTCTTTTTGAAATTTTGTAAGTTGATATTTTACACGTTCTTCGAAATGCCACATATATTTTAATAAACACCAACGAATATTTTCTGAGCAGCCAACAGCGCGATCTTCACTATTTTCTTTTTTCGTTAAAAAGCGTTTAAGAACGCGCCAATAACAAGTCAATTTTGGGTAATTGAAATATAAAACAAGATCGGCATTTTTATATCGCATTTCTAAAGATTTTGTATTATTGCCATCAACAATCCAACGATCTGTTTCAACAATTGATTGTTGAATGTCTAAAAATTCTTGATAATCGCGCTCCACCCAATTCGGTAGATAAAAATGACGATCCAGATGATGTACAGGAATGTTCGTTAATGTTGAAAGCATGCGCGCAAAAGTAGATTTCCCGCCACCAGGTCTACCAAAAATCATAATTTTTGAAGGAATAATTAATGACATTAGTGTATTTCTTTTTTTATAAGTTAGTTAAATTTGTTTAGACATATTATAAAAAAGCTTTAAAAAAGTCAAAATTAACTTTAGATTTAATCTTTCATATGTTCTAGGTCTTAAAAATGACGTTTAAAATTAATCACGAAAAAACTAATCAACATATTATTATTCAGAAAACAATTATAGAAAAAATGGTAAAGTTGGTGTTTCCAAAATCAAAATTATTGTCTTATGAAGTTATTTCAGGTGGTTGCGCTAATTTGAATATCAAAACAATGTTAGACGATGTTCAAGTGCCCTATATTTTAAGAATTTATATACGGGACAAGGATGCAGCTTTTCGTGAACAAAAAATTGGGGATTTTCTTAAAGATATCGTTCCTATACCCCAAATTTATGCCATTGGTGATTATAATGATTATCGTTTTGCAATTACTACCTTTATAAAAGGTATGACATTAAGAGATCTTTTGTTAAGTAATACACCACACGATATAAAAAGCCTAATGACAGAAGCAGGTTTCTATCTATCAAAAATACAAAAAATTCAATTTGAATCTGCAGGTTTTTTCGATAAAGATCTTAATGTCATGCCTTTTGATGCAGCAAATACCGAGCATGATTTTATAAAGAAATGTTTAAAGGACACGATTGTTTTAAAACATATTGGCGATGAAAATTGTACAAAAATAGCCTATTATGTTGATGCATATAAAGATGAACTAATAGATCTTAATGAAAAAAGTCTTGTCCATGGCGATTATGACCCTGCCAATATTTTAGTTGACCTTATTGATAATCATTGGAAAGTTACCGGCATTTTGGATTGGGAGTTTGCTTTTTCTGGATCTTTTCTTCAAGATGTCGCCAATATGTTGCGTTATGCACATCATATGCCCGCAATTTATAAAGAATCCTTTTTACAAAGCTTAAAACAAAATAACGTGATTCTTCCTAAAAATTGGCGTATAAAAACACATTTACTTAATATTGGATCATTGTTAGATTGTTTTATTAGGCACCCACCTGAGGAACGTCCCAATCAATCGGCTGATATTGTAGACCTTATTACATTTTTTATTCATAAATTGGATGAATTTCATAAAAAAACACATTGAAGTCGTATCGTATAATCCAGAATGGCCACTAATGTTTGAAGCTGTTGCCACGGATATACGTGAAATTTTGGGTGATAATTGCGTTGCTATTCATCATATTGGCTCAACATCGGTTAAAGGACTCGCCGCAAAACCTGTGATTGATATTGTCATGGAAGTCAAAGATCAAGAAAAAACAATTACTTGCCTTGAATCTTTAGGCTATTTATATAAAGGGGAATACAATATCCCCATGCGTTTATATTTTAATAAAAAGAAACCGATAGATGTGAATCTTCATGTTTATGAAGAGGATCACCCCGAAATAGAACTTAATCTTTTGTTTAGGGATTACTTACGTGATCACCAAAAGTCCGTGAGTGCATATGCACTTCTTAAGACCGAGCTTTTAAAAAATCCCTCTTCTTTTGAGAAAAACAAAGCATCTTTTACAGGGTATAATTTAGGTAAAGATGATTTTATTCGCACTATATTAAAGCAAGCTGGATTTAACCGCATTAGATTCATGCGCTGTATGCATCATACTGAAATTGAGACCGCAAATTATTTCGCCAAAAATACTTCTTTGATAAAATACCCATAGAAGACCCTTATCTTTGGACCTTTGATCATAAAGATAATGTTCACTTTGTTCTTTATAAAGGCGTTGACATTATTGGTTATGCTCACATTCAATTTTGGCCAGATGCAAAAGCCGCTTTACGCATCATTGTGATTGATGAAATACATCGGCATAAAGGGTATGGAAGCGAATTTTTGATTCTTATTGAAAAATGGCTTAAACAACAAAATATCAAGATATTGCATATTGAGTCGTCGCCTGAGGCTTACCCTTTTTATTGCAAGCATCATTATAATAAAATGCCTTTCGCGGATCCTGAAAATCATCAGGATTCCATACAAGAAATGTGCAGCAATGATATAGCAATCGGAAAAAAATTTTAATAAGGGTACCATAGTCGATAGACATTGGAAGGATACATCGTCACGCCTCATTCATGTATATATGGATACACTTCGTTCGTTGTTCCTTGTCTACGCCTCAAGTCTATCAACTATATTAAGAAATTAAGCACTTCTAGGAAAAGCATCCAATTGACGCAAGGCTTCACCTACGACAAGCGCACAAGATATTGCAACATTTAAAGAGCGTGCATTTGGATTCATTGGAATTGTGAGTCTTAAATCTGCTTTTTCATGAATGTCGATAGGCGCACCTTTGCTTTCACTACCCAAAACCAAATCATCAAAAGGTGTGAAATTACATTTTGTATAAACCACATCTGATTTAGTTGTTAAAAGCACCAAACGCCTATTTGCATCTCGTTGTTTTAGATAGACATCCCATGACATATGTTTTTGAACATTAACTTGATCAAGGTAATCCATACCAGAGCGTCTTAATTTGGCATCATCCCAAACAAAGCCACAAGGCTCAATAATATCGACGGTAAGATTTAAGCAAGCAGCAAGTCTTAAAATTGTACCTGTATTTTGCGGAATATCCGGTTGGTAAAGTACTATATGCATAAACTCACTCCTTAATAATGACATACTACTCAAATTATGAGGTAAAGTCTAGGAAGGGCGAGAACCGGAACGGAATGTACTTCTTCGTACATGAGTACAGGAATGCGCAGGCCTGACGACGAATTTGCCCATAATTTGAGTAGTAATACGTCTTTGCAACAGTTTGATTTTATCTTACAGATAATACCTAATTTTTTGTTGCTTTACAGCTGAAAAAAAAAGACAATTCACTTACCATTAGAAGCTTTAAAGAGCTTAGTTTCAGGAGAAGGGTATGTTAATGAAGCGCGAAATTGATCCTACTGAAAAAATACAAGAAACGAAAAGAGATTTTCTTTATTTGACGACTGCTGCGATGGGCGCTGTTGCAGCAGGTGCTGCTATTTGGCCTTTTATTGATAGCATGAATCCTGCAGCCGATGTTCTTGCATTGTCGACAACCGAAATTGATATTTCTCAAATTGCTGTAGGTCAAGCAATCACAGCAATGTGGCGTGGTAGCCCGGTTTTCATTCGCAGACGCACAGAAGAAGAAATTAAAATAGCGCGCGCAGTTGATATTAAAACATTGCCTGATCCTGAAAAAGACGAAGATCGCACGAAAAAAGACAAAGATGAATGGCTTGTTCTTGTAGGTGTTTGCACCCATTTGGGTTGTGTGCCTGGCAATAAAGCAAGCGATTCTAAAGGCGATTTCGGTGGCTGGCTTTGTCCTTGTCATGGGTCACATTACGATACGTCTGGTCGTATTCGTAAAGGTCCAGCGCCTCATAATCTTGCAATTCCACCTTATCAATTTACCAATGAAAAAACACTATTGATTGGTTAGAAGGAAATCTTAAATGTCAGGTATACAAACTTTAGAACCCGAGACAAAATGGGGTCGATTTCAAAACTGGGTCGATGATCGTTTACCCATCTTTACGTTTATGCGTCATTCATTGGAAGAATACCCGACGCCTAAAAATTTAAGTTATTGGTGGAATTTTGGATCGCTTGCAGGTGTTTGTCTGGTCGTTATGATGCTGTCTGGCATATTTTTAGCGATGTATTATACACCCCATTCCCAACACGCTTTTGAAAGTGTTGACCGTATTATGCGAGACGTGAATCATGGATGGCTTTTGCGTTATATCCATATGAACGGCGCCTCTATGTTTTTCATCGTCGTCTATCTGCATATGTTCAGAGGCCTTTATTACGGTTCATATAAATCACCGCGCGAATTATTATGGATTTTAGGCGTTGTTATCCTTCTTTTAATGATGGCTACAGCTTTTATGGGTTATGTATTGCCTTGGGGGCAAATGAGCTTTTGGGGTGCGACGGTTATTACGAAATTGGTTGCTTCTTTCTTCCCGGGACTTGAAAATGGTATTTTACAGCTTCTTTGGGGTGATTTTTCCGTTAGCAATGCAACTTTAAATCGTTTTTTCTCGCTACATTACCTTTTACCTTTCGTTATTGTTGGCGTTGTCATCCTTCATCTTGTAGCGCTTCATAAACATGGATCGAATAATCCTTTAGGTATTGATTTAAAAAACCCTAAAGAAAAGATTCCATTCCATCCTTATTACACAATCAAAGATTTCTTTGGTTTGGGCGTCTTTTTCTTAGTCTTTTTATCGATCGTATTTTACGCGCCTGAATTCTTTAACGAACCTGATAATTATATTCCGGCAAATCCAATGGTGACACCGCCTCACATTGTGCCAGAATGGTATTTCCTACCCTTTTATGCCATTGTGCGTTCTATTCCATGGCGTTGGGGGGGCATCTTCTTAATGTTTGCCTCAATTCTTATACTTTTTGTTTTACCTTGGCTTGATCGTTCAAAAGTAAGAAGTGGTACTTTTAGACCAATATTTAAAATTTCCTTTTGGATCTTTTTGGCCAATTGTTGCGTTCTTGGGTATATGGGTGCTTTACCAACAGATGGTCATACATTTGGATTACCAAATATCTTGATTAGCCAAATTGCAACTTTTTATTATTTCTTCCACTTCTTGGGTGTTCTTCCCCTTTTGGCGAAATACGAAAAAACGTTGCCATTGCCCACAAGTCTTGGCACACCTGCGTTAGGAGCTAAAAATGTTTAAAAAAGCAATCCTATTAATGTTTTTAGCTTTTATGTCGCTACAGGTTTTTGCAAGTGATGCGGAACATCCACCCAAAATGAATTGGTCATTCCAATCAATTTTTGGCACCTATGATCGTGCCGCTTTGCAACGTGGGTTTCAAGTATATCACGAAGTTTGTGCCGCATGTCATTCACTCAATCACTTAGCTTATCGTCATCTTGCTGGCATTGGGTTTACACCTGAAACAATTAAAGCTTTGGCTGCTGAAAAAGAAATACGTGACGGCTTTACTGAAGAAGGTGAAATTTTCAAACGTCCAGGAATTGCAGCGGATCATATAGCACCGCCTTATATTAATGAAAGTGCAGCAAAGGCCGCTAATAATGGTTCATTACCGCCAGATTTGTCGTTAATCGTCAAAGCGCGTGCCCATGGTCCAGATTACCTTCATGCAATTCTCACTGGATATGCAGAACCACCAAAAGAAGTTCAGTTAGGCGAAAATATGCATTACAACAAATATTTTGCAGGACGCCAAATCGCTATGATTGCACCTCTTCACGAAGGTATGGTGAATTATACGGATGGAACGCCTACCAATGTTGAGCAATACGCAAAAGATGTTGTAACCTTCCTAACATGGGCAGGTGATCCCAAAATGGAAGAACGTAAAAGCACTGGCTTTAAGGTTATGTTTTTCCTTATTATTCTGACGCTTTTTATGTTTTTCACCAAAAGACGTGTATGGCGGAATATCAAAGATTGATATGCTTGAAAATTACAACCTAATACTAATACGTTATAGTAAAATTACTTGAAAACGTTACAAGTTGAAGGCAATCGCCCCCCCTCCTACGTCCCGCGACTTGTTCGCGGGATGCAGTTTAACATTCGTATTACCTTGTTTTATATATAATTAACCATCCTTGCTGCTTCATCATTTTCTGGATGCCGCGAACAAGTAGCGGCACGTAGGAAGTGATTGTAATTGTCAATAATCTTCCATATAACTAACTGATAATATTTGAAGATGGTATTATAACCTATTTCAAATACGTTAAATAAGTTTGCATCCTCATATTATCCTGATATGATTGATCATCATTAAAAAACACGTTAAAAATTAGGGTAGAAAATGAGCGTTTTTGGAAATTCACCCATCTTATTTAACAATAGTCCGTTAATGAAAGCATTGCAGACGTCTGCATCAGCTATGAGAGTGAATATGTCACGTCTTGAAGTTGTCGCTCAAAATTTAGCCAATGCCCATACAACGGGTGCCAATTCTAAAGAAAATCCTTATACACGTAAAACAATCAGCTTTAAATCTGATGTTGACAGACGCACAGGCGTTCATCGCGTGAGCGTTAAAAATATTGGTGTAGATTCAACGCCTTTTGGTGAAGAATATGATCCGGGCCACCCTGCAGCTGACGAAAACGGTATGGTCAAATTACCGAATGTGAATCGTCATATTGAATTAAAAGATATGAATGAAGCCATGCGCGCCCATCATGTAAATATGAGTATGATTAAAATCATTCGTGAAATGTTTGAAAAAACAATTGGGATTATGTCTAAGACTTAACCTTTCCTGCAATAGTAGTGTGTAGTTACAACAAAATATAAATCGAGACTTAAAATGGCCATTACTCCCATTCCATCATCGCAAATCCAATCAATTTCTGACCTTAATATTGGGGCCACAAGGGATATTAATCAACATTCAGGTTTTGGAAATATGGTTTCAGAAGCTGCTCAAAGCCTCAGACAGGATGGACACGCATACGAAATGGAAAGTGCAAAATCAATCAAAGGTGCTGGAAATGAAATTGATTTAGCAATCGTTTCTGCAAATCTTGAAACGAGTTTAAAAGCAGTGCGGGAAACATTAAGTACAGCCACAGCTACGTTTAAAGAAATTTACCATATTCAAGCGGGTTAATTTCTAAAAGATGATAACAGAATGACGCAATTAGAAATTATCGAAATATCACGGCAATCTATTTGGGTGCTACTTAAAGTATCTGCCCCTGTCCTTATTATTGCGCTTATTGTTGGTTTTTCTGTATCGCTTCTTCAAGCATTGACGCAAATGCAAGAAATGACGTTGTCTTTTGTACCTAAAATTATCCTTATCTTTTTATCGCTTATTCTTTTAATGCCTTATATGATTTCAACGCTTAAGGAATATACGGAGCATCTATATGCACTTATACTTAAATCTAGTTAATAGATTTTTTCGAAACTCTACTATTGTGCTCGATTCATAAGTTGTTTCGGTACTTAGATTCGCGTGCATAGTAAAATGACGCGAAAACATTACAAACCTCCTACGTCCCGCGGCTTGTCCGCGGGATCCATGATACAAAAGCGTAAAGAAAATTGTTTGTCGAGATTTTCTAAAGCCTTTCTGGATCCCGCGAACAAGTCGCGGGACGTAGGAAAGGGTGGCTGGTAGTGAGACGTAGAAAGTGGAGGAGGTTGGTAATTCTTTTAAATAATGTCCATACTTATTGGTGATGAAATGAATGCTGGACGTAGAAAGAAAATATCGATAAGGGTTTTAATCTATTAACTGAGAATATCTATTGACTAACTATTTTAAGAAAGAAAGTTTTTGTCTGATTTTTTTGCAACCCAGTTTTATTATTATCTTCTTGTAGCCTTTAGACTTTTTCCTATTTTTCTTTTTGCGCCTGGCTTTGGTGAAAAGTTTGTTTTACCACAGATACGTGTTTTTATGTCGATTCTTGTGGCAATTTTTGTCCAACCATTAGTTCAAGATTATTTGCCAGCACAACCAATTCATTTCTTTGGACTTGTTTTACTTTTAAGTGGCGAATTAGCCATTGGATTATTCTTAGCTTTTATTTCTAGATTATTCGTCTATTTGCTTGAATCTGCTGGCGCTATCATTGCCCAAGTTATTGGCTTTTCGAATGCATTATCAAATTCACCCGTATCAGCGCAACAAGCTTCAATCATAAGTGCCTTTTTATCCTTAACAGGTTTATTATTGATTTTTACATTGTCTTTGCATCATTTATTTATATACGGAACCATTGATAGTTATGCTATTTTTAAACCAGGTTTTTTACCACCATTAGCTGAATTTTCAGATCATTTTGTTCAAATGGTTTCAAAAACATTTAAACTTTCTGTTTATTTTGCGGCACCTTTTTTGGTGGTCAGCCTCATTTTTTATCTTGGTATGGGCATTTTGTCACGACTTGTCACACAAATTCAAATCTTCTTTATTGCAGCACCTTTACAACTTTTAATTGGTATATTTGTCTTATTTTTATGTTTTGCCACTTTATTTTCATGGTATGAACTTCAAGTAACAGAAAATTTAGGCCAAGTATGGAGGGGATAAATGGCTGAAGATCAAGATGAATCCCAAAAAACCGAGGAGCCGACCCCTAGGCGACTCGAAAAATCGAAAGAAGATGGTAAATCGCCACATTCGAAAGACCTTAGTCATTTTGTGATGTTATTTGCTGTGGGTCTTTTAATCGCTTTTTATTTTCCTTTTTTAGCACAAAAACTTCAAAATATTTTACGTTTATTTATTGAATCTTCTCATGAACTTTATTTGTCCTCACTTTCAAGCATTATTCTTGAAATAGCTTTTTGGGTCGCAACGCCTTTAGTCACGCTTTTAATAATCGCTTTAGCATTAGGATTTTACGAAAATAAATTTCATTTTTCAATGAAATCAATTGTACCCAAATTAGAAAAAATTTCTCTATTCAAAGGAATAAAGCGCATATTTTCTTTGAAAAATTTTGTTGATTTTATTAAAAGCCTGACATATGTCATTGTATTAATGTCAGTTGTTTCAATGATTGTTTATGACGCTGTTTTAAAATCAGAAAGTTTTATTTGGTATAGTTTAATTGATCTTGTTCATTTTTTTTATGAAAATATAATAACATTATTTATTATTACTATTTGCATTGTGGTGGTTGTCGCTATTCTAGACGTTTTTTACCAACGTTATGAATATTTAAAATCATTACGTATGACAAAACAAGAAGTTAAGGATGAGCATAAAGAATCTGAAGGGGATCCTCTTATTAAATCTAAAATAAGACGTATCCGTATGGAGCGCATCCGCAACAGGATGATGGCCAATGTACCTAAAGCTGATGTTATTATTACAAATCCAACCCATTACGCGATTGCTTTAAAATACGAACATACAAAAATGAATGCACCTGTTGTCGTTGCAAAAGGACAAGGATATGTTGCTGCTAAAATTCGCGAATTAGCGGAAGAACATCATATTCCTCTTGTTGAAAACCCCCCATTAGCACGTGCTTTATATACAATCGAACTAGATCAAGAAATACCCTTAGAGCATTATAAAGTAGTTGCTGATATTATTGTTTACGTCATGAAACTTAAAAACAAATTACCTAAAATGTAAAAAATATTTTAAATCATTTATTATTTTTTATTTTATACGAAGTTAAACTAGGCGCTGATTTTATTTCTAACAAATTGTTATTAATTTTAAATTCATCGAGATTACTTTCATACTCATTGACTAATAGCATAAATTCTTTTTGATATTTATCTTTTGTTACATAAGCAAGCATATGTCTCATTTCAGCAATAACAACATTAAATTGAACGATAATATCTTTTTGTGTTTCTTTAAGATAGCTAATGGCAAGGGCTGATTTATAATATTCTAGGGAGGTTTTCAAAAGACATGTAATGGCAGTTTTAATTTTTCGATCAAAATTATATAAAATGGAATAATTTTTAGTAGCTTCAATATTTAAAAATTTCTTTTTATATTTTTTAGGAATAATCGTATAGTTGAATTCATTGAATTTAAAAAAAAAAATTTTTCCATTTTCGAGCAAAACATCACCAATTTCTAGTAATATGTCTACATTGATATTTTCAGCTTTATAATTAAAATCGATTATTTTTTTAGGTAAAAAATTATAATTAATGAGCAAATATTCTTCCTCAACAGATAATAAAGAGTTTTTTATTATTTCATCAGTCAACGAGGAATAAATGTTATTTACATATAATATACCTAAAAAAATTAATAAATTAAATTTTAAAAAAAGAGATTTTTTTTTAAAACTAAAATAATTAAATATGAACATATTTCATCTTCCTTTAAAGATAATTTATCCGCTTAATGCTATAGGAACAATATGAAAAAATAAAAAAAACAAAATGATTGTTTTTATTTATCATGCATATAATGCTTTTTGAAAAGATCAAGAAGCTATCACATAATTTTATTATATATGAAGAAACAAGTATACATCCTATTCAACAAAGGAAACTATGTGTCAATCCATCTAATTTATTAAGTAAAAACATAGTGTAAATTTTAAATAAAATAGACTTCTTTCAAAACTCGCTAATGTGATGCGTGTGATAAAAGATTCGGCACGGAAGGCCACTCTGTATTCTTCATACATAACGATCTGAGTACCGAAACGACGTATCAATCGGCCACAGTAGTAGAGTTTCGAAAGAAGTCTGCTTAAAAAATAAGTATTACAAATCACATTTCATAAACACGCAGCTTGCTCCATTTGAATAACCAATTCGTTCAAAATCACAAACATATCCTAAATTTTCATAAAATTTTGATGCTTTTTGGAAAGACATTGTGGCAATGCTTGCCATAGAGCATCCAATTTCACGCCCATAATCATGGACTTGCCGCATTAATGTTGTGCCCAGTCCTTGATTTCGATAAACTTCATGAACCCAAAGCTGATCTGTGTATATGCTTCCATAAATGACAGAGCCATTACAGCCTGCAATTATATTATCCTTTGCGTCACGCATAAAAAAAGCAAAAGAAAAAGCCTTTTCCTGAATGCCTTTTTTTTGTGCATCCTCATTAATCTTTTGAGTCAGAAAATCAATGTCCTGACTCTTTGGATTTAAAGTAAATGTACTATTGAACGACATTTTAAGGTTGCAATCCAATATACACATCTAAAATTGTGTTAAGTGGATTCATCGCACGCTCGTCATAAATTTCGAAATCTGTATGATAATTTCTTTTACCGCCTAAATCATTATCGCTCATTAACCAAATTTTTTGCCAAGCATTAATGACACTTGCAGGCATTGGACCTGGTTCTGTCGTAAATTTAGTATAATGTTGGGCTGGAATTTTTAATCCGCTTAATGAATCTGGTATTGATTCTAAGCTTGTAACTTCTTCACCTACAAAAAATGTATAATCTGCTGTGTAATCGCCTGCATATTCAGTATAGGCGCAAAATGTACGATTAGGCGTTTCAACATTTTTATGTTGACGATTCGGTATGTTAAGATAGATTTTTTCTTGAAAATATTGACCTACTAATTGCATAATTTTTGAGGTCAATGGATTAATTTCGTTTGCTAAATTCGTACGCGCTTTAAGGCCAATCAATTGAATCTCGCCTAGATTTATTGATGATTTTTGCATTTTTTATCCTTTATAAATATGCCGAGGAAAATACTTCCAAGTGGATGTTATCAAAAAACAAACCAAAAATAAAGAACAAAAAGAGAACAGAAATAATTTTTGCTCCTTAAACGTTGCACCTCTATATTGTTATCGTTTTTGGTTAAGAAAAAAATAAGAAGCAAAACACAGTCCCTTCCCACATAAAAAACAAATGAGACTCTAATCAACTAAATATGAAAATATTATATATCTATTTTAATCTCAAATTAAAAAGAGCAAATAAGTTAAAAGACTATCTATTAATGCATTTCCATCGGATAGAGAAAATCAGCATCTTTAATAGCATCAAGCATTTCGCGCAAGTTTTGTGCTTGAGGTGTTAAAGATTCTTCTTTATCTGATTCCATTTCAATTAAATTTTTATTTAATTTTTCAAGATCTAATGTCGAAAGCACGACAACTTCTTCAGCAAGAACGGTGCATTGATTGGGTGTAACATCTGCAAAACCGGATTTTACGTAAAGTCTTTCCTTGCGCTTACCATCTTTATAAATGCCAATTAGTCCAGGCTTAAGACTCGTCACAAAAGGCGTGTGCTCATGTAAAACACCGAAATAACCGTCTTTACCAGGAATCACAACCATGTCCACATCGTCTGAAAAAAGTGATTTTTCAGGTGAGACAAGATCAAAATGAATTTTGGCCATCGGTTTTTTCCTTTTGTAATGGTTTAGCGTCTTATCAGGTTATATAAAAATACGTCCGTCATTGAGCACTCTTTTTTCATTCGTTATTCTGAGAAGCGACGCCGCAACCCTCTAATCGTCATTGCGAGGGACGAAGTCCCGTGGCAATCTAAAAGCTAATCTGAACGCCTATTCTAGATTGCCGCGCGTCTTCGACGCGCGCAATGACGAACCACCCCACATCGTCATCGAGAACCACCGCCTCTTTTTTTTGGGGGAGGTGTGGCGATCTCAATTTTCCAGAGAGATTGCCACGGGGCCCCTTTTAAATTTGGGCCCCTCGCAATGACGGATGGCAGTTGTCATTCCTTTTAAGTCCACCCTTTTTAGGTGGTGGGCAACTCGCAATGACGGAAATACTAAATTTCCTACAAGGCTAATTTCAAAGCTCGAGCATATAGTTGATAGACTTGAGATTCAGACAAGGAGTAACGCGCGAAGTGTATACTTCATACATGAGCAAGGCACGACGCAGTATCAATCCAAGTCCATCAACTATTATCAAGCGGCTTCTGCTATGGAAGATGCTAGTTGACGTGCTTTTTCAATAGCTTCATCAATTGTACCAACCATATAGAACGCAGATTCTGGAATATCGTCATAATCACCTTTGACGATACCTTTAAAACCACGAATTGTTTCTTCTAGAGATACAAACACACCTGGTTTGCCTGTAAATACTTCAGCCACATGGAACGGTTGTGACAAGAAACGTTGAATCTTACGGGCGCGACTCACAACAAGCTTATCTTCTTCAGATAATTCATCCATGCCCAAGATCGCAATAATATCTTGAAGGGATTTATAGGTTTGAAGAACGCGTTGTACTTCACGAGCAATGCTGTAATGCTCATCACCCACAATCCGTGGATCAAGCACACGTGATGTTGAATCAAGCGGATCCACAGCTGGATAAATCCCAATCTCAGCAATTTGACGATTCAACACAGTTGTTGCGTCCAAATGCGAGAAAGCCGTTGCAGGCGCTGGATCTGTCAAATCGTCGGCAGGCACGTAAATCGCTTGCACAGATGTAATCGATCCGCGTTTTGTTGTAGTAATACGTTCTTGCAATGTACCCATGTCGGTCGCAAGCGTTGGTTGATAGCCCACAGCAGATGGAATACGACCAAGCAACGCAGACACTTCAGAACCGGCTTGCGTGAACCTAAAGATATTATCAATAAAGAACAAAACGTCTTGCCCTTCATCGTCTCTAAAATATTCTGCGAGTGTTAATCCTGTTAGTGCGACACGTGCACGGGCCCCTGGTGGCTCATTCATTTGACCATAGACAAGGGCGGCTTTTGACCCAGGCCCATCTAGCTTTATAACACCCGAATCAATCATTTCATGATAAAGATCGTTTCCTTCACGTGTTCTTTCACCAACACCTGCGAAAACAGAAAATCCACCATGGGCTTTAGCAACGTTATTAATCAATTCCATGATCAAAACTGTTTTACCCACACCCGCACCACCGAATAAACCAACTTTACCACCTTTTAAATAAGGCGCTAAAAGATCAACAACTTTGATCCCTGTGACCAAAATTTCGGATTCTGTTGCTTGTTCAGCAAAAGAGGGCGCTTCACGATGAATAGGGCTAGATTTTTTGGTTGTTACAGGCCCACGTTCATCAATTGGCTCACCAACCACATTG
Source organism: Alphaproteobacteria bacterium (assembly GCA_030696155.1). Lineage (GTDB taxonomy): Bacteria > Pseudomonadota > Alphaproteobacteria > JAUXUR01 > JAUXUR01 > JAUXUR01. The sequence goes on along the minus strand of JAUYSY010000070.1, from coordinate 5,877 downwards.
ATAATACGACCTAATGTTTCAGGTCCTACAGGCACTGTAATGGGAATGCCTGTATCAATTACTTCCATACCGCGGCTCATACCATCGGTTGAATCCATCGCAATTGTACGAACGGTTTTTTCACCTAAATGCTGCGCTGTTTCAAGCACAACTTTACGGCCATCAACATTCACCGTTAAAGCATTTAAAATTTCAGGGAGATTATTTGCAAACTCAACGTCTACAACGGCTCCGATAATTTGAGAAACTTTTCCTTTATGCATTCATATCCTCCTATTAAAGCGCTTCTGCGCCAGATATCACTTCAATCAATTCTTTCGTAATAACAGCTTGTCTCGTTCTGTTATACTTAATACGTAATTGTTTAATCATATCGCCTGCATTGCGCGTTGCATTATCCATTGCGGTCATGCGTGCGCCTTGTTCACTCGCTGCATTTTCAAGCAATGCACCATATAATTGAACAGCAAGGCTTTTGGGTAATAATTCGTGAAGCAATTCTTCTTCATTTGGTTCAAAAGTATAAATCGCATCACCAATATCTGATCCCATAATTGAAGGCTGACTTTTTTGATCAACCAAGGCAGGAATCATTTGCTTGCGTGTCACAATTTGAGTCAATGCAGATTTAAACTGATTGAAAATAAGTGTGCAAACATCTATTTCTTTTTCTTCATACAAAGCAATAATACGTTTGGCAATTTTATCGGCAGTCGCAAAAGTCACGCGTGGTTTTGCAATATCTTCAAAACTATCCAAAATCATTGCACTAAATTCACGACGAAGCATATCTTTTGCCTTACGGCCAATCGTCAAAATGAAAACTTCTTTGCCTTTTGCTTTTAAAGACTGCACCATACGTCGTGTGTCACGAATAATCGTCGCATTAAAACCACCACAAAGACCACGATCGGAAGACGCAACAATAACAAGATGACGTTCTTGCTTCCCAGTGCCTACCAAAAGTTTTGGTGCAGATTCAATATCCGTCACACCTGACGCCAATGAATTCATCATCCCTAGCATTTTACGTGTATAAGGGCGGGATGCCTCAACATGGTCTTGTGCACGTTTAAACTTTGACGCCGCAACCATTTTCATGGCAGATGTTATTTTTTGCGTCGATTTAACGCTTTCAATCCGGACGCGTAGATCTTTTAAATTTGCCATCTTTGCCCTTCCTTTTTCAAATTGTGGAGGCCATCAAAATCACGCAAATGTTTTGACAAAGCTCTCAAGAAAGGCTTTTAGTTTTTTCTCTACATCTTCGCTTAAAGCTTTTTGCTCACGAATCGCATTTAAAATTTCAGGTTCTTTAGCGCGGATATCGCCCAATAACCCAGATTCAAAACGACTCACTTCAGTCACTGGAATTCTATCCAAATAACCTTTAACACCTGCATAAATCGAAATCACTTGTTCTTCGATAGATAAAGGTGAATATTGTGCTTGTTTCAAAAGCTGCGTCAATCGTTGACCACGATTTAAAAGCTGTTGGGTAGAGGCATCAAGATCAGATGCAAATTGCGAAAATGCTTCCATTTCACGGAATTGCGCAAGTTCTAACTTAATACTACCCGCTACTTGTTTCATTGCTTTAACTTGGGCGGCAGACCCCACACGGCTAACGGATAAACCAACGTTAATCGCAGGACGTACGCCTTTATAAAATAGATTCGTTTCAAGGAATATTTGACCATCCGTAATCGAAATCACGTTTGTCGGAATATAGGCAGATACGTCACCCGCTTGCGTTTCAATAATCGGCAATGCCGTCAATGATCCAGCGCCTGCTTTATCATTTAGCTTTGCAGCACGCTCTAGAAGACGAGAGTGAAGATAAAATACGTCACCAGGATAAGCTTCACGCCCTGGTGGACGACGTAGTAAAAGTGACATCTGACGGTAAGCAACAGCTTGTTTGGACAAATCGTCATAAACGATCAATGCGTGCATTCCATTGTCACGGAAATACTCACCCATCGCACAGCCAGAATAAGGTGCTAAGAATTGTAAAGGTGCAGGATCTGACGCTGTTGCTGCCACAATGATTGTGTAATCTAAAGCGCCACGTTCTTCAAGTGTCTTAACAATTTGTGCAACAGTTGATCGTTTTTGACCAATAGCTACATAGACGCAATATAATTTTTTAGATTCGTCACGACCTTCATTGATTTTTTTCTGATTTAAAATCGCATCAATCGCAATCGCTGTTTTACCCGTTTGACGATCGCCAATAATAAGTTCACGTTGACCACGTCCAATCGGCACTAAAGAATCAATCGCTTTTAAACCTGTTTGCATAGGTTCATGCACTGATTTACGGCTAACAATACCAGGGGCTTTAACCTCAATACGGCCTTGCGTCACATCTTTAAGTGGACCTTTGCCGTCAATGGGATTACCCAATGCATCGACAACACGCCCTAAAAGGCCGCGACCGACTGGCACGTCAACAATACGATTTGTTCTTTTAACAATATCGCCTTCATTGATGTCACGATCATCCCCGAAAATAACAACACCCACATTGTCTTTTTCAAGGTTTAACGCCATGCCTAATGTGCCTTTAGGGAAAGAAACCATCTCACCCGATTGAACATTATCGAGACCATAAACACGTGCAATACCATCGCCTATGGATAAAACTTGCCCAATTTCAGCAAGTTCTGACTCTGTCCCAAAATGCTTAATTTGCTCTTTTAAAACGGCTGTAATTTCAGAGGCGCGAATGACCATCAGCCTATCCCCTTCATATGTGATTGAACCCGATCGAGTTTAGATTTAAGTGAAGTATCCAACATTTGTGATCCAATTTTTACCACAAGACCTGCGATTAATTTTGGATCAATGGACATTTCGAGGAAAATTTCAGAAGCGAATTGTTTTTCAAATTGCGTCTTCAATTGTTGATGCTGCGCATCAGATAAAGATTGTGCCGATGTCACTTCGATAATCGGAATATGCTGCCTTGTTGCCAATTCTCTGGCGAACGAATCAACAATTTCATTTAATCCATATAATCTTGCATTTTCATTAAGAACTTGAACAAATTTTATGGTTAATGGCGTTATTTCAGCGATACCTAAAACTTTTGCTAAAAGATCATTAAGATGATTTTTTTGGTAAAGAGGATTGGATACAATTTGTTGAAATTGCTCAATATTTAATAATTCTTTTAGTTTTTGAACATCCGCACTGGCCTCAGAAAATAATTTATTTTCTTGCACCAGGTCGAGATATGCCGACAGGTAACGTTCAAAAACGGGTGTTAATTTTTTTGCGCTCATTGCCACCTTTCCGTTCCCTATCCCTGTTATATTTAATATTTGTTTTACGTGTTGGTACCATAAGAAAAAGACTTTGTGAAGGGCCATTTTGTGTATTTTTTACACTAAGATAAAAATCTATGCTAAAACCACACGAAACTTTGATTGCCGGAAAGCTTATTTCCATGCATTATACCCCCAAGAATGTTTGGATGTATTAATTTATGTTTAGGCATTACCTCCTTAAAGTATGCAGAATTGGTGCAAAAATGAAGTTTTTAAATCTTGTTTTTTTCGGAAGTATGATAATGTTTACAGCTTGTTCTAAAGATCAGCAGAATGATCCAATCGTAGCCATCGTGAATGGCGATAAAGTTTTTAAATCAACTTTAATGAATTTTATTCCCCCTAATAATCAAATTCAAAATATCGATCCCTATTTTGAAAATTTGCGTGAGCGCGCTATTAATGTAGAGCTCATCCACCAAAAAGCACTTCTCAATGTTAAAGCCGATGATACTGAGCTTGCTGAGGAATTAAATCGCATCAAAGAAGGCTTAATTTTAGAACAATATCGTAAAAAATTACTTGAAAAAGAATTGTCCGAAAAAGGCATTAAAGCGAAATACGAAAAATTTATTAAAGAAAACCCTGCAGAATCAGAAGTACGTGCACGTCATATTCTTGTTGAAAAAGAAGAAGACGCAAAACAAATTCTTGAGGAGCTTGAAAAAGGTGGCAGCTTTGAAGCTCTTTCAAACGCAAAATCAAAAGATAAAGCAGCCAATGCGCAAAAAGGCGATTTAGGCTATTTTAGACGTACAGACATGGTGAAACCTTTTGCTGATAGCGCTTTTGCCTTACGCGAAAAAATGATTTCTAAATTAGGTCGTGATCATTTTCATGAATCTACTGGCCTTCGCGATATTGTTAAAACCCAATTTGGTTGGCACGTGATTGAAGTTTTAGGCAGCCGCGAATCAAGCCATCCACCTTTAGAAGAATTAAAATCACAGCTTGAAGGCGAAGTTACAAAAGATACGATCGAAAAAGAAGTTGATCGCTTAAAAGAAAAAGCTAAATTTGAAATCCTACCTCTTCCTGCCAAAACAGAAGGAAAAGACGCCGAAAAAGACCCAATTCTCGTTAAAATAGACGGCAAAGAATACAAAAAATCAGATCTTATAACGCTAATCCCTAATAGTGATCTTGGCACTGATTTGACACCCTTTTATGACCGTCTTGCCAATGAATTTATCAAAAAGCAATTGATGACGCATGAAGCACTTAAATCAATTTCGGATAAAGACAAAAGCATTCAAGAGGGCTTAAACAAAGTCCGCAAACGTGCGCTTGTAAACATCTATCTAGAACGTTATGTCAAATCACAACAAAATGATGCCAGCCTTCAACAAGATTATAAAGTTTGGTTGACGAAGAACCCTCAAGAAGAGGAAGTGCATGCGCGCCATATTCTTGTTGAAACAGAAGATGAAGCCAAAGCTATCCTTGCAAAACTTAAAGAAAATGCTGACTTTGCTACAATGGCAAATGAAAAATCAAAAGATAAAGGTGCAAAAGGCGGTGATTTAGGCTATTTCAATGCAGCCATGATGGTCCCTGAATTTTCACAACTCGCTTTCAGCCTTCAACCACCTCAAAATGGTCAAAAGGGCGAAATGGGTATTGTTAAATCGAATTTTGGATGGCATATCGTTGAGGTTCTTGATAAAAGAAAATCACCTGTTCCCACATTTGATGAAGTGAAACCAGAATTAGAAGCAGAACAGGCTCAAAAAATTGTGGATGATTATCTAGAAGCGCTCAAAAAAGAAGCTAAAATTGAACTTTTTGATTTGCCTAAAGATTCAAAAGACAAAAAAGAAGATCCTAAAGTAAAAGTTGCTGCACCTGATCTTGAATCAGCTGATTCAACTAAAAAAGAAGAACCTAAAAAAGAAGCAAGTAAGTAATTGACATTACCTTTAATATTTGTGGTTGCAGGATTACTTATCGATAGCAACCACAATTGCTTGATAACCCAACGCCCAGCTGACAAAAAGATGGCAGGGTTTTGGGAATTTCCTGGCGGCAAACTAGATGTAGGTGAGCATGCTGAAGAGGCACTCATCCGCGAACTACACGAAGAATTAGGCATTGATGTATTAATTCAAAATATTAAGCCACTTACCTTTACAACCCATCATTATCCTGATTTCTATCTTTTTATGCCTTTATTTCAAATCAATCATTGGCATGGAGTTCCACATTCAAAAGAAAATCAACAATTGGCTTGGGTTAAAATTCCAGATTTAAAAAATTATAATTTGCTACCAGCAGATATTCCGTTGATAAGATTTTTAGAGAAATATGGATTTAAACTATAAATCTACTGAATAAAAAATGGTTTTAACGCAAAATCTTCAAACAACTCAATTGTTTCCCTGGACCAATGAGAGCTCAAAGGGCTCGAATGCGGATCCAGGGTCCAGAAATAGTCATGTTCGCAGATCATGACATAATTTCAATATCTTAGTTATGGTCTACGACCATATATTTTAATCTGGGCCCTGGATCTGCGTATGAAGCTGCGCTTCAACGCGTCCAG
>JAUYSY010000048.1 GCA_030696155.1 Alphaproteobacteria bacterium | reverse complement strand
GCAATCCTTACAAGAGGCCCTAGATCTATTCCATACAAACATAACACCAAGTATATTTGTAAACCATTTCAAGTCCATGCTTAGAGACAATAAATTAGAAATTATTAATCCTGACACAGGCATAAATTTCATTTGGGAAGTCATTTCAATTCCTGCAAAAAATAGACTTAGAAATGAAGGAATCCCTGAAAATGATATCAACGAACATCTCTTTACGATAGATGGCGAATTAAAACAAGATTTTATTATCCTACTGTTTCTAAAAGAACTAGGTTTCTTAAAAGAAACTAATTATTGCCCATCTCATGACATGATATTGGATTAGACTTCTTTCATAACCCTACTGTTGTGGCTGATTGGTGCGTCGATGCGGTACTCAGATCCTCATGTATGAAGAATACACTGTGGTCTTCCGTGCCGCATCTCCTACCACTCGTCTCACATCAGCGAGTTTGGCAAGAAGTCTATTGATAAATATACAAATGCAACACAAAAAATAGGATTAAAAAATGAAAATTTTACGTTTACTACTTATCTCTTTAGCTTTACTTTCCCAGCCCGCTTTGGCTGCCGATGATGATGACGAAATTCTTTTTCCCTCACAAGAAGGAAAAAGAAGTCTCTCTAACGAAGACCCGAACAAATCTAAAAAAAATATCAACACCAATTTATGGGATTTAAACAAAGTAAAAAATAGCAAGACCTTAATCATTTTTCCATGTATTTTTGAAAATGCATTCGAACTTTCAATGTATGTTTTAAGCGAATATAGCGATATTAAAAATATACAAAAAATTGTTTTTGCAGGCGGATTTAATGACGATATTACTGTAGAAGATATCTCATCTTTTCTTAGCCAATTTACAAAATTAAACGAAGTAAGATTTGATACAGATTGTGTATTTTATCATCCAAGTAACTATTATTTAAATCAAAACGATGATGACAAAATAGAACAATTTACATTGTTGCACAATAAAACAAAAGATAATCATCAAATGCTAAAGGAAGAAAAATGTTTAAATATAATAAAAGCCATTTCTAGTCATTTAGGCGTACAAAAATTTAATTTTTATTCTTATTTATTAGACGACACTACAATGGTAGAAATATCAAAAATAAAAAATTTAATCAATCTTCATATTGATTTATATACGAATCAAGATACTTATACCATAAGTGCTTCAACCCAAGTATTATTAATAAAAGAAAAAGGTGGAAACGCTTTATCTCAAATGAATTTAAAAACATTAAGATTAAACTATCCTGCAATTTTTAGCGATGAATTAACAGACGCAGAACATCTTGACATACTTAAATATATTTCAAAAATAAATACACTTGAAACACTTTGCTTTGTCGATACTTTTGAAACCAGCGAATTTACATTTGTAGGTGAAGAAAGTTCTGATACTGTATTGAAAATTTTACATAGAATGAAAAATTTAAAAAACCTTATATTAGAAGCAAGAGATCACGACAGCCCTATTTTACGAGATTTTATTTTTCAACTTGATAAAATGCATGGATTAAAAAATTTAATTATAGGCGGTGCTTACCTTTCTCATGGAGCCATTGCAAAAATTAAAGATTTAGAAAAAACAAACACCATAAATTTTCTACTCAAAGATATACGCACAAAACACCCTCACCCAGGCAATCGTCTCTGCTTTTTTGAAGATTTCACATCTGCAACCCAAATCGAATCTGATCTTTTCTTAAAAGCTACCCTTCATGGGATTCAAAATTTTAATTTAGAAAAAACTTGGATCAATAAATGGTCACACGGATTTGCTAAAACAATCAACGACACCCAAAATCAAATAGAAGAAAACAACATTAATTTCTAAGACAACACTCTTCCTAACGACGCCCTCTTTATAGAGGGCACACATTTCATTTAATAATTGAAGAGAATGAACGCTCATAGCGCCTAAACTGTGATAAGAGTCTAGGGTCTGTTGACATTTCACATTGGCAACCAAATGTAGCTACAGGCCATAGCGAGCTTCGAAATGTCAACAGCCCCTATTATTATTTAATTTCTTGAAATTTAACAATAAATAATTTTACGACAGGAGTGTGGATTTTAAGCACGATTATTATCTTTACTAAAAATTAACAAATTTATGACATAATAAACTTAAGAACAACATTGTAATACAGGAGAACAAAATGAGCTATAAAATTATATTATCAATAGTTGCATTCGTTATTATAGGCGTTTCATCAGTGACAAACGCAAGCAATCTATCAATTCAAAACACTACTCCTTTTAAAGTAAAAATTGTCATAGGAGGTCAAAGCGCAATGATTGATGCACACGGATCAACAGTGATGAGTGGAAATTTCCAAGGAGCCACTGCAACTGTCACTGGCGGTAAAGATGGAAAAGGTAACCAAATAACAGGAGGCACCTGCCCAATTGATGATCATAAATTAAATACACACATGGCAACTATTCTTAAAATAAGAACATCAAAATTAAGTTATTTAGCCGGAAGCACAAGACTTAAATGTGAACAAATCTCCAAAAGTCTATAAAAGATCATGAAAACAAACTATATCGAAAATGAACACAACAAAAGCAGCAACCAATAAACTTTATCAATGCGTTAAAGGCTATTGAGAATTAACCTATGTCCTACGTCCCTAGCTTGTCCGTTGGATCCAGAAAAAGTATAAAAAAAAGAGACTAATCTTATTCAATCTCTTGAAATTTTAAAAAAAACTCTCTGTGAGCGTAAGACTGGATTCCACGAACAAGTCGCAGGACGTAGGAAACTGGTTGTTAATCTTCTACAACCAATTGAATTTACAAATAACCTCAATTCAAAATATTCAACAATAGCGAACAAATCACGACAAGAAAGTGAATTTTAAGCACACTGATCATCTTTACGAAAAATTAACTTATTTATATCAAAATAGTAACAGAACGATATGTATCTTATCATATATAAAACAAACAAAAGGTAAATGAAATGAACAGAAAAATTCTATTATCTGTCGCAACACTTGGATTTATTAGCATTTCATTAGCAACAAATGCTGTTTCCTTAAGTGTTGTAAATCACTCTCCCTACCCCATAAGTGTAACCACCGAACTTGGTTCTGCAGATCTACGCCCAAATGTAGGCACTGTTATATCGGGACATCTATCTTCTTCTAACAATTTAACGGCACATGTAAGCAGCAGCACTTCGGGCGTAAATCCAGGAAGCTGCACAATTGATGCACGGAAACTAACTGAAAATACGGGCAATGTACTTACAATTACCAAATCAACAAAAAGAGCCTTAATTGGCATACAAACTCTTAAATGCAAGCATAGCGCCCACAGCAAAACTGGCACTAAAGTAATTGATAAAATTGGGAATGCACTTCTTGATTATGGCCGTTCAAAATAATAAAAAACAAAAATCTTCGATCACATCACCTAAGGCTTGTGTCTTAGGTGACTTTGTCTGAATCTTTCAATATCTCATAAATTAGTTTAAGTGGTTATTTTCATAATACTTATAGGACTTATATTATAAACATCATCCTGAAGATAATTCCAACCTAAACTCTCATAATATTTTACAAGATTTTTTTGAAATGTTAGCAAATAACATTCTGAAAAACTTAAATCTTTTGCTTTTTGAAGAATTTCTTGAATGAGCAACCCTGCTACGCCCTTTGATCTTTCCTGCTCGATCACAAACAAAGAACCAAGCCATGGTGTAAAATTAGGGCCTAGATGATCACACCCATCAGACACTCGAAGACTTGCCATACCAATAGGCACATTGCCCCTAAGAGCAATTACAGTCAGCGGCAAACAATGATCATTTAAATGATTTGTTAATTTTTGCTGTACCGTTTCAAAAGTCGCATCAGGATTATACATACCCCATGCATCAAAAGACCAACGCGCTAATAAAGGTATAAAATGAGGATGATTCTTAAGGTAATCGATTTTAAGCATGTAATGAAATCTTGAAGAATGGTGCCGGAAGAGGGATTTGAACCCCCGACCCACTGATTACAAATCAGTTGCTCTACCCCTGAGCTAAACCGGCATTTATTGATGTGTTCCTAAGAAGAGAAGATACACATTTAGTCACTTCTTTTCAAGCCCCTTTTTAAAAAAAGTTAAGATTTTTAATTTGCACAATCAAAAAGAGCTTTTCCGACACATTAGGATGCTACTTCCAAATATTGAATATATGCGACAATCCAATAACGACTTCCATGGCAATCAAAATAATAACAACAATTTCAAGTCGTACGGAATGATGGTGATTTAATTCAGTTGATAGAATTTCATAAAATTCACGAATAACGTCTAAACGTTTATTCAAAATCTCAATACGTGTTTGAATATCCATATAATCTGCTGCCATCAGATAATAGGGCTCATATCTTGGGCGACGCCAAAAAAATTCAGGTGTATCAAGGATATCGCTGTGAAGATTGATTTTATGTCGGACGGAAAATAACGCCCCAATTTTCTGAGATAATTTTTTTCGTGAAAGTAAAATTTTACCTTGAGTTGAAAACTCAGTAGGTAGATCGCCCATACTTTCAATTGTTTTATCTACAAATACTTCAAAAGAAGAAAGTTTAACAGATTGCGTTAATGCATGTGCAATCGACAATTTGATCAGATCATCATTGTTTGATAAAACAATACGATCGTTTTCTTCATCAATTTCAGTTTCTTGACCCATTAAATAAGTAGAATAATCTTGAATTGCATTTTGTAAAGATCCAAGCTCATATGGCTTGATCATCTTAATAAAATGCTTCTCTTCTTCTTGCGTAAGTCCCCAAAAATTAACGCAACCATACACAAAGAAAAAAGCATCGCCCTTTAATTTAGGGCCTTGATCATCGTCCTTAGGTGGCATAATCGATTTTAAGTGAATAACGCCGTTATAATGTTTAGGATTAAAGCCTTTAGATTCAAAGAAAGTTAGTAAATCATTAATCTTGTATGAATCGGCAGTCACAAAGGTTGTACAGCGCATAATTATCTTATTGTTATGAAAGTTGTAAGTATTAAAGCATTTTAACGTCTATTAAGTCAAGTTAATAAACTTTTCCTAGAACACCTAAGATTGCATCAGCCGCTTTTTCACTTGGATTTGCACCATCTGCGCGCAACATTTTTAAAGAAACTTCTGTCTGCTCAAGTTGTTGTAATGCTTTTTTAGGATTTTTAAGGATTGACTCAACAGAGAGTGCAATATTATCGGCTGTACAATTTTCCTGTAAAAATTCAGGAATAATTTCTTTATTTTGCAAAATATTAACAATCGTAACATAATCAAGCGTTAATACACGTTTTGCGAGCATTGCCGTCAAAGGGTTTAAACGATAGGCAACAACCATTGGTACTTTTGCAAGCGCAAGTTCTAAGGTGACTGTTCCGGATGCTGCAATGGCTACATTACACGCCGCCATCGCGTCATATTTTTGACTAAAATATTTAACAAAAACAACCTGATCATAAAGCATCCCTAATTCACGACGAAAAATCTGTTTTATTTGAGGTGTCAAATGAGGCAAACAAGGCACAATTGCTTTTGCTTGCGGATAAAAATAGGATAATTTTTCAAAACTTTTAGCAAAAATAGGCGCTAATCGATTGATTTCCATAACCCGACTACCTGGTAATATACCAATCAGCGGTATTGATGGATCAATCTTATGTTTTTGTCTAAATCTTTCACCATCAGCTTGATCAGCACCTGATTCTAAAATAGAGTGGCCCACAAAAGTCGCCGACAAATTATGCTCAGTAAAATAAGGCGGCTCAAAAGGCAAAAGAGTGAGCAAATGATCTAAGAAAGCAGCACATTTTTTTGCGCGTTCTTTGTGATAAGCCCAAACAGATGGCGCTACATAATGAATGATCGGAAAAGGATGTTTCTGAAGTTTTTTAGCGAGTCTAAAATTAAAACCAGGTGCATCAATTGTAATTAAAGCATCTGGTCGTTGAATTTTTATATGTTGCTCTGTTTCTTTTAAACGTCGCATCAACAAAGGTAATTTGGGTAGGATCTCTGTAAAACCCATTACAGACAAATCTGTCATTGGAAACAAAGACTTAAGACCAGCTTCTTGCATTGTGTCACCACCAACACCAAAAAACTGCACTTGACCATCCATTTTCTCATGCAAGGTTTTAAGTAAGCGACCGCCTAAAAGGTCGCCTGATGCTTCGCCCGCAATAACGTATATTGATTTAACTGCATTTTTCACGATGCGGCTTTGACCCCAACGACAAACATATTAGATTTATTAGCGTAATCAATCACTTCATCTTTATTAATAATGATAGTGCCACGTGCTTCAATGGCGATACCACGAAGACCTGCTGCTTTCGCTTTTTTCAGCGTTTCAGGTCCAATTGTAGGTAAATCTGCACGATTGTCTTGGCCGACTTTACGCATTTTCACAAGAATACCTTGAACGCCATCGCGCTTCACAGTCGCACAACGATCTATTAACGCATCCGTACCTTCAATGGCTTCAATGCCTAAAACTATACCTTCTTGAACAACAACAGATTGACCAATATCCATAGGTGACATCTGTGTTAAAATTTCTTGGCCCTTTTTAATATCGCTTAAAGCTTGCGCGTCAGGTTCGATTTGCCCCAAAGCACCTTCTGGCGCCAAAAGATCATCTAACAAATCTTGTGCGGCAACAACCTTGAAGCCATCTTTTTCAATTTCTTCAATAATCAATGTCAAAACGGCATTATCACCAAAACCACGCAAAGCAGCTTTTGCAAGAAGAGAGGCTGCACGCTTATCCATTTTAAGCGCACTAAAAGAAGGTCGCTCAATTCTACCTGCAAAAACAACTTCAGTAACGTTTTCTTCCTTAAATTTTTCTAACGTTGCGTTAATTTGCCCAAGACTAGACCAATAATGAGGACTCTTTTCAACACAATCAGGATCTGTCATCCCTTCAAATCCAATCACAAAATGGTCGCGTTTAGTTTGTTGACAAGCTTGAATAATTTTTTTCGGTAGATTTCCACCACCGGCAATAATTCCTAATTTAGACATCTGACTCTTCTTCCTCTAAACCCTTAGGCTTACAAATGGGTCGTTTTGACGGCTCCATCACAAAATTGATAATTTCCATGACCAAAGCATTGCCTTTGAAAGTTTCAGCAGCATCACTCACACGTTCATCCCATGAACCTTCTTTAGCAAATATAAGACGATACGCATTGCGTAATGAATGAATAAGTTCACGGTCAAAACCCCGGCGCCTTAGCCCAATCAGATTAAGACCATTTAAATGACCACGCTCGCCAATAACCGTTCCATAAGGAATAACGTCGTAACCAACACCAGCTAAACCTGCAATCATCGCGTGATGACCAATACGTACGAATTGAAGAACAGCTGCGAGCCCTCCAATGTTTGCATAATCGCCCACAATCACATGACCGCCAAGGGTTGCATTATTGGACATAATAACATTATTACCAATAGTACAATCATGTGCGACATGGCATGCAATCATCAATAAACAATTATTACCCACACGCGTCACCATCCCACCACCTTCAGTCCCAGGATGTAAGGTTGCATGTTCACGAATAATATTATCTGTGCCAATGATAAGCGTCGAAGGTTCACCTTTATATTTTTTGTCTGGCGTTTCAAAACCAATGGCTGCAAATGAATAAATTTTAGTACGCGCACCAATGGTTGTACGTCCAACGATCACGACATGATGTAACACTTCAACATCATCACCCAAAACAACATGCGGTCCTATAATTGAATATGCCCCAATAGAGACACGTTCGCCAAGTTGCGCTTTAGGATCAACAATTGCTGTTGGATGTATATTTACATTTGTATTTTTTATAAACTCTGTTGCTTTAGAAAATGTCATTCTTTAATATCCACGATCATTGCTGAAAATGTACCTTCAGCAACTAATTTTTGTTCAACCATCACTTTTGCACTAAACTTCCATACCCGGGCACGGTTTCTTTCTTTAATAACATGTATACGCAAAGAATCACCAGGCACAACAGGGCGTCTGAAACGAGCTTCTTCAACAGACATGAAATATACAACTTTACCATCTGCTTCTTCACCCAGTTGATGCATAACCAATACACCAGCAGTTTGCGCCATGGCTTCAATAAGAAGAACGCCAGGCATAACGGGGCGGGCGGGAAAATGTCCTTGAAAAAATGGCTCATTAATGGTCACATTTTTAATGCCGGTCGCCTCACCTTCTTTAATATCAACCAATCGATCAATAAGAAGCATAGGATAGCGATGTGGAATTAATTTCATGATGCGCTCTACACTGAGCGTCGAATGGTTTTTCAAATCAATTGAATTTTCATTGTTTTCTGACATATTATGCGCCTTTAATTTTAGCCATTCGCCAAATTGCTAAAGTTTGTCGATGAAAATCTCTAATGGGAATAGCAGGGGCTCCACATACAACGGCATCTGCTTGAATGTCACGCATAATGCCACTTTGTGCAGCAATTTTTGCGCCTTTGCCAATATTCAAATGACCGGTGAGCCCTGCTTGTCCACCAATTTGAACAAAATCACCCAATTTCGTACTTCCTGATATACCTGCTTGAGAAACAATAATACATCCACGGCCAAGCTGAACATTATGACCTAGCTGTACCAAATTATCAATCATGCTGCCAGCACCAATAATAGTATCTTCAAGGCTCCCGCGATCAATTGTTGCATTCGCGCCTATTTCAGCACAATCTTCAATAATAACACGTCCTAATTGTGGCACACGCATCGCACGTTGAGGACCCGGTACAAATCCAAAACCAGCACGACCAATACGGGCACCCATATGAATCACAACATAATTGCCAATTAAACTATGCGTAATACTTGCATTAGGACCTACATAACAATGGTGACCTACTTGAACGCCTGCTTCTATAACGGCATTCGCGCTGATATTACAATAATCACCAATGGTGACATTTGCTCCAATAACAACACCCGCATCAATACGACAAGATTTGCCAATCTTAGCACTAGCATCAATAATAGATGATGGATGAATACAAGATTCAGCTTCTTCTTGAATATACGGAAAAACTTCATCCGGATAAAAAGCTTGTGCGATAAAAGCAAAACTTCTATACGGATCATCAGATAATAAAAGAGCAACATTTTTAGGTGCTGCACTTAAATCTTGAGGCTTTATAATAACAGCGCCTGCTTTTGTATTCTTAAATGTTTCCATATATTTAGGATTATGAAAAAAAGCAATTGCATCCGTTTGCGCATTCTCAAGCGTTGCTAGATCTTTTATAATCTTTTCGGCATCACTTGTATTAGCTAATTCAGCATTACCAATCCGCGCTAGGTCCTTAAGACTTAAAGGACCACCATATTTAAAAAAACGGCTATCAGCCATAATTAACCTTTCACAGGAGGTATAGAAACCTTAACAGATGGCAATCTTTCATTAACAAGCTTTACAGCTTCTTCAGTTAAATCATGAACTTCATCAGAAATAAGCAAAGCACCTTTATCAAACACTGTTCCCAAGCTATGTTTCTTTTTAAGATCCATAACAATTTTCAATATTTCTTCTTTGACTTTTTTTTCAGCATCAGCTGAGGCCAAATCTATTTTTTTGCGCATTTCTTCAAAACGCTTACGCGCTTCATCAACTTTACCTTGAAAACCTTTTTCAGCCTCGATATATGCTTCTTTACCAAGCTTCATCTTATCTTCAAGTTTTTCATGTTCTTTACGCAAATTAGTTTCTTGCTGAACAAAACTTTTTTGATATTCTTTTAATCTATTTTCGCGATGTTGCTCAAATTCTTGTATTGCTTTAGCACGATAAAAAACTTCATTCGCATCACAAACACCCATAGAGAATTTAGACGCTGTATGTACTGGAGCAGAAGCCACAGTCGCTGTACTTGTTTGTTGAACAACTGGTTCATTAGCCGCTGCAGCATGCGCCGAAATAAGCATCAAATTAGGTATTAATGCAGAAAGTATAAATATTTTTTTCATTTTATCCTCAGATCTAACTAAAAACGTGTACCAAAGCCAAATAAGACATATTTTTTCAAATCATTCTTATCCTTAAGCCAAGGTTTTGCAAAATCTATTCTAACGGGCCCCATTGGGGTTTTCCATGTAATCCCTACCCCTGAAGCTGCTCGCCATTTAAAATGGTTAAGAATACCAGGACCTTTTTCTACAGGTTTATCTAAAAAACCAATATCTGTAAAGATTCTTGCTGAAACACCCAATTCTTCAGGCAATCCAATTGGAAATCTTATCTCTGCCGTACTCACAGAAGAACGTCGCCCACCAAGCGCATCATCATCTTCAGAAAAAATATCGCGTGGTCCAATACCACCAACTTCAAACCCTCTGAAAGAATCACCACCCAAGAAAAAGCGATTAGGCATATCCACCTTTTGATGAATACCCCGAATATAACTTAATTCACCTGTTAAACTCAAGATAATATCATTGGTGATAGGCTGATAAAAACCGGTTGAATTTGAAAACCGGATATAACGTGTATTTCCGCCAAGCCCTGCAACATCTTGCGTTAAGCTAAGATAGAATCCTCGATTTGGTTCTATCCTATTGTCTCTATAATCAAAAGTAAGGGTATGCCCAATCTCTGAAATAACCGCACGTCTACGCTGCGATTTAACATAACGAGATGCAGATTTGTCAACATGATAAATTTTTGTCCGTCGCAAACCATATGACCACATCTGCCCAATATGATCAGCTAAATCATATCCGAAACGTGTATTTCCCCCAGATGACATAATGTCATACGAGCTTTGCTTAGAATTATTCGTGCGCGAATGGAAGAAATCCACACCTGCCAAAAGATCACGCTCTAAAAAATAAGGCTCCGTAAAAGAAACGTTAAAGTTTTTACTTCTTTTAGAGACAGTCACTGCACCACCAACTTCTTGACCACGTCCTAAAAAATTGGATTCTTTAAGTTCGAGCTTCCCTAAAATACCTTCATTTTCAGAAAAACCACCCGCAATGTTAAAATCAAGCGTTCTTTTTTCTTGAATATCGACTTTAATAATTGTCTGATCAGGCTTTGACCCCTCTTCATGATCAACTTTTACGTCTTCGAAGATACCGACATGCTCTAATCTTTTTTTACTATCTTTAAGCTTAGACACATTAAAAGCATCACCTTCTGCAAGCAAAAACTCACGACGTATCACTTTGTCCAAGGTTCTAAAATTATTGACAATATCAATCTTTTCAACAAAAACCTTTGGTCCCTCGCCTATTTCATAAATGATGTCTATCTTTTTGTTAACACGATCAAGCTCTGTACGTGGCTTTACATCAACAAACGCATAGCCCATTTCACCCGATTTTTCAGTCAGCAATGAAATAGTCGCATTCACTTCTTCAGCGTTATACCAAGTGCCAACTTTTGTATAAACGTCCTTTTTAAGCATTTCGCCTGGAATCTCTTTAATCAGTGACTCTACTTCAACTTTATTAACTTTGTAGCGGCTTCCTTCTTCAATGGTAAAGGTAATATAAAAACCATCTTTTTCAGGCGCAAGCTCAGCAATCGCTGATTTTATACGAAATTCAGGATAGCCCATTGCCAAATAATATTCGCGTAACAATTCTTTATCATATTCAAGACGATGTGGATCGTAAATATCATCAGTAGACATAATACGCCACCAAGCTGATTCACGTGTCTTAATAATTTCTTTCAGTGTTGCACTTGAAAAATGTTTATGTCCCAGGAAACTAATACGACGTACTTGCGTCACCTTGCCTTCATTAATCTTGAAAACAAGATCAACACGATTTTGAGGAAGTTCAATAACGTAAGGCTCAATTTTTGCGGCATAACGACCATTTTGACGATAAATTTCAACCAAACGCTCCACGTCGCTTTGAACTTTACTACGTGTATAAACAACACGCGGTCTTAATTGTAATTCATTTTTAAGACGTTCTTCTTTAAGCTTACTATTTCCTTCAAATGCAATACGATTAATAACTGGATTTTCTTTAATTTTCACCCTAATCGTTTCTCGATCAACATCAATATTCACATCTGCAAAAAGCTCTGTTGCAAACAATGCCTTTAAGGAAAGATCAATCGCATTACGATCAACAGATTCGCCCTTTTTAAAAGTTAAATAGGATAAAATTGTTTCTTTAGGAATGCGTTCAACACCTTCAACCTCAATTGAACCCACAAACATATAGTTTTCGGATACTTCTTGATTAAAATCATCGCCCATTCGCGCATTAACATCTGTCAAGAAAAGAAAAAAAAGCAGCAAAACGAATTGCTTGGCTTGAAAAAACTTCACACTAAACCTCATAATAGATAAGTCGGTAGCTTAAAACTAAACTCAATAATTTTTTAAGACTTTGCGATTCTATGAAGAGATTCGCTTTTTGGCAACCTCTTTCGTTTAAAAAGGTAGAAAAAATTGTATTTTATTTAATTTCACGAACAGAATAATGGATAAGCCTCTTTTTATTTTTATGTTTAGATATACTCGATCGGTTTCAAAATGTGGGTCAAGAAGACGAGAGGTGAGACACGCGGAGTGTATCTCTATATACATGAGCATGTCGAATCCCGAAATCTGACGCCCTCCACAGTTTGAAACCGATCGAGTATAGATTGCATTAATCGATATTAATAATATTCATAACGTCTTGAGCCTCAATATATCCGCCATAAAGATGTGGGTATTGCTCGCCATTAGGAATATTGCTTTCAAACTTAAGCGTTCCTGCTATTTTAGCTGCATAAATTTCCAGAACGACAACTTTTTGGTCAGGAAAAAACTTTTGAATAATCTTAGGATATTGTTCTTTAGTTGAAAAATGCATATACCCATCTTCACGATCAAGTGGATTGCCAACGAATTTTTTATTTTTATTGAATTCATCAAATTCTTCCAATGTTAGAATTTTATAAATCATTTTTTGATGTAACATATTAACCCTTTTATCCACATTAATTTTTTTGAGCAGTGTTTTCTAACATATCAACAGGATATAAATCAACTTTATTCAACAATACGATAAGTCTACTCAAATTAAATTAAAAACAAATTATCTAACTTATGTCTATATTCCTCACTTTTAGAATGTCTTATTTTTTGATCAAATAATAAAACACGTTATTTAGAGAGGCACCGATGAAATCAAAAATAAATTTAATGACTATATTTTTTTTTGTATTATTTTCTGTTTCAACGCATGAAGTTGAAGCGGGTAAAAAAGCAAAACAAACAATAGAAGATAGTGATATTGCTGAAAAACCCGGTTGTTTTTCATGTTTCAGAGGCTTATTTGGAGGTTCCAAAAAAAATAATGATATAGAACAAAACGAAATCGACATTGGTACAGGATCCGATCAAATTATCTCGGTTTCTCATAACGAAAAAGATGATGATACAAGTGAAGAAGATGATAATCCACCATCTTATACACCACCTTTAGTTCCACCTGCAAATCAATCAAGCTCAAGCAATGATAACAAAATTGATATTGCGCCTATAATTGCTTTTCAAAACACCCTATTCAAAACACATGAATGTATGAAGGATTGCCATCAAAAAGTATTTGTTTTGTCACTTGATGGTGGCGGTATAAGGGGCGTTATATTAGCACGCATCTTGATACATATTGCAGAAATGATGAATGTTCCTATTAATCAACTTTTTAATCTCATCGCTGGAACATCAACTGGTGGATTAATTGCCTTGGCATTATCAATGCCTGATGATGATAATCCTACATTAGCCCGTTTTAACCCAGCACAAATTCTTAATCAATATTTAACAAAAAAAGAAGAAATTTTTAAAAAAAGAAGTATTATTCATTTACCTGGCATTCTTGAATCTATGTACGATCCAAGTGGCATCGAAACTTTTTGCAAAGAAACTTTTACAAAACATACCAAATTGTCGCAACTTTTAGTGCCCGCTTTTGTAACAGCTTTTAATGATACAGACAATAATTTAGAGATTTTTGGAAGTCATTCTGCATTTTTGAGCGATGCAAAAAATGAACGAGTATGGAAAGCAGGACGAATAACGTCAGCCGCTCCTTTTTATTTTACATCAGTACTTGAGGATGGAGATATATATCGAGATGGCGGACTTTCCGCCAACAACCCATCAGAAATTGCATTGGCTGAAATTAGGCGTCTGTTTCCAAATAAAGCATTTGAAGATATTATTGTAATATCAATCGGAACAGGCGAAAATATCAATGAGAAAATTAAGATTGATTTAGCAATCCCTGACATACAAAAAATTATTAAGCAATTTGAACAAGGCCAATTAGCAGCCGTTGACAGAACAATGGAAAGTTTCTTAGGTAACAATTACATTCGTATTCAAACAGAATTAATTGGCGATCTTAAAACAGATGATATTCATGAAGACTATATCCAGATGATGCTTGACTGTGCTGCACAAACAATTGCTAAAAATGAAGCGCAATTTGAGCGATTAAAATCGCTATGGTTTGCGCAATACCAAAATACTGGAACACATAAACATGTATCACCCTATGACGAATGGCAAAAAATTCAACGCGACATCATGGAAGCTGAAGGCTTCCAATCAGCCAACTTAAGTCAAATTCAAGAGGCCTATTATAAAAATCATCTTGAGTAAACCTAATACCCAAAAACGGTATTGCTACTTGGATCGTAAAATCCACCTAACGTAGCAGCCCCGTCTTCATTTTTTTTCTGTACTTTTTTTGCTTTAAGATCCTTAATGTCTTTTTTCATTTCTTTTATTTTAGCATCTTTTTTTACCTTAACGTCTTCCACCTTCTTTTTCACTTCTTTTATTTTAGCATCTTTTTTTACCTTAACGTCCTCCACCTTCTTTTTCACTTCTTTTATTTTAGCATCTTTTTTTACCTT
>JAUYSY010000032.1 GCA_030696155.1 Alphaproteobacteria bacterium | reverse complement strand
ATAGTCAGCTTGAAGAAGAAAATGTTTTACCTGTTTCTTTATCTAAATTAAAACCTAAGGAAAGACAGGTTTTTGATGCGATTATGGATCCTTCTGTAAATCAAGAAGTAAAGTGGAGCCAATTTGAAAAATTGATTTGTGGATTAATGAAAAAAGGTGATTTTTTGAAGCCAGCTGGCGGATCAAAAATCAATATTAAACTAGGGCAGGTTCAAAAGCAAATCGATATACCGGAGCATCGTAAAGCTGCATCTTTATGTCCTGGACGCATTAAAGATGCGCGGGAATTGCTTTCAGCCGTTGCGATTGAAAAGTAGGCTAATCAACATTAAATTTCTGTTGCAGCCTATTGAATTCTTTTTCGTTGATTCGAAAATGTAGGTGGGTTGCAACATCTGAGTCTTCTCGATCCAAGACAAAGCCATGTTCGTAAATCCATGCGATCATGGCGCCGTTTTCATTAGGAATATCAAGTGTTAGTTCTTTCGTGTCCCGCAAAAGATAAGTATCGATGTGTTGCAATAAGTCTTTTATGCCAAATCCTGTAAGCGCAGAAACGGCAAATTGATTGTCGTGGGATAGTAATGCATTTTGCTGTTCATCGCCTAATAAATCACATTTATTAAGCACTTCAAAAGCTGAAACAATAATTTCATCTGGAAGTTCTAAAGAACGTAAGACGTCTATCACATCCTCGCGTTGTGCATCGCTGTCTGGATGAGATATATCGCGCACATGTATGATGAGATCAGCTTCCATTGCTTCTTCAAGCGTTGCCCTAAAAGCTGCAATAAGATGAGTCGGTAAATCGGAAATAAACCCGACCGTGTCTGATAAAATAATTTTTTGGCCAGAGGGTAATTTAATAAGACGCATGGTGGGGTCAAGGGTCGCAAAAAGCATGTCTTTTTCAAAAACATCAGCACCTGTTAATCGGTTAAAAAGTGTCGATTTTCCAGCATTGGTATAACCAACCAAAACAACCACAGGGTAGGGGACACGTTGACGTGATTTGCGCTGAAGTCCGCGCGTGCGTTTGACGGTTTCAAGGTCTTTTTTGATGATAATGATGCGATCGTCAATCATTCGACGATCAAGTTCTAATTGCGTTTCACCAGGACCACCAACAGTACCCATTCCACCACGTTGACGCTCTAGATGGGTCCAGGATTTGACCAAGCGGCTGCGCTGATAGGTGAGGGCAGCGAGCTCTACTTGAAGGGTGCCTTCATGGGTTTGGGCGCGATCACCAAAAATTTCTAAAATAAGTCCTGTGCGGTCAATAACTTTAATTTTTAAAAATTCTTCAAGATTACGCTGTTGAATAGGCGTTAAAGGAGAATCGATATAAACAATATCAACTTTTTTATCATCATTATCATAAGAATCAATAAGGGATTTAATGCGATCAAGGGTGCCTGTGCCAAAAAGGTGGCCGGCATTTGGTTTTTGAATGGAAATGACTTCTGACCATAAAATTTCAAGATTAATGGCAAGAGCTAAGCCTTTTGCTTCCTCTAATTGTGCTGCAGGCAATCTTCTTTTTTTAGTGGGGCTTAATTTGATTGATTTAAAATCGGGGCATAGGACGATAACGCGCCCTGTCGAGGATTTTGTAGGATTCAATTCGACCTCAAATAATAATGATTAAAGGCCACCTAAAACTCTTAAAGCGCCTTGCTTTATAACTAAGAATTTTTTGAGTTCAGACAAGGAATGATGGGCGACGTATATTCTTCATATATGAGCGAAGAATGACGACGTATCAACCTAAAAATTCTTAGTTATCGCACTTTAAGAATAATGGATTTTTGATTTTATTCAATAGGCTTTTCGTACGTTGCCATTGAATCTTCACCATCTTGATCTTGAAGGGTGAGATTTTGTCCTGGCATGATGGTTGAAATGGCATGTTTGTATACCAATTGAACCTGATAATCACGACGAAGAAGCATGGAAAAATTATCAAACCAAGTGACAATCCCTTGTAATTTAACACCATTTACAAGAAATATGGTCACGGGGACTTTATTTTTACGAATGTTGTTTAAAAAAACATCTTGAAGATTGTGGCTTTTTTCGTTGCTCATTTTTATTAACCATTCTTTTGTTGTTGAAATGACAAAATAATACTGCACTTCATATAGATTATAGTATATTTTGAATCTAAAATCTATTTCTGTATAGCCTATTATGGCATATATCGTGTCCTATTGTCAACATATTTATGTTTTGTATTAAAATAATTTATGTATTTTGAAGATGATAATGATTATATTTTTTATTCAAAAAATAGCTTAAAGTCTTTGCCGTATTTTGGTATATTGGCTTCAGTTTCTTAATGTGTCGTGAAATGGGTTGAATTTTTATAAGATACGCTTCATTGCGAGTTGTCCATCATCTAGATGGGCCGGCTTAAAAGGAATGACAACCCATCCTCCGTCATTGCGTGCAGCGGAGCTGCGCGGCAATCTTTCCACCGTCGTCATTGCGAGGGGCCCAAATTTAAAATGGGGCCCGTGGCAATCTCCTTGAAAAATTGAGATCGCCACACCCCCTGAAGGGGGTTCGCGATGACGATGCGGGATGGTTCGAAGTTGCACCATCTAGAGGGGCGAGATAATATTGTCCTGCTGCTCAACCAACAATCGAAAATGTGTTAAAATCTTTTGAGCGCCCATTTCTGTTAATTGCGCATTAATATAATCCTGCATAGGATCTTTTGTAAAATAATCTGCCCAATTTTCGAGTATTTCATCCTCATTTATGATGAGTAACTTTTCTTTAAGCAGATAATTTAATAATGCATTTAGCTTAAAGGGATGTGCAATGCGGGCGGTAGAGAGTTCTTTTTGTTCTTCTTTTGTTAAACTTGATGGTTTACTGGCATAAGCTGCATCAACTATTTTCATGGCATCTGTTTCAAAAGAATCTGCGAATTTTTTAATCAAATAATTAGGTGTAAATTTATGAAGAAAAGCGTTTAAAGCATTGCCTAAACATCCATTAAATTGACCACGGCCTAATACTTCAAATTTTTCACCTAATGACACAGCCGTTAAAGATTTGAGGCCTAAAATATCTTTTAATCCAACATGATAATAGTTTAATACATGGGTGTTTTGGCTATAATCGCCTGGAATGACAGCCAGTTTAAAAATATTTTCTTTTACAATCGCTACAAATTGTTTAAGTTTTGATTCAAATTCTTCTGCGTTAACATCAGCGAGTGTAGAATTGCCTAAATTAGCTTCCCGCATTGCCAAAATAACAGTATCGATTCCTGTTTTTTGACCCGTGGGGCAATGAAGAATAGCTGTCACAAATTGAATCATTTGCATTGAAAGTGTTTCTGGATCTTCGTGGTTGATCATTGTATTAAAAATATAGGCGATGGCATTTTGAAGATCTGGATGCTGATCATCATCCATTTGCCAGCCAGAACGTTCGTTTCCTTCTAATGTCATGCCCCATAATGTTTTTAAAAACCCTGTAAGAATAGGTGATAGAATTTGATTCATGCATTCTTTATTGCTAGAAGGATCTTTGGCGTCTGGTGCATATTGAGATAGAGTATAAAAATCTAGGTAACCTGGCTGTGTATCATCTGAAAAATTGAGATTGGACCAAATGCTTTTCCATTGTTCAAGCATAGAATCGCCTGTTAGGTTTGTGATGGGTAAATCAGCCAAAATACAATTTTTGAGACAATCGATATTAAAATGTAATGTCTTTTCTTGGTGTTGGGTTAAGGTATCATGAATAGATATTTCGGTGAGGATGTTTGGGTTGCGTTTGCCGAAACGCTCTTCATCAGTAAAAACAACGCGATTACCAAAAATTGTGCGTAATTCATGCTTGCCGAGCGTTTCGCCCTCGCCAAATTCTTGAATGTTTGCATGTCTTAAATCTAATAATACAAGAGAACGTGCTAAATTTCTTAAAGATTCTGGTAAAAAGCGTAAATTTGGATTATAGGATAAAGAAAGTACTTTTAAAGAGGAAAGTTGTCCTATGCTTTCAGGTAAAGAACGAAGATTTGGGTTCTGTGATAGGTCGAGATGTGTTAAGGATGAGATTTGCCCTATGCTTTCGGGTATAGCGCAAAGATTTTTATTATCGTAGATGGTAAGTTCTTTTAAAGAGGAAAGTTGTCCTATGCTTTCGGGTAAGGAGGTGAGGTTGTTGTCAACTAACATTAGTTCTATTAAATTGTTTAATTGTCCAATATTGTTTGGTAATTTTTGTGTATGAGTGTGTTTTAATTCAAGTGTTTTTAATTCTTTTAATTTTGTTATACTTTCAGGTAATGATGGAATATTCAGAACGACTAATATTAATTTTTCAATCCATTGAAAAGAATTACAAAATTCTTCAAGATTATTTATAATAAATACGGATGAATATTTATCTAAATCCGCAAAATTAATACGATTAGATAATATTTTTTTTCTAAGTATTTTTTTAGAGTGTTCGGGTGCATTTTCCAAAAATCTATCAGTGAGTTCTTCTTTTTCTTCTTGGGTTAAAACTGCTTTTGCTTGAAATGATAATACGTTAAATAGAGTCAAGGTGATGAGTAATAGTTTTTTCATTTAAGTTCTTTCAATAATGTGGTTTTGGTTTAACTATATAAAGTTGTTTTCCTGGACTCGTTGAAGCGAAGCTTCATACGTAGATCCAGGATCCAGACTAAAATACATGCTCGAAGAGCATGGCGAATTTATTAAATTATGTCATGATCTGAGATCATGAGTGTGGTCTGGACCCTGAATCCGCATTCGAGCCCTTTGGGCTCTCATTGGTCCAGGGAAACAGCTGAGGTGTACGGTTAGAATTGTGACGCCACCTATACTTATGGGTAATGATATGTTTGCATCGCCATCGTGTACCCTTGTTCTCCCCACATCGTCATCGCGAACCCCCGTAGGGGGTGTGGCGATCTAAAAGGAAGAGGTTGCAAACGACTTTTACTCACCCAATAATTTGTTTGATATTTTTATCACACACCGTTCATTTAATCAATATTTTTTTATCCAAAAAATAGCTTAAAGCCTTTGACGTATTTTGGTATACTGGCTTCAGTTTCTTTTTGAACTGTTTAGATTTTTTTTGAATGTGGCTCAATAGATTGGACACACTCATTGTTTCCCTGGACAGGGAGAGTCGCAAGACTCGAGCCAGATCCAGGGTTCAGATAACACTCATGATCGCAGATCATGACATAGTTTAATAAATTCGCCATGCTCTTCGAGCATGTATTTAGTTCTGGATCCTGAATCTGCGTATGAAGCTTCGCTTCAACGCGTTCAGGAAAACGAAGGGCGGTGCATCCAGGAAAATATGTATGTCTGACAAAACACGCGCAGAGTATCCAGGAAAACAAAAAGAAGTTTGGTAGAAAAACTTGGAAGTTTAAAATGTCTTTAATGTTGAATGAACTACAGAATAAAGCCTCATCGCGAATTGCTGCGGCTCAAACGCTTGCGCAAATCGAAGAAGTGCGTCTGGACCTTTTTGGTAAAAAAGGTGAATTGACAAACCTCATGAAAAGCTTGAGCGCGATGAGCGACGAGGAACGCCGTACGACTGGCGCCGCACTCAATCAAATGCGCGATCATTTACGTGTTTCCTTGGATAATAAAAAAGAACAGCTTGAAACAATAGCACTCAATGAGCGTTTGCAAAAAGAGCGTCTCGATTTATCTTTATCACCACGTCCTGAAATGGAGGGTAAAATCCATCCGATTAGTCAAACAATTGACGAACTGATTGCGATTTTTGGCGAAATGGGATTTGCTTATGCTGAAGGCCCTGATATTGAAGAAGATTTTCATAATTTTGAAGCATTAAATATTCCGCCTGAACATCCAGCGCGTCAATCACATGATACATTTTATTTCAATGAATCTGTGACCGGTCGCAAATTATTAAGAACGCATACATCGCCTGTTCAAATTAGGACGATGTTAGATCAAAAGCCGCCCATTAAAATTATAGCGCCTGGCAGGACGTTTCGTTGTGATGACGATGCGACCCATTCGCCCAATTTTCATCAAATCGAAGGTTTGGTGATCGATAAAAATATTCATATGGGGCATTTGCAATCTTGTTTGCTCGATTTTTGTCGTGCTTTTTTTCAGGAAGATAAATTGTCTTTACGTTTTAGACCAAGTTTCTTTCCGTTTACAGAACCCTCGGCTGAAGTTGATATACAATGCCAGAAAAATAAAGGCAGTCTTAAAATTGGTGTGGGGACTGATTGGCTTGAAATTTTGGGCTGTGGGATGGTGCATCCTAAAGTGCTTCAAAATGTGGGCATTGATCCTGAAATTTACCAAGGATTCGCCTTCGGTATGGGGATTGAGCGTATCACGATGTTGAAATACAACATTCCAGATTTACGGAATTTTTATGATTCCGATGCGCGTTGGTTGCGTCATTATGGTTTTTCACCCGTTTTATTACCGACTATTACCGGAGGGTTATCCTCATGAAATTTACCTTATCATGGCTTAAAGACCATTTAGATACGAATATTACACTTGATGACTTACTTATAGAATTGGTCAATCTAGGGCTTGAAGTTGAATCTGTTGAAGATAAAAGCAAAGGCCTTGAAAATTTTGTGATTGTTGAAATTTTGAGCGTTGCACCACATCCTAATGCGGATCGTTTGCGTTTATGTAATGTTACGACAGGCACAAAAGCTTATGACATTGTGTGCGGTGCACCTAATGTTTATGAAGGCATGAAAACAGTTTTCGCTGATATTGGGACGTTTGTGCCAGGGCTTAACACAACGCTTAAAAAAGCTGAAATCAGGGGTGTTCCAAGTCATGGGATGTTGTGCTCTGCGCAAGAGCTTTTACTAGGCGGTGACGCGAGTGGTATTATGGATTTGCCGAAAGAAGTGGCAGTTGGTCAACGATTGGTTGATTATTTAGGACTTACGGATCCAGTGATTGATGTATCGGTGACACCGAATCGTCCAGACTGGTTGGCGGTGCGCGGTATTGCACGTGATTTAGCCGCTAAAAAACTGGGTATATTGAAACCCATGCCGATGAAGGCATTACCAATTGCTAATTTTAAATCACCGATTAAAGTTCATTTTAAATTTGAAGAAGACGTTAAAAACGCATGCACTTTATTTATGGGACGTTTGATTAAAAATGTTCAGAATAAAGAAAGCCCTGAATGGCTGAAGAAGAAATTAATAGGCATTGGATTGCGCCCTATTTCAGCACTTGTGGATATCACGAATTTTTTGACCCATGATCTTTGTCGTCCGCTCCATATTTTTGATGCGGATAAAATCAAAGGGTCTTTGGAATTACGTATGTCGCGTGATGGTGAAATTTTAGAAGCGCTCGATAATAAAACTTATACTTTTGATGATAGTATGACAGTGATTACCGATGATGCCGGCATTATAAGCTTGGGCGGCATTATGGGCGGGCTATCAACCGCTTGCGAATTAACAACGCAGAATGTATTTTTGGAAGCTGCTTTATTTGATCCAATTAGAATAGCGCAAACAGGACGCAAATTAGGTGTATTATCGGATGCACGTTATCGTTTCGAACGCGGTATTGATCCCGAATCTGTTCGCGTCGGCGTTGATTATGGAACGCAGCTTATATTAGAGATTTGCGGCGGTGAGATATCCGATATAGTAGTCACTGGGAAAGAATCTATTGCATCAAAAGAGATTTATATAAGACCAAAACGTTTTACGCAGATGACAGGCATCGACCTTGCTTCTGATAAGATTGAAAAAATCCTTAAAAATCTTGGTTGCGATATTAAGCAAACAGGCGAAAAAATAACACTCGTGCCACCCTCATGGCGTCTTGATTTGCAAAGTGAAATTGATTTGATTGAAGATGTATTGCGTCTTCATGGGTATCATCATTTACCGACGGCATCAATGCCAAAAGGCGAGGGGATTCCGAAAGCCATTTTAACGCCGTCTCAAAAAAGACGTCAAGATGCACGCCGCTATTTGGCCAATCGTGGGCTTTTGGAAATTGTGACCTATTCTTTTATGTCCCAAAAGAAGGCATCTTTGTTTGATACAATCAATACTAGTTTACTGCTTTCCAATCCCATCAGTGTTGATCTTGATTATATGAGGCCATCGATTTTACCGAATATAATGGATGTGCTCACACGCAATGCTGCGCGGAATAATGCAGATTTAGGTTTGTTTGAAATTGGGCCTATTTATAAAGATGATACGCCTGATGGTCAATTGATGATGGCAAGTGGTATGCGGATGGGTAAAACAAATCCGAAACATTGGTTGCAAGGTCAGCGCGCTTATGATGTCTATGATGTCAAAGCTGATTTTTTGAGCGTTCTTGGTTTGTTTGGTATCAAAGAAGAACAGATCCAATTTAAGCAAAATGCAGCCACTTGGTACCATCCAGGACGATCGGGATCATATTATTTCGGTGGTAAAACGCTTTTAGGCTATTTTGGTGAAATTCATCCTAAGATTCAAAAAGAGTTTGATTTAGCAAATCCCGTTTATGGTTTTGAAATTTTTATGGATGCTGTGCCTTTCTTAGAAAAAAAGAAAAGTAAAATGGCGCTCGAATTATCCTCTTTTCAAATGACGGGACGCGATTTTGCATTTATCTTGGATAATAATGTTCAAGCGCAAGATGTTATAAAGATCGCAAAAAATATAGATAAAAATTTGGTGCAAGAAGTCACTATTTTTGATGTTTATCAAGGTGATAAATTGCCGATTGGTAAAAAATCCTTGGCGCTGAATTTAAAGTTACAATCAAAAGACAGAACGCTGAAAGATGACGAAATTGATGTTATCAGTACCAATTTGATTCGTGAGGTGAAAGAAAAATTGGGTGGTCAGATTCGGGATCAATAAGGATATGTATAGAACTGAAATGTTTTAGGGGAATATTGGTAAAGAGGGATTTGGTGGTTTTTGTTTAATTGCATTGGCCAATTGATCCTTCTTTACAAATACGGCCATCTGCCCAAATAGCATTTGAAAAATCAGCATGCGATAAATCAGCGCCTTGCATTTCAGCATTTTTAAAATTTGCGCCCTTTGCATTGGCTCTAAAAAAACGAGCTCCCCTTAGATTTGCACCTTCAAAATTGGTTTTTTCAAGATTAGCGCGGCTGAAATCAGCTTCAGTAAGACGCGCATTTTTGAAATTTGTCTCAACCAAAGTGGCCGTTATAAATTTGGTATGAAAACCATCAACATGCTCTAAATTGGCCTGGCTTAAATCAGCACGATTAAAACTCGAATCACGTAATTTTGTATTTGTGCCAGAAATATTTATTTTGGGTAAGACTTTTCCATCAAAATAGCAACGCTGCCAATCAACATTTTGTTGTGCAGGATCGGTACATCCCGCTAAAAGAGGATAAGAAATTGTGATGAAGCATATGAAAAATATAAAGCGCACTGTCAAATCCTGACTATTTTTAACGAATATAATTAAAATAGCAGGTTATGTCGTTTTAAGGAAGGATTTGCTTGAATTTATTGTATAGTGAAATAACTTCAAATTGATACATCGTTATTCCTTGCTCATGTAGGAAGAGACTACACATCGCGCGTCATTCCTTGTCTGAATTTAAAGTTATTTCACTATAATGGCAATAATTTATTCTTGGAGATATATGGGGCGAGCGATGGGAATTGAACCCACGACATCCAGAACCACAATCTGGCGCTCTAACCAACTGAGCTACGCCCGCCATATGTCATCTTTTTTACAGATTATTGGGGATTCCGTCAAGTGAATTTAGACAATTTTGTTAAGTATTTGTATAGTCGTTTTTTTTGTAGGCTTTTGATACGATTTTAATTTTTGCTGAACTCAAAAAAACAACCAAGGGTACCTAAGAAAACATTTTCGTATGCTCAGTTTTTAAGGTTAGGGGCCGTGGTCGTAAAATTTTAACAGCCCCCATAGCATAAGGTTGTCTTTCTATACTCATCATTAATTAAATATTTTCATGAGCTGACTATGCAAGATGCATTCGACGTCTCAAAATATTACTACCAATGACGATGATGATGTCTACGATAACGACGATTATCATAATAATAACCATCATTGTAATAAGTTCTACCGCCAAAAGGTATGCTTAGAATAGCCCCAATACCTTCACCGATACCACCAAGAAGACCGCCGACAGCGCCGCCGATACCCTCAACAACATTTGGTCCTCTATCAACATATACACCGCAATAACCTGGGTTATTCATGCGAAAATTGTGGTATGCGCAAGTATTTCTGGAAGAGTGCGCATCAGCATTATTTGGTGTTAATGCAAACATTAAAACAGAAGCGCAAACTAAACTACGAATTATATTTTTCATTTTATCCTCCATAATTGTTTATAATTACATTATAGCACGTGTAATGTGTTTATTAATATTAATAATTTTATTTTTTATTATATGTATTAATAATTTTTTTCTTTAGGTTTAAATTTATCAAGAATTTTATTTTTTATGAGCGCGAGGATGGCTATGTTCATAAAGCTTTGTTAAACGTTTCTGGTCAACTTCTGTGTAACGTTGCGTTGTTGACAAAGACGAATGCCCTAAAAGCTCTTGAATACTTCGCAAATCACCGCCATTGCCTAGAATATGCGTTGCAAAACTGTGACGAAGAGCGTGAGGCGTGGCTGTTGGTGGTAACCCTAATGCAAGTCGTAGTTTTTTCATTTGACGTTGAATAATGCCCGGTTGTAAAACTTTCCCTTTTTCACCCCTAAAAAGCGGTTGATTAGGATCAAGAACATAAGGGCAAATCCTTATATAACCTTGAATGCGTGTCAAAATAATTGGTAAAATAGGCACGATACGTTCTTTTTGTCCTTTTCCTTTGATACACATAACATCTTTGCTGGATAAATCATTTATTGTAAGGCTCAATGCCTCACTTATACGAAGGCCCGCGCCATACAGTAACGTTAAAACAGCTAAATCTCGTTGTTGGACCCATGGTTCTTCTTGAAAATCACCAATCGTGTTTAACGCTGTTTCGGCATCCTCAACAATTAATGCTTTAGGTAAGTATTTAGGCAATTTTGGATGTCTAAGTTTAAAAATTTCTTCGTTTTGCAATAGTTTTTGTTGTTTTAAATACCTAAAAAAACTTTTGATGCCTGAAATTGTGCGGGACGTACTTGTTTTTGCACGCTCATTTTGATGCAAATCGGCAAGAAAAGCACGACAATCTTGAAGTGTTAATTTTTCTAATCTTGGTAAATTTACAATTTCACCCCAATAAGAGGTCAAAAAATTTATAAATTGACCAAGATCACGTAAATAAGCTTCTAAACTGTGTTTAGAAACACGTTTTTCGTGCTGCAACCAATTTGACCAAGATTCAATATATTCCTGCATTATAAGTCTGCATTACAAAATAGATTGTCCGGTTTTCTTCCAATCATCTAGAAATTGACTTAAGCCTTTATCAGTTAAGGGGTGTTGAAAAAGCTGCCATAATATTTTGGGTGGAACTGTTATAATGTCAGCACCTGCTTTAGCGGCAAGTAATACATGATAAGGATGACGAATTGAGGCTGCTAATATTTCAGTCGAATATTCTGGATAATTGCCATAAATCTGAACAATATCATCAATTAAAGCCATGCCATCTTGATTGATATCATCAAGGCGACCAATAAAAGGTGAAATAAACGTAGCACCCGCTTTCGCGGCAATAAGGGCTTGAAGCGCTGAAAAGCATAAAGTTACATTTACCTTGATACCCTGATCGTGGAGCATTTTACAAGCTTTAATGCCCTGTGGTGTTGATGGTACTTTAATAACAATGTTAGGTGCAATTTTATGTAAAACAAGACCTTCTTGAACCATTTGTTCTGCTTCAATGGCAGTCACTTCTGCAGAAACAGGCCCTTGAATAAGCGCACAAATTTCTTCCATCACTTTAAAAAAAGGACGACCTGTTTGTGCAATTAGAGTAGGGTTGGAGGTAATGCCATCCACAATGCCTAAATCTGCTAAAGCACGAATGTCGTCAATGTTGGCACTATCTATAAAAAATTTCACGAAATTCTCCTTAAGCGTTATCTACATATTTAGGTATATATCTATATACCTAACATCTTTGGCGTTGTGAAGGTTATACCCAAATAATCTGAAACTACCGTTTTTAGCCGATGACCTTTGGTCGCTTTTTGAACCAAAAATTTCTAAGGTAAAACAATTATCTGT
>JAUYSY010000025.1 GCA_030696155.1 Alphaproteobacteria bacterium | reverse complement strand
GTAAAAAATACTGGGTTTTTTATTTTTTAAGATACCTTTTCAAACAACCCCAACGATTAAAGACCATACCCCCAAGACAAGACACACCCAAAAATTAAAAAAATAATTCCCGAAAGTGTTGACATGCTAAAATAGGCGCTTATATCTAATCCAGAATTAAAAACAAATCGGTAAGCAATTAAACGGAGAGCTTAAATGAGTATTAGACCGTTACATGACCGCGTATTAATCAAGGTCTTAGAAGCAGAACAAAAATCAAAAGGCGGTATCATTATTCCTGATACAGCTAAAGAAAAACCAATGGAAGGCGAAGTCATCGCTGTAGGCACAGGCCTTCGTAATGATGATGGAAAAATTATTCCTTTAGACGTTAAAGCAGGCGATCGTATCCTTTTCGGTAAATGGGCTGGTACGGAAGTTAAAATCGATGGTAACGAATTCTTAATTATGAAAGAATCAGATATCATGGGTGTTATCGAAAATAGCTCTAAATCAAAAGCCGCTTAATTAATCATTAATAAAATCAAGGAGACATTTAATATGGCTGCTAAAGAAGTACGTTTTAGTTCAGACGCTCGTGAGCGTATGCTTCGTGGTGTTGACATTCTTGCCGATGCCGTCAAAGTCACATTAGGACCTCGTGGTCGTAACGTTGTGATCAGCAAATCCTTTGGTTCACCACGCACAACAAAAGATGGCGTGACTGTTGCTAAAGAAATCGAACTTTCAGATAATTTTGAAAATATGGGCGCACAGCTTCTTCGTGAAGTTGCTGTCAAAACCAATGACATCGCTGGCGATGGTACAACAACTGCAACCGTTCTTGCACAAGCAATTGTTCGTGAAGGTTCCAAAGCTGTTGCTGCTGGTTTAAATCCAATGGATCTTAAACGCGGTATTGACCTTGCTGTGACTGAAGTTATTGCGCACATTAAAAAACAATCCAAAAAAGTTTCAACAAGCGCTGAAATTGCACAAGTTGCAACGATTTCTGCCAATGGCGAAAAAACAATCGGTGAAATGATTGCTAAAGCCATGGAAAAAGTTGGTAAAGAAGGCGTTATCACTGTTGAAGAAAATAAAAGCTTCGAAACAGAACTTGACGTTGTTGAAGGTATGCAATTTGACCGCGGTTACATTTCACCTTATTTCGTGACCAATGCAGAAAAAATGCTTTGCACACTCGAAAATCCATTCATTCTCATTCATGAGAAAAAATTGTCTGGATTACAACCCCTTCTTCCATTGTTAGAAACTGTCGTCCAATCAGGTCGTCCGCTTTTAATTATTGCTGAAGACGTTGAAGGCGAAGCACTTGCAACACTCGTTGTGAACAAACTTCGTGGCGGACTCAAAATTGCTGCTGTTAAAGCACCTGGTTTTGGCGATCGTCGTAAAGCAATGCTCGAAGATTTGGCTATCCTTACTGGCGCGCAAGTTATCAGTGAAGATCTTGGTATTAAACTTGAAACAGTTAATATCTCCATGTTAGGTACAGCTAAAAAAGTCAGCATTACTAAAGACGATACAACAATCGTTGAAGGCGCTGGTAAAAAAGCTGATCTTGAAGCACGTTGCGCACAAATCCGCGCTCAATCCGAAGAATCTTCTTCAGATTATGACCGTGAAAAACTTCAAGAACGTTTAGCAAAACTCGCTGGTGGCGTCGCCGTTATCCGCGTTGGTGGAGCGACTGAAGTTGAAGTTAAAGAACGTAAAGATCGTATCGATGATGCATTAAATGCAACACGTGCAGCGGTTGAAGAAGGCGTTGTCCCTGGTGGTGGCGTAACATTACTTCATGCAACACGTATTCTTGATGGCATCAAAACAATCAATGAAGATCAACGCGTTGGTGTTGATATCATCCGTCGTGCACTTGTTGCACCAGTGACGCAGATTGTTGAAAATTCTGGTAAATCAGGCGCTGTTGTTGTTGGTAAATTGCTTGAAAGCAAAGACACAAACCACGGTTATGATGCTCAATTAGGTGAATACACCGACATGATCAAATCCGGTATTATCGATCCAACTAAAGTTGTTCGCGTCGCCCTTCAAGATGCAGCTTCTATCGCTGGTTTGATGATTACAACTGAAGCCATGATCGCTGAAAAACCAGAACAAAAAGGCCATTCACATGGTCCTGCTGGTGATATGGGCGGTATGGGTGGCATGGGCGGTATGGGCTTCTAATACTAACCCACGAAATAAACTACGTCGTTGCGCGTCGAATCGTGTATAAAAAATACACTTCTCTCTTTGCGCCTCGTATTTTAAATTCGTGAATTAGTATTACCTACCAAACTACGATCTACGCGCTAACCCCAAGAGGAGAAATCTTCTTGGGGTTTTTTATTATAGTGAAATAACTTTAGATTCAGACAAGGAATGACGCGCGATGTGTAGTCTCTTCCTACATGAAGAAGGTTTGACGATGTATCAATTTGAAGTTATTTCACTATGTCTTTTAAAAAGTGACAATTAATAACATTATGATATATACTAAGCATAAAGAAGAAGAATAATTCTCAGGAGGATCCAATGTTTAATTTTCGGTTATTATTTTTAAGCTTCCTATGTTTTAGTACTTTTAATCTGATCCAAAGTGACGTCTACGCGGCATTATCAACAACCCATATTTCAGAAATTAGAAATGTTATTGCTGCATGTACAAAGGATTTTACAGCAACTAAAGAGAAGTTTGACCAATGGGTTCCTGGCTCATTAAGATCATCCGTCAAAACCGGCGGCTCTGTTTTAGGTGCTTTAACACAAAAATTATCTTCCACTGAAAAAGCTAAAGCAGAAGAAAAAAAAGAAGATGTTAAGAAAAAAATAGAAGCGTTCAATAAGTATTATCAAAAAGAAAGCGATTCCTGGCTTAGTGTAGAAAAAGTTTACTTGAGCACAAAAGATATGTACAAAGAAAATGAAAATCAACTTCTTTCATTAGGTAAGGACGTTCCTACAAAAAGCGGTGGTATAGAATTTTTAGAAGCAAGCAGTGCTACAAATTTGCAAAATTTTAAAAGTAAATGCCAAAAAGATTTGAATGAGATCAATGTGTTAATTGGCAATTAAAAGAATGCTAGTTCTGTTGACTAGATCGATATTTTCTTAAGAACCTTCATGGGCTCGTAGCCAAGCCGCGGCGTGTAGAAGAGTGCATACGATTTTTATTTTAATTTGCCATGTACCCAAAACGTAACCATTAATAATAAATTTGCTAGATCATTATTAAAAAGCTAGAATAAACAATAGACTTGTTTCTAAACTCTAGCGTTGTAGCCGATTGGTGTGTCGCTTC
>JAUYSY010000019.1 GCA_030696155.1 Alphaproteobacteria bacterium | reverse complement strand
ATGGTCCTTTTATGCGAGGGTGTGCCTAAGATAATCGAATGTTCTGAAAAAAATCGTTTTAAAATGAGTGCACAGCAGTTTAAGGAAGCGATTACGTCTAAAACGAAATGGGTGATTTTGAATTCACCATCTAATCCAAC
The DNA here is from genome assembly GCA_030696155.1 of Alphaproteobacteria bacterium. Classification (GTDB taxonomy): domain Bacteria; phylum Pseudomonadota; class Alphaproteobacteria; order JAUXUR01; family JAUXUR01; genus JAUXUR01. Next base: position 2,789 of record JAUYSY010000019.1, on the reverse strand, counting down.
GGGTGAAGTTTATTCTAAAGAAGAATGGATGTCGTTATTGGATGTATTAAGACAAAATCCTCATGTGATGCTAATGTCAGATGAGATTTACGAAAAATTATTATTTGATGGGTCGGCACCTTTATCACCCGCTGCATTAGCGCCTGATTTAAAAGAGCGCATTGTAACAATTAATGGTGTATCCAAATCATTTGCGATGACAGGGTGGCGCATTGGTTATTGTGCTGGTCCCAAGGGCTTGATTAATGCGATGAAAGATGTGCAGTCACATATGACATCGAATCCATGCTCAATTTCACAACATGCTGCTTTAAAAGCCCTAACGGAATCTAAGGATTTCATGAAAGATTGGGTCAAGGCCTATATCGAAAGACGTGATTTTATGGTGGAGGCCATTAATAAAATCAAGGGATTGCAATGTTTGTCGTCACAAGGCGCATTTTATTTATATGTGAATTGTGAGGGCATTATTGGCAAAACATTAAAGAATGATCAGGATGTATCGACTTATTTTCTGGAAAATGGGGTGGCGTGTGTGCCCGGCAGTGCTTTTGGATTGAGTCCTTATATTCGTTTATCTTATGCAACATCGATGGATAATTTAAAAAAGGCTGTTGAGAGATTGAAGAATGCTTGTGTTTTTTTAGAAAAATATTAAGTTAAAATATAATATTATTGCATTATTAAAAAATATTTATTAAACAAAGGTTTTAACTGTGGTAAAAAAATTTTTTTTTATTTCAATCGCTTGTTGTGTTTTTTTTAAGCCTATTCATGTTTTTTCAGCTGATTATGATGAAGATGATACAAAAATAATAATGGATACAGATAATCCCTTTGAAGATACTAGGTTTTGTGGGTTTGAAAAATTCAAACAATGGGTTGGTTTAAAAGGAAGGCAACAGAAAAAAATTGATGAGCAAAATGAGAAAAAATTTAAAATAGCTCAAAAGACTTACTTGGAATATAAATTTAAAGGGATTGGAACATTAAATGATGCCAAACATCTTTTAATGGAAGGTGCCCAAAACGCATGTCCAAAATCGATGGAATGGCTTGGTATTCTTAAGGTAGAATTGGGTGATAATGCGCCTGACGCAGAAAAGCAAAAATACTATAATGATGCGTTTTCATGGTATGTTATTGCATTTTGGATGCAAATAATAAAATATATTAAAACTAATGAAGGTGTAGTAATACCATCAACAATTATTTCAAATTTAGAAATTCTTACGAAAAAATATGGATTTTGTCAAAAGCGTATAAATTACTTTAATTATTTGAATGCGAACAAGAAATTTGTTTTAAATTTACAAAAATCTTCTGACAAAAAAATATTTTATAGATATATTATGCATATTGCACATAATATGTATGATAATTGTATCTTTGGGGATTCCACTTTTGAAGATTCTTTTTTCTATGATAGAAAATTTTTTGTATTTATTTTTAATGTGTTTGATTTTGTATCAAATTTAAAAAATGAATTAAAAGATAATAGAGATGGTTATGAAAAATATAGAAAAGCCGCAGATATTTTTTTAAATCAACTTGCTACTTTATTTAAAAATAATAAATTTTTACTAGAATCTTCTTTTTGTTATCGAAACCCAACAGAAGAACATCATATTCGTGATTTGGCAATTTTGATAATTAATGGACAAAGAAAGTTGGACCCATCTGGACAAAAAATGAAAGAGCAAGATAGAAACAAAATAGGGTCTAGTTTATTGTGGAGTTTAAAATTACAAGAAAACAAAGATGTTCTTTTGGAATATATTTTAACTGATTTGATTAAATTTGATCAAAAAGGAAAAAATATAAATATAAATAATAAATTTTTAATATTATCAAAATTATGTATAGAAATAAATTCATCATATTCTTTATTTAATCTTGCTTTATTAATTAAAGACGATTTAGTCAATGAAATTGATGGAAAATTTATTTCTAAAGATCAAAAATATGACATTGTTGGAGATTTTTTAAGAAAATCAAAAAGTCCAGAAGCATTAGTTAATTATGCTAATCTTATTGCAATGGATAAGATAAAGAAAGATATTAATGGTGTTGATATTTCTGAAGGACAGCAATACGAAGTTGCAGCAAATTTGTATAGAGAGTCAAAAAGATCAGAAGCATTAGTCAATTATGCTAACCTTATTGCAAGCAATAAGATTAGAAAAGACATAGATGGTGTTGATATTTCTGAAGGACATCAGTACGAAGTTGCAGCAAATTTGTATAGGGAATGCATATCGAAAGATATAACTTTACCTGTAGCATTGTGCGAATTTGGTTCACTTATTCATGAAGGTAAAATAAAAAAAGATATCAATGGTGTTGATATTTCTGAAGGGCACCAATATGAAATCGCTGCAGATTTTTATAGAAGGTCGAAATCTGAGTGGGAGTCTTTATGGAAATTGGGGTTTTTAATTAAAGAAGGTTTAGTTAAGAAAGATTTGTATGGTCAAGATATTTTAGAAGGTCAACAATATGAAGTTGCAGCAGATTTATATAGAAAAATTAATAATAAATATGGATTGTTTGAATTAGCAATATTAATTTATCAAAAAAAAATTTCAACAGATTTAGATAAAAATCCAATTGCTACAGATTATCAACGAGATGAAATTGCAATAAGATTGTTTTTATATTCTGGTATTCCTAAAGCTTTGTATAATGTTGCTATTATTAAACTTTATTCGCCATTGGGTAAATTGTTAGAGGTTAAAAAAGAAGTTTTATCACTTTTAATGCAGGCAATATTAATGGGTGAGGATTAT
>JAUYSY010000016.1 GCA_030696155.1 Alphaproteobacteria bacterium | reverse complement strand
CCGCGGACAAGCCGCGGGACGTAGGAGGTGAGATGTTCAAAATTCGTACCGCCTCCTGGAGAGTTACGATTTAAGCTCAATTAACAGGAAACAACAGCGCACATTTTGTGCGCCTTGATATTTTTTTAATTTTCAAGTTATTTTTGCATAAAAATAAAAAAAATATATTTTATTGCTATTTATACATCATTAATATAGCTTACTGACATGAAACAGATATGAACAAAAGCATATAGGTTGAATCAATAAGCTAATTAACTGAAAACGCAGGAGTATTTATGAAAAAACTTTGTCTTATTTTATGTTTAGCAACACCTCTTCTCGCAGGATGTGCAGCTAAAAGCGGCAATCAATTTTTAGAAAAAACATCAGATGTTGAAGTTGCATCAAAACTCATCAAAAATGTAACAACTAAAGATCAAGTTAAAAATCTCTATGGAGATCCAGTAGATTTTGACTTACTCAGTGACGGCAAAGAATTGTGGACGTACAAATTTACACGTTCTTCTGCAAAAGGTATCAACTATGTTCCATATGCAAGCCTTGTTTATAACGGCACAAATGATACGACTAAAAGATTAAAAATATTATTCAACAAAGATGGCATTGTTGAAAACCATACATTCTCTACATCAGCAGGTGAAACAAAAAGAGGCGCTTTCCAGTAAAAAGCAATTCGCCTCTTAAAATAGAGAGCACATCAATAAATTGAGTGGTGCTCTCTATTTAAAAGCAATAATTGAGTTTTGAAATATCACTCATTAACAAAAATTCGATGAACTTCTAAAAGCCATCAAAAATAAAAATTAAATAAGTCTTGCGCTGTCTGCAGAATTGTCCTATAACAACATCACACTCTGTCGCGGGGTGGAGCAGCCCGGTAGCTCGTCAGGCTCATAACCTGAAGGTCGTAGGTTCAAATCCTGCCCCCGCAACCAAGTGTAGTTTTTAATGTCCTAATTTTTTATTATTTTCACATACTTTCAGCCAATCCTCTTTCCCTAGCCATTTTGCAGCAGGGTGTTCCAACATTTTCAACTTAGCATCTCTTGTGTATGCAAAAGACATTGCTTGTCCCGCATCGTTTTTTGTTAATCCATTCCATAAAGCATCACATGATGCAGTTCCTGCCACTTTCATCGCAGATGCGCCATATGAAAGGAAAAGAGCTGTCGCCAATACAAAAAATGTTTTCTTCATGATATCCTCCTGTTTACGTTTTTCTATAAGTTCATCATACCTTAATAAGTATTTAAATTTGGTTAAAGAGCCCTACTTCAACGAAAATTAATCCAAACTTCAAGAAAATAAAAATCCTTCATTTTTCCTGTTGACAAAATCAGCACACAAGCTATTATGACCGAAGTTTTTATCGTGTTTCACGCACGATAAAAATCTGGAGGGGTGGCCGAGCGGTCAATGGCAGCAGACTGTAAATCTGCCGACGAAAGTCTACGAAGGTTCAAATCCTTCTCCCTCCACCACTTTTCAGAATATTTAAGTGCGGGTGTAGCTCAATGGTAGAGCCGCAGCCTTCCAAGCTGATGACGTGAGTTCGATTCTCATCACCCGCTCCATAACGACAATACCCTTCTCATTTTATAATCATGGGTATAATGTGCATAAAACCAAATTAATGGGGCATAGATAATGGCAAAAGTAAAATTTGAGCGGAACAAACCGCATTGTAATATTGGAACAATTGGTCACGTTGATCATGGTAAGACCTCCTTAACAGCTGCCATTACAAAAGTACTCGCAGAAACAGGTGGCGCAGTTTTCACAGCTTATGATCAAATCGATAAAGCCCCAGAAGAACGTGCACGCGGTATCACGATTTCAACAGCGCACGTTGAATATGAAACAGCCAATCGTCATTATGCACACGTTGATTGCCCAGGACACGCCGATTATGTTAAAAACATGATCACAGGTGCGGCCCAAATGGATGGCGCGATTCTTGTTGTGTCTGCAGCAGATGGTCCTATGCCACAAACACGCGAACATATTCTTCTTGCACGTCAAGTTGGTGTGCCCGCGATCGTTGTGTTCATGAATAAAGTTGACCAAGTTGATGATTCAGAACTTCTTGATCTTGTTGAGCTCGAAATTCGTGAATTATTATCCAAATATGATTTCCCAGGCGATGATATTCCTATTATCCGTGGATCAGCGCTTGAAGCTTTAGACGGTAAAGAAAGCGGCAGAGTTGCAGTTCAAAAATTGATGGAAGCTGTTGATTCTTATATCCCAACACCACAACGCGCTATTGACAAACCATTCTTGATGCCTATTGAAGACGTTTTCTCGATTTCAGGTCGTGGAACAGTTAT
>JAUYSY010000101.1 GCA_030696155.1 Alphaproteobacteria bacterium | reverse complement strand
TTTTTGAACCAAAAATTTCTAAGGTAAAACAATTACCTGTTGTAATTTTTGATATCAAAAATCACTTTAAATCTCAGACTCAAAAATCGGCATTTCCAAATCATTTGGGTATAGCTAAATAATTTTGAAAATTAGAAGGTTTGGATTATGTCAACATCAAATGAAATTCGTTCATTATTTTTAGATTATTTTAAAAAAAACGATCATGAGATCGTTGCGTCCAGCGGACTCGTGCCGCGGAATGATCCAAGTTTGCTTTTTGCGAATTCTGGTATGGTTCAATTTAAAAATTATTTTACAGGCACTGAAAAACCACCTTATGCACGCGCCTCAACCGCTCAAAAATGTGTTCGCGCAGGTGGCAAACATAATGATCTAGAACGTGTTGGGTATACGGCGCGTCATCATACTTTTTTTGAAATGTTGGGTAATTTTTCCTTTGGTGATTATTTTAAAGAAGAAGCAATTCATCATGCATGGAATGTGATTACTAAAGAATATGGTTTGGCTAAAGATCGTCTTTTGGTGACTGTTTATGCAGAAGATGATGAAGCTTTTGGTTTATGGCAAAAAATTGCGGGCCTTAAAGAAGATCGTATTATTCGCATTGCAACATCGGATAATTTTTGGTCTATGGGCGATACGGGGCCTTGCGGACCATGTTCTGAAATTTTCTATGATCATGGCGATAATATTCCTGGGGGCCCTCCTGGTTCGCCTGATGAAGATGGTGATCGCTTTATCGAAATTTGGAATCTTGTCTTTATGCAATTTGAGCAATTACCAGGCGGTGCGCGTATCCCATTGCCAAAACCTTCTATTGATACGGGTATGGGCTTGGAACGTATTACAGCTGTTATGCAACATGTGCATAATAATTATGAAATCGATACGTTTAAAACAATTATTGAAGCCTCAGTAGAAAAATCAAAAGCGAAAGCTGAAGGCGATAAGATTTTCTCGCATCGTGTTATTGCAGATCATTTACGTTCTTCATGCTTTTTAATGGCTGATGGTGTGTTGCCGTCGAATGAAGGGCGTGGTTATGTCTTGCGCCGCATCATGCGCCGCGCTATGCGTCATGCACATATTTTAGGCTGCAAAGATCCTTTGTTATATCAATTGGTACCAACCCTTGTGGATTTGATGGGTGTTGCCTATCCTGAATTAAGACATGCTGAAGTTTTATTATCTGAAACTTTGCGTCTTGAAGAAGAACGCTTTAAACAGACGCTTGATCGTGGATTGAAATTATTATCTGATGAAGTTGAAAAATTGGATAAGACACAAGATTTCCCTGGGGATGTTGCCTTTAAACTCTACGATACTTTTGGTTTTCCATTGGATTTAACACAAGATATTTTAAAGCAGCAAAACCGCATTGTGGATCAATCAGCTTTTGATACAGCGATGGCGCGTCAAAAAGCAGAAGCACGTGCTGCATGGTCTGGATCAGGTGAAGCACAAACTGAAAAAATTTGGTTTGAATTACGTGAAAATTTAGGTGCGACTGAATTTTTAGGGTATCAAACGGAATCTGCTGAAGGTAAAATTGTAGCACTTTTACAAGATGATAAAGTGGTTTCAACACTTCAAGAAGGTCAGAAAGGCAAAATTATCACCAATCAAACACCTTTTTATGGTGAATCGGGTGGACAAATAGGTGATATCGGTCTGATAAAACTTGGTTCAGCAACATTCGTTGTTGAAAATACGCAAAAAAAAGCACGAGATCTTGTTGTGCATGAAGGCTATGTTCAACACGGACAATTTAAAAATGATGATGTCGTTCATATGCTTGTTGATAATATTGCGAGATCATCAACACGCGCTAATCATTCAGCGACACATTTGTTACATGAAGCGTTGCGTAACGTTTTAGGAAATCACGTATCTCAAAAAGGATCCCTTGTGGGTCCTGACAAATTACGTTTTGATTTTAGCCATCAAAAGCCTATATCACCACAAGAAATTATTAAAATCGAAGATATAGTGAATGCACGCATTGCCTTAAATGCCGAAGTCATTACGCATCTTTTGACGCCCGAACAAGCAATTAAAAAAGGGGCGCTCGCTTTATTTGGCGAAAAATATGGTGATGAAGTGCGCGTTGTTGCCATGGGTGGACCAAACGCAAATGATATGCATAAAGATTTTTCACTGGAGCTTTGTGGCGGAACGCATGTCACAAGAACTGGTGATATTGGTTTGTTCAAAATTGTTTCAGAATCGGCCGTTGCTGCTGGAATCAGACGTATTGAAGCAATCACTGGGCAGGGGCTGTTATCTTATTTACGTGAACAAGATGATGTGATTACAAGTTTAGCCGATATGTTAAAAGCAACACCAAAAAACATGGTCGAACGTGTTCAAAAACTTCAAGATGATCGTAAAAGATTAGAGCGCGAACTTGTTGTAGCGCGTCAAGCATCCTTGATGGGAAATACATCACAGAGTAATGAAAATAGAAAAATTGGCAATATTTCTTATGTGGGTCAAATTTTAACGAATGTGCCTGCTAAAGATTTAAAACCAATGGTTGATCAATTTAAACAAAAATTAGGCTCTGGCTTTATTGTTTTAGCGAGTATTCAAGATGGTCAAGCTTCCATTGTCGTGGGCGTTACTAAGGATTTGTGTGATAGGTTCAATGCCGTTGATTATGTTAAAATAGCCGCCGAAATATTAGGTGGTACGGGTGGTGGTGGCCGCCCTGACATGGCTCAAGCTGGTGGCCCAAATGGTGACAAAGCTGATTTAGCGTTAAAAACCATTGAGGAAAAACTTAAATCTGTCGCGGGTTAAGTTGATACTTTCATGCCCATGGAGCAATGATTGAAAATATCTATATTATCTTTTGAAGGTTTCAACGAAATTATCAGACCTAGATACTGCAATGAAAGCGCTTCATTACTTCGCACCTGTAAGTGAAAAGGATGATTTTGTGGAGAGAGCTGTTAAAAATAGCTCTCTTTATTTGTCGCATTAAATCAAAAAATTTGTTTCGCACAAAATTCTGGACCTTGTAAGGCTATTTTCAAATTGTGCCAGATAAAATACACAAGTAATACGAACGCAGCAATTCACTAATCTACAGAACAAAAATAAAATGATATCAAACAATCGCATTAAAACATACACTCATATATCGACTGAACTTGCTTGTTTAAGCGATCGACTCCTTGCTGATCTTCTTGATAAAGCGCAATCACTTCATTCCGGTTGGGGCAAATCAGTTTTACTAACAATAGATGAAACCTCTATTTTTGTTAAAAAAGTTCCTCTCACAGATCTAGAGAAATGTCCTGAAAATATGATGTCAACAGCGAATCTATTTGATTTGCCTTTATATTATCAATATGGTGTTGGTTCAGCTGGCTTTGGCGTATGGCGAGAGCTTGCTACACATATTATGACCAGTAACTGGGTTATATCTGGCGAATGTCCTAACTTTCCCATTATGTATCATTGGCGTGTATTACCATGCCTCAAACCAGATCCTATGAATGCTGAACAATTGAAAGAATTAGAACGTGATGTTCAATATTGGGAAAATTCATCTTCTATTCGTAAGCGCCTTGAAGCTATTCATCAAGCTTCTTCTGAAGTTTTATTCTTTCTTGAATATGTTCCACAAAATTTGCATCAATGGCTTGCGGCTCAATTGATTGTTGGAGAAGATGCAGCCGGACAAGCTGTTTCTTTTGTCGAGCAGCAAATTAAAACAACAAATAATTTTATGAATGAGCGGGGCCTTCTCCATTTTGATGCTCATTTCAAAAACATACTGACGGATGGCAAGTTTCTTTATTTTACTGATTTTGGGTTGGCTTTATCTTCGAAATTTGAACTCACAAAATCTGAAATTGAATTTTTAAATATTCACCGACATTACGATACGTATAGTACAATCACGAATTTACTTCATTGTATAATCACCACCTTGTTTGGAAAAGATAATTGGGAAATACGACTTCAAGAATATCTTCATAATGAAGAAAAGAAATTGCCGTCTTTTATTGAAACGATGATTAGACAATATGCACCTATTGCATTTGTAATGGATGAATTTTATCAAAAGCTTCAGAAAAAAAGTAAATTGACGCCTTATCCTTCAAGGCATCTTGAAAGTTTGACCTGTTAATCATTTATTTTTTATTGATAAACAATAAAAATTTATTGACATACGGAATTTTATTGATAAGATGTCAATCACATCAACGTTATTATATGAGGTCGCTATGAAGCAAATTCAAAAAGTAAGTTCTTATCTATTGTTCATCTTCAATGTATTGATAATAGCTTCTCCACTCTTCATTATCATTCAATGGATTTTCATTGATTCAGACACCATAAAAAATCTTTTAGCACAAGGGTTATTGCACCATCCCGTCGAAACACCCGAGGGTTCGATTTATTTGAACGCCGTTAATTGGACATTTACGTCAAAAATAATTGGTTTTGCTGGTCATTTTTTGGGTTTTCTGCCTTTATTTTTAGGTTTCTTGGTTCTTAAATCCATTTTTCGAAATTATAAAAACGGTGAAGTTTTTAGTATGGCAAATGCCAAACATTATAGACAATTAGGTTGGCTATTTCTTATAAATGCGTTTATTACAAATTTACTGAGTCAAGCAATGATGGTATTTGTTGCTACAAATTATCGTTATATTACGCTTACTTTTGGAACGCCCAATATAGAAGTTCTCTTTTCTGGAATTCTTGTGATTGTTATTTCTTGGGTCATGTTAGAAGCGAGCAAACTTCACAATGAACAACAATTCACAATTTAAGAGAGGTACCATTATGGGCATTATTGTGAATCTTGATGTGATGTTGGCCAAAAGAAAAATGAAGTTGCAAGATTTGGCTGAATTAATTGGTATTACAGTTCAAAATTTATCAATTTTAAAAACTGGTAAAGCCAAGGCGATTCGGTTTTCAACACTTGAAAACATTTGTGAACATTTAGAATGCCAGCCTGGGGACATTTTAGAATTTAAAAATAACGGAGATCTATAGCGCTTTTTTCTAGGGCTTGTCAAAAGAAAAACTTCAAGATGCCCTAGACACAATATAGATTAGACTTCTTTCGAAACTCGCTAATGTGAGACGAGTGATAGAAGATTCGGCACGGAAGACCGCAGTATTCTTCATACATGAGGATCTGAGTACCGAAACGACGCATCAATCGACCACAGTAGTAGAGTTTCGAAAGAAGTCTATTACTTCTTCCCCGTAAAAGGACAGGCAGCTTCAACATTTGAATGTTCTGGATTGGGATAATGTTCAAGCGACAACAATAACATTTTTAAAGATTTATTGAGTCTGCTTAAATAAAATCCCCCAATAATTTTAAAAATTTTAGTCAGAATAAAAACAGGAAATGAAATCATCATGCCAAAAGCAAGATAGGTGAGAGATTGTTTTAATACATGCATAAAATCATTGGGTGCAAAGGATGTTAACACGGTAATCATTTTTATGCCGCCTAAAGTTGAACCTAAAATACCACCAAGTAATGCCATGAGTGCTACAAGATTAAGCCATTTAAGGCGCTGATAAACTTCCTTTTTATGGTTGTCAAACCACGCATTTAAGACTTCGTGGCGTAAGGCCTTGTCCTGATTTTGATGTGCAAAAATAAGACTTAAAGCTTCTTTAAGAGCGCTTGATCTAATTTTAGGACATTCATCGGGATAGCGTCCTGCTTCTAATGCCTTTTGAAGATGTTGGCAATCCATTTTAGGTAATTGCTTTAAAGTCAGAAAATAGATAAATCGTTCTAAAATCAAAGCAAGTGCTAAAAAAGAACAAGTCATTAAATAATAAAACCAAAAAGAATGCGTGCCAAAATCTAAAAAATTCATTTTTATTTTCTTTCAATAGTAAAAGGAATAGTAATTTCAATCCAACCTTCAATAAATTGACCGTTTTGTTGGTGGGGTTCGATCAAGCCGCCCCATTTTTCCTTAATTGTTTTAAGTGCCGCTTCACAAAAAAGAGTATTTCCTTTATGGCGAATAATCTTAATATCCTTGATTTGGGCAGTTTTGTCGATTAAAACTTGGAGTGTTACTTCACCTTCAAGCCCTATATCAAAAGCGCGTTTAGGATAAAGTGGCATAATCAATTTGCCACGTAATTTTGCTTTTTCAATGGGCATGATAGGTGCTTCATGTTCATTATTACCTAAAGAGGCATTTTGTTGTTGGTGATGTGCGGCGTTTTCAGGTCCATGCATATTATTTAATTCATTTTTAGAAGATGTAATGTTTGTTTGTATAGTTTTTTAAGGGGGGGCAAGCATCTTTTTGGGGGTAATCTCAATTTTAGGTATTTGTTGAGATTTAGGTTTTACAGGTTTTGAAACAGGTTTTTTTATAAGTTTGGGTTTCTCTGTTTTTAGCGTTTTTATTTTTTGTGGCAAAGCGTTTTCATCGATGGGCTGAACATCTTTTATCAGTTCAGGTGCAAGTGAATTATCAATTGATTCTTCTTTGATTATTGCAGGGATAATATCTTGTATGGATTCGGGTGAAATTTCTTGTACAGCGCCTAAAATAGAAACTTCCTGAAGCATTGATGTAGGTGACACTTCATCAGAAGTACAAATAGAAGGCTCTAGGAGTGCAACTTCATAGGTAAGCAATGTCTCGCCTTTTAAACTTTCTTTTTGATTAAGATGCGGACAGATAAAAAAGGCAAAAAAATGAAGGCCTATAGAAAGTGTGAATGCAATTGAAAACCGATATTTTTTAAGAATAAGTCTCAATGCATCCACACATAATTAAATTAAAATATTACAATTTGAAACCCAGGCCTAGCTTAAAGTTTCGACCCATTTCAGGGATGTTCGCTAAATGTTTACGATAATATTTATTGAATAGATTATCAACACCCATATTGAACTCTATGCCTTTTGCCCAGTTTTGTTGCGGTAAATAGGACATAAAGACATCATGTGTTGCAAAACCATGTGTTTTGTGCGGCGGTGTTTGCTCTGTTTGATGACGCGCGCGCTTTTGTTCACAATTGAAAATTGAACGCCAGCCTAATTTTGCATCAATTTCAGGTAAATTGGATCCTAAAGTGAATGCAAATTTCATAGGCGGAACGCTTGCGATGCGACTTGCGTGTGTTTTGTCATATCCATTCAAAGCAGAAAAACCAAAACCACCGAAAATATACTTGGATTCATAAGCACCTTCACCTTCAAAACCACGAATACGGGCTGAGGTAATATTTTCAATGGTCGTCGTCATCATACGAACACGACGTTCAATAAAATCATTGGCATGGGTTACAAAATAAGCCCATTTTGTTCTGAATTTATCTTGTTCCATGAAAATATTATCAAAAGTAAGGCCTAATCCAAATTCAGTTGTTTTGGCACGTTCAGGACTTAAGTTAGGGTTTGGAATGAATATATTTGAAAAAACCCTATTGCGAAATTTTCCAGTAAAATGAATGCCGCCGCCATAAAGTTCTGTTAAGTGAGGTGCTCTGAAGGCTTCAGCATAAGACACATACGTCATTAAGCAATCAATGGGACGTAAGGTTGCTGAAAAAGATGTCGAGCCATGATGATCATGTCTTTTGGGTAATTTAAGTTCTTTTGCAGGATGTGCGTTAAAAGCATCATGACGATATCCAGTTGCGATACTTAGTTTTTTAAAAAAGGTCATTTCTTCACGAATATAAAGACCTGTATTTGTGGCATGGGCTTTTGGAAATTGAGCGCGCGCTAAACCATTCCTGAATCCCTTTTGATCATCTTTGAAATGTTCAACACCATAGGTGATTTTAAGACCAAAATCCTCATTTGCTTTTATATTTGTCGTATTATAAACATCCAGCCCATTGGTCGAAAATTTTGTTGTGTCAGCGCGTTTTAAGCGGGGTACAATATCATTGTTGATTTTATCTTTAATATTTGTGTCTGTATTGTAAATTTTAGCATTTAAATTAACCCAAGGGTTTTCATCATTTTGATAAACATATCCCAATGTACTGGTGACTTGTCTTGTATCCCTTATCACCGGAAAGCTTGAGTCAGGTCCTAATAAAATAAAATTCGGCATTTTCAAATCAATTTGATCCGAATTTAAAAGGTTAGGGGTGGAAAGTGTCGACAAATTATCTTTAAAAACTAAAAAAGAACCTGTTACTTTGTGAGAGTCTAAAATATACGCATTGGCTTTAAACAAACCAGATTTAATTTCATCAGCTGAATAACGGACTTTTTTATTTTTACCGGTTTTTAAATCATCACTATCACGAAATACAAAACTTGTAAGACCATCGACGCGATCTTCATAGCGACCATAAAGGGATGTATTGGCTAAAAATTCTTTTTGATTGCTGCCATAGCCTATTTTAGCTTTAGCGCCCCAATCTTCACCTTTACGTAAAAGATCTTTAGCTTCAAGTGTTCTAAAACCGACGATACCACCAATGGCACCGCTTCCATAAAGACTTGATTGAGGTCCACGCAACACATCGATTTCGCTTAAAAACTCAGGATCCATAAACACGCCGCCATTATGTCCAAAATTAAAATTTTGACGTGCGCCATCAACGCGTAAAACGGTTCTGTTTTGACCGAAACCACGAATATTTACTTGTTCAGCTGTTTTACGGGGCCCCCCTGAAATTTCAACTGAAGGTGTCATTTTAAATAGATTAGATAATCGTTCTGCTTGGATGTTATTTAAATCATCTTGATTTATATGGCTTGTGGATCCTGCAACATCAAAAACTTTTTTTTCAGTTTTTGTTGCAATAACCGCCATATTATCAAATTTTGTTATGGGTTCATGAGCAAAGGCTGGCAAAAAATGAGTAGCAAATAAGATTGCTATTATTGTCAAACGACCAAACATAAGATTCTCCAAATCTAAAAATCATGCTTGTGCCTAACATATTTTCTTGTCTTTAATAAGGTTTACTGTATTTAAAATGGTTAATTATTTTTCGATTGGATCTAAATGCAACAGGTCTTGCTTTATACAACCAATGTGTATAGGTCTTTACTAATGCTGTATCAATCTCTATGTTTTTGTATATAGTTCACATAACGCAATTATTTTGTGAGGAAAAGAGTGACGCTAATCGCGCCAAGAATTACAGGAAATCCAAGGCAACTTCTCAAAAGAATGCGCGATGTGATGGCAGCCCGTGGCACAGTCGCCCATCGGTTGAATCTTATCGTAAAATTAATTGCAACAGAATTACGCGCCGATATTTGCTCTCTCTATTTACTAAAATCTAATCAAATTTTAGAACTTTATGCAATTCAAGGTGACGATATTGAACATGCTCAACTTAAAAAAGTAGTTGTGGGTCAAGGCCTTATCGGATCAATCGCTTCAAGCGCACTGCCTATTGCTCTTAATAACACACAACCTTATCACTTTATGAATCAACATGAACACACTGAAAAACAACAAAATTTTCAATCTTTCATGGGCGTTCCTATTTTACGAGACGGTGAAGTTATTGGTGTTATTTCAGCTCAAAGTTACGTTAACCGTACTTATTTAGAAGATGAAATAGAAACACTTGAAATTATAGCAACTGTATTTGCTGAACTTATCGCAGGCGGACAATTAGTTAATTTAACAGCGCCTGAAACAGTTATGTTACCAGCGCGTCTTGAAGGTAAACGTATTATTTCTGGCATTGCGATTGGTCAAGCTTTATTACACCAGCCACGCATAGACCTTAAAAGATTACTCGCGGATAATCCTGACATTGAAATTCAACGTCTTGATAAAGCTTTAGAAGATATTAATAAAGCAATTCAAACTTACGTTAAACGTGACAATGTTCAATTCAAAAGTGATTACGAAGAAGTTCTTGAAAATTACCGTTCTATCTTTAATGATTTTAGGTGGATCACAAAAATAAAAGAGGCAATTTATGAAGGTTTAACGGCAGAAGCCGCTGTTTATAAAGTACGTAACGATACACAAGCCCGTTTCAAACAAATCCAAGATCCTATATTTCGCGAAAAATTATCAGAATTTGAAGATCTTAATAATCGTCTTTATTACCATTTGACAGGTCAAGAAAATCTTGGCAAGCGTAAGATTCCATCTAATGCTATTTTGTTTGCACGTAATATGGCGAGTGCTGAATTGCTTGATTATGATCGTGATTCTTTAAAAGGACTCGTCCTTGAAGAAGCAACCATTCATTCTCATGTCGCAATTGTTGCACGCTCTCTTGATTTGCCTTTTGTAAGCCATGTTGAGCAAATTCTTAACAATGTTTATGATAATGATCCCGTTATTTTGGATGCTGAACAGGGCGTCATTTATATCCGCCCTCAAGAAGATGTTTTAGAATCTTATCAAGATCGTCTTAATTTTCTTAAAGAAAATTTAAATTACTATTTTAAGGGACTTGATTTACCTTCTGCCACACAAGATGGATCTAAAATTTCGTTAAAAATTAATGCGGGCTTTCAATCAGATCTTAAAAATTTAAAAGAATACGGCGTTGAAGGCGTTGGTCTTTATAGATCAGAAATACCTTTCATGGTGAAATCGAAATTTCCGAATGTTGCAGAACAAATTGAAATCTATCAATCTATTTATAAAATAATAGGCGATTTACCGATTAATTTTAGAACAATTGATATAGGTGGGGATAAGATCTTACCTTATTTAAAATTGCAAGGTGGGGAAGAAAATCCTGCAATGGGTTGGCGTTCTTTGCGTATTACTTTAGATCGTCCTTTTATTTTGCGCCAGCAAATTCGTGCTTTGCTTGAAGCATCGCAACATAAACAACTTAATATCATGTTTCCGATGGTGACAGAAGTTGCAGAATTTTTAAAAGCAAAAGAAATTTTAGATTTAGAAATCAATCGTCAAAAAGAAAAAAACAAATCATTACCTAGCAAAATAAAAATTGGCGCGATGATTGAAGTTCCAAGTATTATTTGGCAACTTGATCAATTATTACCTCATCTTTCTTTTGTTTCTTTAGGCACAAATGATCTTGCACAATTCTTTTTTGCAAGCGATCGCAATAATGCGTATTTAGGGGAGCGTTACGATGTTTTATCACCCTCTTTTTTAAGATGTCTTCAACATGTTGCGCAAAAATGTAAAAAAGAAAATGTTGATTTATCGGTTTGTGGTGAAATGGCTGGAAGACCATTGGATGCTTTGGCTTTAATTGGCTTAGGCATACAAGAATTAAGCGTTTCATCTTCAAAGATTCCTGCTTTGAAAAAAATGATTCCAACAATTTCGTGCGATATTATAAAACCCTATCTTGAAGCATTAATGAATGCAGATGATCATTCTATCCGCGAAAAATTAAGACAATTTGCACAAGATCATGGTATCGTAGTACACTGAGTCTAAGTTTTATTCTTACAAGAGTACATTATGTCTGACCATGATTTAAACCAAGAACCTGTTAATTCTTCTCGTATCGAATTAGGAGAAATTTTAAAAAAAGAACGTGAAAAACTTGGTTTGTCTTATGAAGATGTTGCTGCAACCATCCGCATTCGAGCTACCTTGTTAAAGGCTTTAGAAGCAGGTGATTATGCTTCTTTTTCATCTGTTACATACATTAAAGGCTTTATTAAATCTTATGCACAATTTTTAAAAATTCCATTTGAGTCTCTTTTTGAACTTTACGAAAAAGAACCACACGAAAAAATTCCTTCTGCCCATCTTAGTTTTGCTGATGTTCCAAAATCAAAAAAAGGGCCTGGTAAAAAAATTATCCTAAGTGTCAGTTTTTGTTTGATTGTTTTAGCATTAATTAATATTAATTGGGAAAAAGTAAAATCATTTATCGAAGAACGATATGATATACCTGCACGTTTAGTGCAAAATTTATCTAAAGAGGGTGAGCACAATGTTGTTTTGCAAGCCAATGAAGAAGTATTATTGCAAGAAGAACCTAATGATATTGACAATATACTTATAAAATCTGTTGAACCCTTAACGCCTTTTGGCGACGAAAAATTGTTTCTTATTGAAATTCCTAAAACTAACAAACCCATTCTTAAATCTGATAAAGCAACCTTAGTCCCTAACCAAAATGCGTGGATAGAATTATATAATGGGGAAGAGCTTCTTCTTAGGACAGAATTAAAATCCATTCAAAATTATTTAATGCCGAAAAATAATGCTACCACATTGTTAATTAAAGGAACGAATGACGTTAAAATTTTTAATGATGAAAAAGAGATAAATCTTGAAAAATCCTTAAGCTGCGATGATTATCATTGTAGTTTGGTAGGGAATGTTGAGTAATTAAGAGGTTGTTTTAATAGGAGTATGTAGATGGGCTATGATTCAACAAATATTTTTGCAAAAATTTTACGAGGGGAAATTCCTTGTAAAAAAGTTTACGAAGATGAATTTGCATTAGCCTTTCATGATATTCATCCTAAAGCGCCTGTTCATATTTTACTTATTCCAAAAGGTGCGTATGTCTCGTTTGAAGATTTTGGTGAAAAAGCAAGTTCTCAAGAAATTGCAGGATTTTTTAAAGCGCTTAGTAAAATTTCAAAAGATATAGAGGAAACTCAAAAAGGGTGTCGAATTTTATCTAATAAAGGCATCAATGGTGGTCAAGAAGTGCCTCATTTTCATATACATTTATTTGCAGGTCGTCCTTTAGGGCCGATGCTTTCTTCATGAATATGTAGAGTTTTAACAAAATATGAGTATATTTATAAAGATTTTTTTAAATAATACCGTTTATGGTCTTTTGGACAATCGTCAAGAATGCCAAAAATTTCATAACCATGCTTAAGATAAAAATCTTTCGCTTGAAAATCAAAAGTATCAAGATGAACAAGTGTAACGCCTAATGATTTTGCTTCATCTTCCACTTTGCGTAATAAAAGACTACCCAAATTTTTACCTCGATGATTTTCGTCAACAAACAAAATACTTATAAACAAAATATTCCAATAAGTGATTACAGAATTAATGCCAGCTATAATTTCATCACAATCTTTAATAATATAATTATTAAAGATTAGATTATTGTTAATAAATTTTTCTTGCAAATTATTAAAACTAACAATTTTATTAATGACAATCTCTTCTTCTTCCTTTGTTGATGGCAAAATATCGAAATTAATCTCATTTTCTTTATTTAAATTTTGTGGATCCATATGTTATATCTTTGTTTTGTATTTTATACCAAAATCATTTCTTCTGTGCAATTATTTCATAATGATGAGTATATTTACCAGGACTTTTTGAAGCCTCCTTAACTTCTTTAAAACTTAAGATTGTAAATTTTTTCAATAAATCCATTGTTTGTTGCTTTGTATGAAAACTCATAACACTTCTATCTTTTTCATTAAACGTTGTAAATCCTGGATCAAATGTATTGCCAATAAAATACCCACCCGATTTAATTTTAGCAAATAAATGATTCCAAAATTCATCAAAATTTTTTGGGTTGATAAAAGGTATAGAAAAACTAGCAATAACAATGTCTAAATCAGGTAATAAAGTAAAATCTAAATCCTCAAAAGAAGAACTAATTGTTTTAAGCCGATCTTTATATTGAGTAATTTCAGGGCGTTTGAGCATAAAATCGAAGGCAATTTTTTGTTTGTCTAACGCAATAACATTAAAACCTTTTTCAAGCAATAAAAGCGTTTCGTGTCCAACACCTGCACCAAGATCAAGTGCTATGTCACTTGATTTAGGATTTGGGATTTTTTTTAATGCTTGAACAATAAATTCTCTTGCAGGTTCATTTAATTTGATTGTGTAATAAGATTCCCATCGATTTGATTTAATTAATAAAATTATAATGGTAACTAAAATTGCTACGATTATAGCTATACTGTATTTATAACGTTTTTTCATAGTTCTTTTCTGAAATACAATTTGGCCATATGGCCCTCATTTTGATAACCAAGATTTTTATAAAATTCATGAGAACCATCTTTTGCGCGTCTAACACCAGAGGTCAGATCAATGACAACGGGACTAAATTGTTTGGCAAAATCTTCAATAAAATCAATAAGTTTCTTACCAATCCCTTGACCGCGATAATGTTCATTCACAACAAGCGCTTCGATATGAATGCGTGTTTTATCTATTACAAAAATAGTAGATTTTGACCAGGCTGCAAGACCAATAATCTGGTCTTTTAGGCAGGCAAGACCTATGCCATAACCATCAAGATTTAAAAAAGAATCGAAACGTTTCTTAAACATATCAAGATTAGTTGGATAACCAAGTTGCGTCATAAACGGTAATAAACTTTCAATATCTTTTTTATTTGCCCTGCGTACGATAATCATTGTTTAACTTATTCTTCCCTTTTAAACTGACGCGCCATAACAGTTTGAGGCTTGAATGCAACCTTATACCCTATTTTTATTTTACATTCTTGGAATAAATTTTTCTGCGCCTCAATTAATAAAGCTCCTGAAAAGCTTCTATACAATAATCTTCCTGTTTTTTCCCATGTATTAGCATAACGTAATATGAATTTTTTATTAATAGGTGGAAAATAAAGCATACGTTCACGTTTTAAAAACGAAAAGGATGATTTTTCAAGCAGATTTCGGATTTGTCGTGTTGTGAAAGGCCGACCATGACCAAAAGGTGTTTTGGATAATTGAGACCACATCCCTTTACGGTTTGGCAAAAGAAGTAAAATTTTACCGTGATCTGCTAAAACGCGCCAACATTCACGTAAAAAAAGGCTTGTTGATTCTGTATTTTCAAGTGTGTGCATAACAAGAATATAATCAACACAACAATCTGGAAGGGGAAGTTCTTCTTCATAGGTTAAAAAAGCTGAATTGAGTACATCTTTTTTAGGCCATTGAATAATACCCTGCGCTGCAGGCATCGCCATAATAAAACGATCGGTGATGGTTATTAAATCTTCTAAAAAAGGAATGGGATAGCCAATGCCCAAAATTTTTTGATGGTGTAAATTTGGCCAAATTTCTTTAATTTTTTTAAATATAATCTTCGCTGCACTTTGTCCCAAGTCAGCGTCATAAAAGTT
The DNA here is from genome assembly GCA_030696155.1 of Alphaproteobacteria bacterium. Lineage (GTDB taxonomy): Bacteria > Pseudomonadota > Alphaproteobacteria > JAUXUR01 > JAUXUR01 > JAUXUR01. The sequence goes on along the minus strand of JAUYSY010000101.1, from coordinate 4,331 downwards.
TATTAATGTGCGTATATCATGAAACATGATTCATTATAGCGCAATTTTAATTCAATACATCTAGATAAATATAAAAGTTCTATTAAGCTTCAATTTTTAAAGCACAATATTTACCTGAAAAATAAAGCAAAGGCTGGGCATCGGTTAGTTTTAGATCTTGCACTTTACCTAAAATAATATCGTGATCACCCCCATTATAAATTGCCCCTTTTTCACATTCAATAATGCCCAAAGCATTTTTTAATTGGGGACAATTATTTTTACCAAATTCAAAATCTATATTATCCCATTGATCTCCAAAAAAGGGTTTTGCAAAATGTATAGAAAGATCTGTTTGAGTGTCTGCTAATATATTAATTGTAAAATGAGATTGATTCCCTAAATGGGAATAAAAACGTGTTTTTTTGGCAAGACAAAAAAGAACCATGGGCGGGTCCAATGATAAAGACGAAAATGCATTAATCGTGAGGCCAAAAGGTTTTTGATTGGCATCTAATGTAGTAACGATGGCAATGCCGGTTGTAAATTTACCCATTACTTTTTTAAAAAGCGCTTCTTTTATCATGCTATATCCTAATTATGTTAAGCATGATCATAAGGATTTAAGCGCATTTCGTCAAAAGAAAAAGAATTTTAATAAAAAGGGCAAAACCTGTTTACCCTTTTTCGAAACGTATTAATGCAAAATAAGAAATAAGGTATTAAGCACGGAAAAGTCAACTTATCTTAATAGTCCTCCACGGTATCAAATGATTGTATTTTAGAACGAATGTGTTCTAAAAAATTATTTTTATGTTGAATCCGTTTTGGCGCAGTTTTAGCAAGGTAAGCTGCAACAACATCGTGATCGCCGCCATGCTTTTTAAAGAACTCAACAAATTTTTTGCGCGCATTTCTTATCTTCTTTTGTTGATTTCTGCGCGCTGATTTTGATAATGGTATAGGAATAACACATTCCTGTTTCTTTTGAGCAGCTTCATTCTGCTCGATTTCATCACCATCAACATCAGATCTATGTATAGATTTTTTAGGAATATTTTGCATTTCTAAATCTTCGCCATCAAAATTTGTCATTGTAGGACCATCGTCATCTTCCACATCAAATATTGTATCATCGATATGTTTTAATGCATTTTTTGCCTTACGATGTGTCGTCCACCAATGATAAATATTGTAAAAATTAAGACTGCAAAACCACCCGACGAATCCAACACCGGCACCTACACCAATACCGACATATGTCCAATAGGATTCACCTACTTGCTGTGAAATTGTTTGCCCAATAGTAAAACCACCTACAGCACCAGCAGCCACGGAACCAAACATTGAAACAAGTTTATTTTCGATAAACGTTATCCAAGTACGATTTGTATTTGGTGTTTCAATAGAAGGCATGCTCTTCCCAGGATTTTGAGAGGCTTTTAACACCCAAAAGGCTTGTATTTGAGTATCATCTGGCACATTAACATCCTCGCCATCTGCATAAAGACCGCTGACTGCCATTTGCGCATCTTTATCTCCTTCAACAGGATTATTTGATTCATCTAAATAATCATGCGCAATTGCAAAAGTATGGGCATAAGGATGGTTTGGGTCGAGTTCTGCAGCATCTTTATAAAAACTCGCAGCTTTTAATAAAACAGCTTTTGCTTCTTCGAGATGATTATTAAAATAAAGATTTTTTATTGCTATTTCATCTGCAGCACGCGCTGACTTAAAAAGGAAATTGGCAAATTCTTTGGATTGAGCAGGATTTAAATCGAGGTCTTGCAAATTAAGACTTACAACTTTTGGTATGTATGAAAAATTACACAGCAACGCTAAGTTAAAAAAAACGCAAAATTTTAGATATTTTATCAGTATATACATTATGTTACTCCCTATATTTTTTAATTAATATAAAGTGTAACAGTTTTAAGCATTTTGAAAATGATGTAAAAAAACATCAAAAAAATATGTCTCACTGATTGTTGAATGGATTTTTCTATTTTAAAATTACATGTTTTCAAATTGGGAGAAATTTGTGGCAATATTTTAAATATCCTTAAGCAGGATTTTCTTTTTTACGTCGTAAAAGTAAATAAAAAGCACCGCTTCCACCATGTTTAGGCTGCGCTTTTGTGTATGCAAGGATTTTGCTGCGTAATAAAGGGTCATTCAGCCAATCAGGAAAAGCATCGCGGATTGTTTTTTGATCTTTAGGTGTTCTTGATCCTTTGCCCGTTATAATTAGGACACATCTTTTGCCGTTTTCTTGCCATCCCTCGATAAGTTTTATAAGTCTATAATGTGCGTCATGAAAACCAATACCATGAAAATCAAAACTATCTTCAAGAGGAAGGCGTCCTTTTTTAAGGCGCTCGAAAGTTCTTTTATCAATATCAACGGGCAGATCGACATTAAGGGCACGAATTTGTTTTTTTTGCAGTAAAGGTTGAACATAATCTTCTTTTGAAATATCCACTTCTTCATTTATTAAAGGTGGTTTTGTAGATACTTCCAAGGGGTTCAAAGATTGTGTGAATTTTGCCCATAATTCTTTGTCTTCTTGTGATAATTCTAAAGATTTTTTTTCTTTTGAAGTGGTCTTTTTAATTTTTGTAGGTGATTTTTCGACTTGACGTTTTGTATCGCGCATGGCCTCTTGCCAAAGAGAGAGGTCTTCTTTGCTTAAAGAGGAATCTTTTTTTTCCAAATCTGTTTTCTTGGAATCTGTCATACCTAATCCATACATCTAGTCATAGATATGATCGCATAAAATTCGAATTTTTGCTATTAAACAAAGGGATTGGAAGGTGATTTGCTGTAAGCAATAAAAGGTTTTGTTTTAAACCCATCATTACCATAGGTAACAGGTTTTCCTTGCATATCTAAAATACAACCGCCTGCGCCTTTTAAAATAGCGTCACCTGCTGCAATATCCCATTCGCAAACTGCTGATAATCTAGGATAAATATCATATTGACCTTCTGCCAATGCACAGAACTTTAGGGCGCTACCTAATTTTTGAGCATGTTGGAATTGATTTTCTTCAATAAAATGTTGAAGTCTAGGTGTGTAATGTGTGCTTGTCACAGCTTTAAGGGGTGCTTTCATGGGATTAGTGTTGCATAATTTTTGAGGTGATTGATTTTTTTCAATCATCCAGGCTTCTTTATCTGTACCTATCCAAATTTTTTCAGTAGGTGGATGGGCGATAAGGCCAAATATGGGTATATAATTTAAGATAAGCGCAATATTAATACAAAACATATCATTTTGATTGACGAAGCCATCTGTACCATCGATCGGATCCACACACCAAAAATCACCATTTTGTAATTGAGTGATTGGATTATCTGCAAAAGTTTCTTCTGAAATTATTTCAATATTGGGCGTTAGCTCTTTTAATTTTTTTAAGATAATATCTTCGCTCGCATGATCAGCTAAGGTTACGAAAGATCCATCTTTTTTGCGCATTGTGCCATATGGATCTCCGTAAAAAGACATAATTTTTTTTGATGCTTCAAGAGCTAAATCGCACAATTTTTCAAAATATGGCTGTATATTAAAGTTTTTCATTTTTTTTATTATATTTATTTTGCATATCTTGATCTTATTTCATTGAACAATGTCATACAAGCATTTGTTTTTTCTTTGTTGTTGGATAAAAAATAAAAATTGGTAGCTGACAATAAATATTTTAACGCTTCATAGATATTCTGATGGTTTATAAAAAAGAAAGCAGCCTGTTCATAGGCAAGGCCTTGGATAGAAGGCTCCTTTATACGATCACTTAATTGTAAGCTTTCATTCAAAAAATACAGCGCCGTATCACTATCTTTTAACAATAATTCATTCAAAAGAAATTGATTTAATTTTGAGTAATGTAAAATTGGTAAAAAATGATTTTTTTCAGATACATGTTTAATAAATTCAATAAAATGGTTAATTTTTTCTGTAAAAGATGCTATTAAACTAAATTCTTTTTTCTGTAATTCTAAAATAAGCATATTTAGTTGATTTGAAAAGCGATCTAATAAAAAAATCAAACTATCATTGTTTTGCAATTTATTAATTTGTAATTCGCATTTCCTAAAATTATCGAGTATATTAGTTGTAATAAAATTATCATTCTCGTTTTCAGACAATGCGCTCAATTTATTTAATAAAATTTTTGTATGATGTAGATTTATTAAAGCAACATATAATGGATTTGAATTAAAAAATAATCTTATATCTTCAGCTCTTGATTTTTTTTCAACATCTATAATTTCATCTGGTAAAGCATCCAGCTGAAAAGAAAAATCACAATATATGTCGATAATGTCATCAATATTTTCTAGATTTTT
>JAUYSY010000131.1 GCA_030696155.1 Alphaproteobacteria bacterium | reverse complement strand
GTAAAGATTACAAGACAAAACGGCGTATCACTGTTGAGCCATTACAAGAAGATTCGCCACCTATTGAATATATGATTCCAAAAGGGAAGCATATTGCCGTTCAAGAGGGCGACATCGTCAAACGTGGTGATTTATTGGTCGATGGAAGTCCAGTGCCACATGACATTCTACGTATTCTTGGTGTTGAAGCTTTAGCTAATTACTTGATCAGAGAAATTCAAGACGTTTATCGTTTACAAGGGGTGGGGATCAATGATCGTCACATTGAAATGATTGTACGTCAAATGCTTCAAAAAGTAGAAATTATAGATGCTGGTGATACGACTTATCTTATTGGTGAGCAAGTCAGTAAAAGCGAATTTTTACGTGAAAATGAAAAAATGGTTGCGAAGAATTTAAGACCAGCGCGCTCCGATTTTGTTCTTCAGGGGATCACGAAAGCTTCCTTGCAAACGAATTCCTTTATTTCGGCAGCGTCATTCATGGAAACCACACGTGTGCTTACCGAAGCCGCTGTTGCTGGTAAAAGTGATCCACTCGCAGGGCTTAAAGAAAACGTTATCGTTGGTCGCTTGATTCCTGCAGGAACAGGTTTTGTGTTGAACAGGTTAAAGCAAGAAGCGCTTTTAAAACGTGAGAAACGCGCCGCAAAACCTGCAAATCAAGAGCTTGAGTTGGAAACATCAACGAAACGTTCAATCGTTTAAGTCGTTCTAAAAAGGGTAGGGGGAAACCCCTATTTTTTTCTAATCCCTATTTATTTTTGAGATAGGGTTCTTTCTAATATTCCCCTAAGATGCACAGTGAAATAACATGAAACGCTACATGTTGAAAAGTATTTTAAAATCAGTGGGTTCGTCATTGTTGTTTACTAGCTCCTAGAGGGACGGACTTAAAAGGAATGACACCCCCTATCCGTCATTGCGAGGGGCGTAGCCCCGCGGCAATCCATACTTTTCAAATGATTCGATAAAAAGGGTGGATTGCCAGAAACGCCCATGTGCTGCGCATCCGGGCATTTTCGTGTGGGACGAGACTTTTCTAGTGTTTGCTGTTCATTTTGCTATGCATAATAAGCAGGGCTATGAAACCTGCTTACTTTAACCAAGCACTTTAATATTCAACAGCACCTTCTTCGGTGAATTCTTTAATTTTTGTTTCATCAAAAATTTGATAAAAATTAAAGTCCTTTATTTGCTGTTTGCGTCTTATCTCAATAAATTCGTCGTAATTATTTTTAAAGTTTTCAGCCAGTATTTCGTGTTTTTTATGAAGGCGTTCAACATCATCTATTTTACAAAACAATTCAAAATCTTGTTGTTCTATAACATTAATGGGTTTTGCTCCATCTTTGTAAATTTGGCTAAAGCCCATATATTCATTGGAAGATATACAAAATAGATTAGAACCTGTGCCGGTACCATTTGGTTTAAAGTCTCTATATTGTTTTATGTTTGTGATATATGCAATAGATCCTGGAATGGGGGTTCCTGACAATGGTGTAATAAATTGTAAGGGTAATTCATGAAAAAATTCTTCGCTCTCAATATTTGAAAGATCAGTAAAGTTTAATATATGGTGAAATCTAAAAGCGTATTCCTTAAATTTATCTTCCCCCATAATTTCTTTTAAACAAAGAAGTTTGGCCGTGGTAAGTGCAATAGCACATTCTAAAGCGGCTGGTTTATTGATCAGATCAATAAGCGCATCAACAATATGCGCGGGATTGCTTTTTAAAATTAGGGTTGGTACACGTCCGCTATTTGTATTGGCGTTTGCTTGAATCCATTTTGCTTCCCAATATTCAGATTCTGTGGATAGAATGCCATCAGCAGCAACATATTTCCAGTTTTCATTGATTTTTTGGTATGTATCTTGTGCGGATGCACAAACAATTGCATTAACATCATCTTGATTTGCATGTATTACGTTAAAAGAAAAGGCACATAATGCAAATAATAAGATTATTTTTTTAATCATTTTGATCTCCAGTAATATTTATATTATTTAATTTTTGTAAGCTATCATTTTTTCTAACATTTGTCAAAAATATTCAATAAACATATCTGTTGTTTAATGACTTCAATGGTTTTGCACAATTATATTTATATAAAACATCTAGATAATAAGTAAAAGTAATTTTATACTTAATGTAAATGCAAATAATTATTGATATTTAATATAATTCGTGTATAAATATTTTTTAACTTAAAAATGGAGTAAAAAATGAAAATTTTAAAAATTATAGGTCTTTTTGGCTTTCTTTCTTTTTCTTATGTTCAATCATCAGAAGCTGTGATAATAAGACTAGTTGATCGTCCTGATGTTAATGAAATGTTTAACGACTTTCCTGAGCCATTAAGAATATTTAATTATAACGATGGAGGAGTAGTTCGCCAGACCATCGATGGTATTATTCTTCGATTTACTTTTCAAGACGGCAATATTATAGAGCAAGCATTAAATTTAGGTGATGGTGCTGAGACCCAAATTGAATTGCCGCGTTTTACAAATCTTACTTCGGTTGAATTTAGATATAATGATTTTCCTTTTCATCGTGTAATGGTTGATAATCCACGAGCTGTAATGTTTCTAGCAGATCCGAACAATCCAGGTGCTTTATTTGATTTCTTGAGAAATCCTCCTAGAAACCAAGAAGATCCGACAATTGGTGTGGAAAGAATGGTGGATTTATTATTTGAGCCTGTTGTTGAACTCTCATTGCGTGGTTTGGTTTTGCTTACCAATAATCAAGGTCTAGGATCACCTATGCTAACAATAAGTATGACTATACCTAGATAAGATATTTGAGATTTGGTACAAGTTAAGCTGCTATAAATACCCATGACCTTTAGGTGGTGGGTTTTTTTATAGTGATGCAATTTAGTTTTTCGTTTTACTTATTGCGTAGTTTTTATAGCTATCGCACCAAACTTGATTTTTCTTGAGGGAAGGGGTATAGTTTTTGTTGACTCTTGCGTGATGATTCACTAGAATCGCCTAACATTGTACTACTTTTAGGTCTGGCCATAGGTGACAGTACCTGATTAATTCATAAATTAGTGTCCTATAAAATTTGATAGGAAGTAACTAAAGAGGATCGAATGCCAACAATTTGCCAGCTTGTGCGCCAATCACGAAAAGCGCCTTATGCTCGTAACAAAGTGCCCCATCTGGAGGCATGTCCACAGAAACGTGGTGTGTGTACGCGTGTTTATACAAGAACGCCTAAAAAGCCAAACTCGGCTCTTCGTAAGGTCGCACGTATTCGTTTGACAAATGGATTTGAGGTCACGGGTTATATTCCCGGTGAAGGTCATAATTTGCAAGAACACTCCGTTGTCCTAATTCGTGGTGGTCGTGTAAAAGATTTACCTGGGGTTCGCTATCACATTATCCGTGGTGCGCTTGATACCCAAGGTGTTAAAAATCGTAAACAAGCCCGTTCAAAATATGGCGCGAAGCGTCCTAAATAGTTAAGTTGAGGTAGAGATGTCACGTAGGCGTGCAGCGGAGAAAAGATTAGTTCTCCCCGATCCAAAATATAGAGATATAGTCGTCACAAAATTTATTAATAGTGTCATGATTCAAGGCAAAAAACCAATTGCTGAAAAAATCGTTTATGATGCATTTGATGTATTGGCGAAAAAAACAGGTCAAGATCCTTTAAAGGGTTTCCACGATGCGTTAGACAACGTTAAACCTTCAGTTGAAGTTCGTTCACGTCGCGTTGGTGGTGCAACATACCAAGTGCCTATGGAAGTTCGTCAAGAACGTTCGCAAGCATTGGCTATTCGCTGGCTTATTTCTACAGCGCGTAAGCGTTCAGAAAAAACTATGGAAGCACGTCTTAGTGCTGAGTTTTTAGAAGCTATGAATAATCGTGGCGCGGCTGTCAAAAAACGTGAAGATACACATAAAATGGCCGAAGCTAATAAAGCATTCTCGCATTATCGTTGGTAGGGAACTATGTCACGCACAACACCATTAGAACGTTATCGCAATATTGGGATTATGGCCCATATTGACGCTGGTAAAACAACTACGACAGAACGTATTCTGTATTATACAGGTCGCTCTTATAAAATTGGCGAAGTCCATGAAGGCGCCGCTACAATGGACTGGATGGTCCAAGAACAAGAACGTGGCATCACGATTACGTCTGCTGCGACAACTTGTTTCTGGGATGATCACCGTATTAATATTATTGATACACCAGGTCACATTGATTTTACGATTGAGGTTCTTCGTTCCTTACGCGTTCTAGATGGTTCTGTTGCTGTATTTGACTCTGTTGCAGGTGTTGAGCCTCAAACTGAGACTGTTTGGCGTCAAGCTGATCGTTATAAAGTGCCACGTATCTGTTTCATTAATAAAATGGATAGAACTGGCGCCAATTTCTATCGCACTGTCGATATGATTGTTGATCGTTTAGGTGCAAAGCCAATGATTCTTCAATTGCCTTATGGTGCTGAAGAAAATTTCGTGGGTATTATAGATCTTATCAAAATGCAAGCAATCGTCTGGAAAGATGAAAGCCTAGGCGCGAAATTTGAATATCTTGATATTCCTGAAGAATATAAAGAAAAAGCGGCTGATTACCGTGCACGCCTTGTCGAGATGGCTGTTGAGCTTGATGATGAAGCGCTTGCTAAGTATTTAGACGGTGTTGAACCTGACGAAGCAACATTAAAAGCATGTATCCGTAAAGGAACATTGGGTGCGGTTTTTGTGCCAATCGTTTGCGGTTCTGCCTTTAAAAACAAGGGTGTTCAACCACTTCTCGATGCTGTTATCGATTATCTTCCTTGTCCTCTTGATGTGCCACCTGTTGAAGGTATTCATCCAAGAACGGAAGAACCGGAAATTCGTAAAGCAAAAGATGATGAGCCTTTTTCAGGCCTTGCTTTTAAAATTGCAACCGATCCATTTGTTGGTTCTTTAACTTTTGTGCGTATTTATTCAGGTGTTCTTGAGAGTGGCGCGCAAATCCTTAATTCGATTAAGGATGAAAAGATTCGTATTGGTCGTATGATGCTTATGCATGCAAATGAACGTGAAGATATTAAATGGGCTTCTACGGGTGACATCGTTGCGATTCCTGGGCTTAAGGGAACAACAACAGGTGATACACTTTGCGATGTGAATAAACCGATTATTCTTGAAAGAATGGAATTCCCAGCACCTGTTATTGAAGTTGCTGTTGAACCTAAAACGAAGGCTGACCAAGAAAAAATGTCAGTTGCTTTAGGGCGTCTTGCAGAAGAAGATCCATCTTTTAGAGTAAGCGTTGATCATGAAAGTGGTCAAACGATTATTAAAGGAATGGGCGAACTTCATCTTGAGATTATCGTTGATCGTATGCGTCGCGAATTTAAAGTTGAAGCTAATGTGGGTGCACCTCAAGTTGCCTATCGTGAAACGATTACTAAAACAATCGAATACGATTATACACACAAAAAACAATCAGGTGGTGCTGGTCAATTTGCGCGCGTTAAGATTCGTTTTGAACCGGTTGAAGCTGGTCAAGGTTACGAATTTAAATCAGCGATTGTTGGTGGTTCTGTACCGCGTGAATATATTCCAGGCGTTGAAAAAGGTTTGGATGCTGCAAAAGATACAGGTGTTGTCGCTGGTTATCCAATGATTGATTTTAAAGCAACCTTGATTGACGGCGCATATCACGATGTCGATTCAAGTACACTTGCTTTCGAAATTGCTGCAAAAGCTGCTTATCGTGAAGGTTTGGCAAAGGCAGGTCCCTGTCTTTTAGAGCCAATCATGAATGTAGAAGTTATTACGCCTGAAGATTATATGGGTGATGTTATTGGTGACTTGAATTCACGTCGTGGTCAAGTAACAGGCATGGATTCCCGTGGTAATGCACGTGTTGTGAATGCAATGGTGCCTTTGTCGTCAATGTTTGGTTATGTAAATAATCTTCGTTCGATGTCTCAGGGTCGTGCTCAATATACAATGCAATTTGATCATTATAGTCCTGTGCCGCAGCATATGGCTGATGAAATTTCTAAAAAATAAACTGACGTAATTGGAGTTATAAAATGGCAAAAGTAAAATTTGAACGGAATAAACCGCATTGTAACATTGGTACAATCGGTCACGTTGATCATGGTAAAACATCATTGACAGCAGCTATTACGAAAGTATTGGCTGAAACAGGTGGTGCCGTTTTCACAGCTTATGATCAAATCGATAAAGCCCCTGAAGAACGTGCACGTGGTATCACGATTTCAACAGCCCATGTTGAATATGAAACTGCAAACCGTCACTATGCACACGTTGATTGTCCTGGACACGCCGATTATGTTAAGAACATGATCACGGGCGCTGCCCAAATGGATGGTGCAATTCTTGTTGTGTCTGCAGCCGATGGTCCTATGCCACAAACACGTGAACATATTCTTCTTGCGCGTCAAGTTGGTGTGCCTGCGATCGTTGTGTTCATGAATAAAGTTGATCAGGTTGATGATCCAGAACTTCTTGATCTTGTTGAACTCGAAATTCGTGAATTACTCTCTAAGTATGATTTCCCAGGCGATGATATTCCTATTATTCGTGGCTCAGCGCTTGAAGCCTTAGACGGTAAAGAAAGTGGCAAAATTGCTGTTCAAAAATTGATGGAAGCTGTTGATTCTTATATCCCAACACCTCAACGTGCTATTGACAAACCTTTCTTGATGCCTATTGAAGACGTTTTCTCGATTTCAGGTCGTGGAACAGTTATTACAGGTCGTGTAGAACGCGGCGTTGTTAAAGTCGGCGAAGAAATGGAAATTGTTGGCGTTAAACCAACACAAAAAACAATCGTCACTGGCGTTGAAATGTTCCGTAAGCTTCTTGATCAAGGTCAAGCAGGCGACAATATCGGTGCATTGCTTCGTGGTACAAAACGTGAAGATGTTGAACGTGGTCAAGTTTTAGCAAAACCAGGTACAATTAATCCTCATACAAAATTCACTTGCGAAGCTTATATTCTGAGCAAAGAAGAAGGTGGTCGTCATACGCCATTCTTTACTAATTATCG
>JAUYSY010000130.1 GCA_030696155.1 Alphaproteobacteria bacterium | reverse complement strand
AGAATAAAATTACGCTAGTACCTTCGTGATGTTCAGCTTCATTGTTTTGGATTGTTGTGACCATTCAGGTGAGAATATTTTATAAAATTTTTTTATGGATAGGATTGTTTAATATTTTGGGTTTCTAAAGAATATAGCCCCAATGAAACATTGAGGCCGTATTTTTAGCGTATCAAAAGAGGACTAATTAATTGTCAGCAAAAAGTCCAACAGCAAACCATTGATAACCCGCAAAACCTTCGATTTTATCAGTTCTAACAAGAACATACGCATAATAATGATGAGAAGGCATCATGCTCGCTTTATGTCCAGGACTATTAAACCATTGATTAGCGAGCTGAGTTGCTGCTTGCTCTGCTGTAAGTGCTGTACAAGTCGCAAGAATTTCTTCTTTTCTTCTGCCTGGAAAAGATTGAGCACGTTCCTCAAAACCTACATGTGATATCATATCATTGCCTAAACGTGCAGAGCTTGGTTGACCTATAACTTTATTAAAGTAAAAATTTGTCGCACATTCTTGTGCAAAATCAGTTGCGATTTTCATCATATTGACGTTTTGAGCACCCCTAGCGCTAAGGCCTCCAATAGCTTTGACTGCTTGAACTAAAAGATCATTATTATGGTCTGGATCATCTACCAGCTGAGCGTCTACACCAAATGCCTGGGGTTCATAAGCAAAAATACCGTCTGAAAAAAGACCAATAGCAAACCATTGACGTCCTGCAAAACCAGGAATTTTATCTGTTCCAACAAGAGCATAAGCATAATAATCATGATGTTTCATGATACTGCTATTGCCCACCCATTGTTGTACAATTATTCTTGATGCTTCTTGAGCATTCAACGCTGTACAACCACCAATAATTTCAGCATGTGTACTGCCTGGGCATGCGCTAAATCTTTCTTCTGAGCCAACATTAGACATCACATTTGCGCCTAGACGTTCAGAACTCGAGAAACCTTCAACTTTATTACAGTAAAAATTTGTAGCGCATTCTTGCATAAAATCAAGGGCCGAAGACATCATTGCTGAATTTTGAGTACCATTCGCACTAAGGCCTCCAACAGATTTGATTGCTTGAACCAAAGTGTCACTATTTTGTACTTCCTCTAATGTTGGTTGGGCGGCGTGAAGAGAAAATAAATTAAACGACAGACATAAAGAAAGAATCATTTTCTTAAGCATTGTAATTCCTTTTTAAAAAATAAAATAATAAATACAGTATATATTGATATTTGTTTTTTGTAAATAAAAAATATAGTTTTAATCTTTATTGGCTATATTATTACCTATAAGTACGCCTCTCCCTTCCTACGTCCCGCGACTTGATCGCGGGATCCAGAAAACGTCTAAAAAGGCTTTATTCTTAATTGATCGTCATTACTTCTGCACCATGGATCCCGCGGACAAGCCGCGGGACGTAGGAGGCTTGTAATGTTTTTTGAGTTATTATTATATTATTTTTACAATCCAAAGACATTGCCTAGAGTTCGTTTTTGGTACGATTGTTTTTAGAAAACACTACATCATCCCCATATTGCTGACGGATACATCAAGCTATGATCAAAATAAATAGCATTCTCACGATCTTTTTCTAGTAAAAGCGGTCCATCAAGATCTATAAAATCAGCATAAGCACCCAAAAGCATAGAGGGTGCCATTGATAATGAAGTTGCAACCATACAACCAATCATTATTTTTAAGTTTAATCTTTGCGCCTCTTTAACAAAATCAATAGCATGTGTTAAGCCACCGGTTTTATCGAGCTTAATATTAATATATTGATATTTTTTAGCTAAATCAGTCAGATCCTCAATTTTACGACAAGACTCATCAGCACAAAGCGGCACTTGAAATGCTTTACCAATAAGATCATTGTCTTGATCTGCTGGCAAAGGCTGTTCAATCAACACAACATTTAAATCTGTTAGTTTAGGAGCTAATCTTTCAAGAATTTCTAACGTCCAAGCTTCATTAGCATCGACAATTATTTTACTATTAGGTGCATTTTTATGCACATTTTCAATACGTTCTAAATCATCTTCTTTAGAAAGTTTTATTTTAAGCAAAGGTCGATGCGCGTGCATTGCAGCGTCCTGCCCCATCTCAATAGACGATTTATAACTTATTGTATAAGCTGTAATCATAGGTTTTGGTTCTGGAAGTCCCGCAAGACGCCATACAGGCATATTTTTTTCTTTGGATTCTAAATCCCATAAAGCACAATCAATAGCATTGCGTGCAGCACCTTGTGGCATAAGACTGATTAATTCTGCTCTCGTTAATCTATTTTGAATTTTATCTTTAATTTTTTCAATTTGTTGTAAACTTTGCGCTATTGATTCACCATAATGATTATAAGGAACAGCCTCACCCCAGCCAATTTTTTGTCCATTTTTATGACATTCGACAACAATCACCTCAGCACTTGTTTTAGAACCACGCGAAATTGTAAACTTTCCTCGAATTGGCCAAGATTCCGCATAAGCCAAAATCATCATTAACACGCCACTTTATAAGATTGTTTCAATCGATCAACAATCGACATCGTATCAATCGTTGGATCTATACATGGATAATTATATTTCTTCTCCATATTTTCTAAAAAAGATAGACGCTCTGATACAGGCATTAAAGATGTGTTAAAAGAAATACCAACGCATTCTACATTTGGATTTGTAAGACGAGCCGCTTTTAAGTTCAGATCGATACATTCTTCAATACTGGGCAACATAAAATGTGGAAGACCGCGCATATGTGGACGATTAGGTTCGTGACACATAATAATCGCATCCGGTTGAGACCCATGAATGAGGCCTAAAGTAACAGCTGCAAAAGACGGGTGGAATAAAGAGCCCTGCCCTTCAATAATATCCCAATGATTTTCTTGATTATTAGGGCTTAATGTCTCGGTAGCACCTGCCACAAAATCAGAAATAACGGCATCAATAGAAACGCCCGAACTCGCGATAAAGATACCTGTTTGACCAGTGGCTCTAAAATCGACACTAAAACCTTTTTCCTTCATATCACGCGCGAGCGCCAAAGATGTGAACATTTTGCCAACTGAACAATCCGTTCCAACTGTTAACAATCTTTTACCTGTTCTTTTAAGACCTGTTGCAACCTGAAAATCTTCCTGAGGATGACGCACATCAAACAAAAATCTTTTATGAAGCTGCGCCGTTTCTTTTAATTCAACAATATCATTTAAGCGCTGATGCAGACCTGATGCTAGATCATAACCAAGAACTAATGCTTTTTGAAGTATGGGGATCCACTCAGGACTAATAATGCCGCCACGATTAGCAACACCAATAATCAGCGTTTTTGCACCTTTTTGAAAAGCTTCTTCCAAAGATAAATCTTGTATTTTTAGATCAACTTTGCAACCAGGAAGGCGCAATTGCCCCATACATTTTTCTGGCCTCCAATAGGCAATACCAAAAGCTGTTTTAGCGGATAACAAATCTTGTGCGTCGCCTAAAAACAATAGATAAGGTGTTTGAATTTGCATATACCCATACTCTTTCCAACTGTGGAGGGCGTCAGATTTCAGGACTCAGCATACCCATGTACAAAAGGTACACTCCGTGTGCTTCACCACTCATCTTCCTACCCACATTTTGAAATAGTATGGGTATAGGATCCCCCAATTTTTCTCTTAATACCTAAGTTTTACGCATTTCATGCGATTTTGCAATTAGGCATAATATTTCAAACATCAAAGTCGCCGCAACCAACGCTGTATTGCCCGTTGGATCAAAGGGGGGCGACACTTCAACGACATCACCACCAATAAAATGAAGCCCTTCAAAGCCACGAAGAACACGTTGTGCTTCAAAACTTGTCATACCACCAATTTCAGGTGTTCCGGTCCCTGGTGCATAAACAGGATCTAAACCATCAACATCAAAACTAAGATAAGCAGGTTTATCCCCAATAATTTCGCGCGTGATTGCGATAACTTTTTCAATGCCTAAATCATAGAATTCTTCGATCGTAATAATTCTAACGCCTACATCGCGGGCAAATTTATAATCATCTTCATCATATATAGCGCCCCTAATCCCAATTTGAACCATGCGTTTCGGATCCAACAAGTTTTCTTCAATCGCACGCCTAAAACCTGTGCCATGGGTGTATTTTGAACCAAAAAAAATATCAAGCGTATCAGAATGTGCATCAAATTGAATAA
>JAUYSY010000116.1 GCA_030696155.1 Alphaproteobacteria bacterium | reverse complement strand
GAAAAGACGGTAAACCTATTCTTGGAAAAGACGGTAAGCCTATCGATAAAGC
The DNA here is from genome assembly GCA_030696155.1 of Alphaproteobacteria bacterium. GTDB lineage: Bacteria > Pseudomonadota > Alphaproteobacteria > JAUXUR01 > JAUXUR01 > JAUXUR01. The sequence goes on along the minus strand of JAUYSY010000116.1, from coordinate 30,812 downwards.
GATCCCTCTTGGAAAAGACGGTAAGCCTATCGATAAAGCGATCCCTCTTGGAAAAGACGGTAAACCTATTCTTGGAAAAGACGGTAAGCCTATCGATAAAGCGATCCCTCTTGGAAAAGATGGTAAACCTATTGATAAAGCAGCAATACCTGGCAAAATTGCAAAACCTGAGACTACAACTTTATTTCCCGGTGTAAAACCAACGCCAGGAAAAGATACAAAACCCGTTGATAAGGCTACACTTCCTGGAAAAGATACTAAACCAGCAATACCAGGGGCTGTGAAACCAGAACCCGGCAAACCTGTAATACCAGGAGCAGTTAAACCAGAACTCGGCAAACCTGCAGCGCCAGGAGAAGTTAAATCAGAACCCGGCAAACCTGTAATACCAGGGGCTGTAAAACCAGAACTCGGTAAACCCGCGATACCCGGCGCTGTAAAACCAGAACCCGGTAAACCTGCAATACCAGGCGCTGTGAAACCAGAACTCGGTAAACCTGCGATACCAGGCGCTGTGAAACCAGAACCAGGTAAATCTGCAGCTCCAGGCGCTGTGAAACCAGAACCAGGTAAACCTGCAATACCAGGTGCTGTGAAACCAGAGCCAGGTAAACCTGCAGCACCAGGCGCTGTGAAACCAGAACCCGGTAAACCTGCAGCACCTGGCGCCGTTAAACCAGAGCCCGGTAAACCTGCAATACCAGGGGCTGTGAAAGCTGCACCTGTTACAGGCAAACCTGCAGTGCCTGGCGCCGTTAAGCCAGTGCCAACGCCTGCTAAACCCGATACCGCAACTTTGTTTAAAACACCTGGTAAACCTGTTACACCAAGTGCAGTTAAACCAGCGCCTGTTCCAGGCAAACCTGCAGCACCAAGTGCAGTTAAACCTGCACCTGTTCCAGGGAAACCTGCAGCACCAGGAGCTGTAAAACCTGCACCTGTTCCAGGCAAACCTGCAGCACCAAGTGCTGTAAAACCTGCACCTGTTCCAGGTAAACCTGCAGCACCAAGTGCTGTAAAGCCTGCACCTGTTCCAGGCAAAACTGCTGTACCAAGTGCTGTTAAACCTGCACCTGTTCCAGGCAAACCTACTGCACCAGGAGCTGTAAAATCAGCCCCAACGCCTGTTAAACCTGATACCGCAACCTTGTTTAAAGCACCTGGTAAATCTGCTACACCAAGTGCAGTTAAACCAGCACCAGCGCCTAAACCTGTTGCAAAAGCACCAGCACCTAAGCCTGTTGCACCTATTGCAAAAGCACCAGCGCCTAAGCCTGTTGCACCTATTGCAAAAGCACCAGCGCCTAAACCTGTTGCAAAAGCACCAGCGCCTGCACCTAAGCCTGTTGCAAAAGCACCAGCACCAGCGCCTAGACCTGTTGCAAAAGCACCAGCACCTGCACCTAAACCTGTTGCAAGACCTGCACCTGCGCCCAGACCTGCGCCTGTTGCAAGACCTCCTGCGCCAGCAGCAAAAGCACCATGTAAACCTGGTGTAAAATGCTAAAACCTAGAATGGAGCCCCTCTCTAATAAAGAGGGGCTCATTTTTGGGTGAGGGCAGAATTATAAGTAAGTGTCTATTAAGTTCTTAAAATCTGTCAATTGTTCAATTTTTTTTAATACTAAACGGAGGGAGAAATATTATGAAACATTCACATAAAAACACACCGACTTCTATTAAGCCGATTCCTAAATTAGAACCTACGTTAAAATCAATGATGGAGACTTGGTCTACTAAGGTTAAAGCAAAACTTACAATAACGCCAAAACCCATGACTGCCATTAAACCTAGCTTTAAGCCAAACAAATTACGTGGTCACTAAATATAGTGAATGGCTTGTAAATTAAATTCAATTTCTGCATAAGAATAATCAAGGAGGAAGACAATGAAAATATTAAATTATAAATTTGTTTTAGCTTTTCTGACTTTATTTTTTTTAGGATTCAATGAGAGTAAAGCAGAACGATTACTATATACGGAATCAATGATCGTTAGACCTACACCTATTGCATATTACTACGTTAATCATCCTTGTGAATTTTATGATTATCGTGTGACACACCCAAGAACATGCGGACAAAGATATAATTATTCCTATTATGATTATATCGTACCTTTTCCACAATATAGACATCACTATCGGCATCACAGACCTCATTATAATTATAATTCTCGCCCATTGTGGCGTTACGGACATCATTATTCGAGACATTACAATTTAAGACATAACCGTTTTGGAAACCGCCATTTTAAGCGTCATCATCGACGCCATTAAGCTAAACGGAGGAGAAAAAAATGTGTAAAAAAATACTACTTTCAGTTGTTGTTGTGTTTGGCTTTATGAACGTTGGGTCTACTGAAATAAGAACAGATACAAATACAAGAATAATTCCTGCCGCAACTTTTGTATATGGAGATCCCTGTAGGCATTATGATTTTAGATTACGAAACCCAGAACAATGTGATGTCGAATATGATTTAGGCGTTACCTTGTTTCCATTCTTTGGTGGGGATAAAAGGTATCACCATCATGGTGGTAATCAGCGTGTAGATAAACGTCATGGCGGTAACCACTATAAGGGGAATCATCACAATAAAGGTGGCAGTCATCATCGTGGTGGCGGCGGTGGTCGCAAACATTAAAGTGAGGGTAACATGCGTATTGTATTGAGTTTATTTTGTTTTGTTTTTACGACGTCTTTCCTTTATGGGAAGAATGCTCTTGTAACTTATTTTGGTGCAAAAGAAACACAAATTGCACTACAAGATTGGGAAACAGGGAAGATAAAGCAAAAATTTGGCTTCAAGCTTGATACATTGAAAGCCTTTTATCATACACCCAGTCAAAAGTTGATCTTTCTTGCGCCAAATAGAACCGAATTTAGCATCTATGCAGCAAATACGAATGCGTTTCTGAAATCTAACATTGGTATGGATGTCGAGTTCGTGTCTTATCTGGCGCAAAAGGATATATTTATTGTCCAAGACAATAAAACTTTTCAACTCATCTTACTTCGACTTTCAACAGAACCCACACCTCAATTCACGATAATTGATCAAATACCTTTTCAAGAAAAGCTTATATCTTCTTTCAACGCCGAAAATAATAAATTTTATTTCTTAACCTCAAAAAAATTATACTTAATTGATTTTGAAAAAAACAATACATTGCACGAACTTTATATATTTAACGATTATAGTTTTAGTAAAATAATCGCCGTACTTTTAGATAATACTATTTTCTTGCAAGCAAATGATTATTATGTGCATTTTGATTTAACAACCCAAAAAGTTAAAGATCTTAAAAAGGGTTTCTTAGTGGTTTCTGAAACGCCTGATATTGTTTTTCTATCTCATAGAGGAGAGCAAGACAAAAATGTAATTATTAATAAAAAAACAAGAAATTTAAGACAAAACGTCGTTAAAAATCCAGCAGAAAAAATTATTTTTACACCTGACAATAAAAATGTTTATTTTCTAACACGAAAAAGCGTAAAACTTTACCAATTTAATGAAAATAAACTCATTCATAAATTTTCCTTCGGCAAAAATGCTGGTCAGATTAATTTATTTTTTATAGATTAAGAACTATTGGAAATTCACGATCAAATCATATGTCGTGATTTGTACACAAATACCAGGAACAAGTCGCAAGACTTAAGCAGAGGCGTTAGTTGAGCGGCTTAACGCGACCTAATATTTCCTCTAGGCACGTTACTATTTAAAAAGCAACAAGAAACATTAGTTATAATCATCAGATTTTAAATATTTTTTGTTGCAGTTACAATTTCCTTTTCAAAAAATATCTTAAATCAAATATATATTTTTTTATTGCTTGAGTTTTTCTTGAATTCAATGTATAAAGTTTTATATATATAAAAAATTAGAAAGAAGCAGTAACAATAAAATGTCTCAAGTAAATCCCAAAAACGAAAACCCGTTATGGGGTATTTTTTATATTATTACTGCAGTGTCTATGCTTGCTGTTATGGACGCTTTTACAAAACATGTAGCACCTCTTTATTCTTATCCACAAATTTTATTTTTCAGAAGTATTTTTAGTTTTATTCCTTTATATTTTTATCTTAAAAAATCAAGTCAACTTCATACGTTAAAAACAAAAAGACTCGGTTTCCATTTTTATAGAGGCATGATTAGTATTTTTGCGACGTATTGTTTTGTCTATGCACTTGCAAATATCCCCCTTGCGAGTATGTATGCTATTGAATTTGCGGCACCTATTTTTATAACGATCCTATCTGTTTTCATGCTTCAAGAGCGTGTTAATTTTACGCGCTGGATGGCCGTTATCGGTGGTTTTTTAGGCGTACTTTTTATTGTTCAGCCTGGCAGTGAAACATTTCAATTAGCGTCACTTATCGCTCTTTTTGGCAGTTTCTTTTATGCCCTTGGTGGTATCCAAATTCGACAATTGAGCACAACAGAATCCTCAGGCTCAATTGTTTTTTATTTTCTTGCTTTATGCACAATCGTATCAGCTATAATGTTACCTTTTAGTTGGAAAACCCCCAATTGGTTTGATCTTATGTGTATGATCAATGTTGGGCTTTGTGGCGGCGTTGGTCAAATTTTATTCACCAAAGCCTTTAGTCAGCAAAAACTTTCCGTTATTGCGCCTTTTGGCTATGTCGGCATATTGTGGGCCGTTTTCTTTGGTTGGCTTTTTTGGAACGAAATTCCTGGTATGAACGAATGGGTAGGAGGCGCTATTATTATTGTGAGTGGTCTGTATATCACCTTCCAAGAACAAAAAGCTAAAAAATTGGTAAATGCGCTAGAATTGGAAAATGTTCGCAATTTAGAAGATGCCTTAGATTTTGAGGTGGATCGTTCTATGCGTCGGGAAAATTAATGTAAATTTAGTACCTACATTTTCCTGACTGTCTACCTCTAAAATACCTTCGTGTAATTCTGTTAAAGCTTTAACAAGTGGCAGCCCTAACCCTGTTCCTTTAATATCTTTATTTTCTATTGTATTAATTTGACCAAAGGGCTCCAAAGCAAGTATTATTTCTTCAAATTTCATGCCAATGCCAGAATCTTCAATATTTATTACAATTTTTCCATCAATTGTAGACGCAGACAATTGCACAAATCCTTTAGGGGGGGTGTATTTAATGGCATTTGATAATAAATTCATAATGATTTGGTTTATAATACGCTCATCAGCAAAAAAAAGAGGCATTTTTTCTTCTAATTCCAATGAGATGGTAATATCTTTGTTTTTTGCTAAAGCATTAAATAATTTTACACAAGAAGATAAAAGATAAGATAAATCAATTTGTTGCTCATATAGGGTCATTTTACCAGCATGAAGCTTTGAATAATCAAGTATATCGTTTACAAGTGCTAACAAATGATCGCCTCCAATCTTAATAGCTTCAATATATTCTTTGTAAATTGTGGGCTGAATGGGGCCATGAACTTCTTTCTCGATAAGCTCTGCATATCCTAAAATCGCATTAAGTGGTGTACGCAATTCATGGCTCATAAAATTAAGCATGTCTCCCTGACTTTGAAAAAAATTTTGATCTATTGATGCATTGTTTTTAATGATTTTTGTGGACATATAGCAGCCTACCTACCTAATTTCGTTGTTTGATAACTTCTTTTTTTTAATTTAAACTATTATCAATGCAACTTAAAAAGAATTTAAACAAATGCTTCAACATGAATTAATACCGATCCTTGAAAATCACGCTAAATGGTTAAAGCATATCCCTGGTGGGATTAAAGCGAATCTAAGCGGTGTCAATCTGGCAGGTCTTAATTTAAGTGAAAAGAATCTTAAATCAGCAAAATTAACGGGCGTAAATCTAACAAATGCCAATCTAAGCGGCGCTGATCTATCGCATGCTGATTTGTTTTGCGCAACTCTAGATAAGGCTAATCTTGGAAAAGCTCAACTTGTACGCACAGATTTAAGGGGCGCAAGTATAAAAGGTGCCATATTAAATGGTGCAAACATGAAAGAAGTTGATTTGCGTGGTGGAACTCTTTTTTCATATGAATACAAAAATAAAGATGAATTTCGCACAGCAGATTTAAGTGATACACAACTTAATGATGTTAATTTGCATAATGCAAATTTAACAGGTGCTGACCTAAGTAATTCAAGCCTTGAAGGTGCAAATCTAGAATCCGCTATGCTTTCAGGTACAAACCTAAGTCATTCAAATCTTAAAGATGCAAATCTTAACAATGCAAATTTAGATCACACTAATTTGTCACATGCTAATTTAACGCATTGTTCTCTTCAAGGCGCAAATTTAAATGAGACAATATTGTTTCAAGCAAATTTAAAAGATGCTGATTTACGTGGCGCTAAAATTGATCATGTCGATTTATCAGTAGCTTATGTTAAAAATACAATTTTAAACCGGGAACAAGCATCACTTCCTATTAAAACACAAGATATTCTCAATGCACATTATGAATGGATAAAATCAAACGGAAAATCTGGGCAGCGCGCAAGTCTTAATAATCAAGATTTAAGTTTCATAAATTTTTCTAAGGCCAATTTAAGTGGTTCAAATTTTAGAAACACAAAATTAGCAGGCGCTAATTTCTCTTATGCTAATCTCATGATGGTTGATTTTACAAATGCTGAATTACAAGGTGCTAATTTATCGCATTCAAATTTATCCGGCACAATTTTTGTAAACGCATTATTGGATAATGCAAATTTATCCGAATCAATCATGGGTATTATTGATATTCATGACAATACGGGTCAAAAAACAGGTAAAAAATGGGCAACAACCTTTCAAAAAGCTAATTTAATCAAATGCAATTTAACAGGGGCTAAAATGCAAGATTGTAATATGGAAGATGCTATTCTGGATAATGCTATTCTTAATAATTTAAAGGCAACAAATGTTGATTTTTCGAAAAGTAAAACAAAAAACCTACCTTTGGATATTAAAAATATCTCGTCATCAAAAACATAACCATATAAGCAAATGCACTATCAGTAACGGAGTATAAAATGGCTGCTTTAACAACACCTTCTGCCCAACATAATTTTCTAGCAATTGATTTTAAATTAAAAGGAGTAGATGATCGTTTTTATACATTGCGTGATATTCAAGGTGAAAAAGGAACGCTCATCATGTTTATTTGCAATCACTGTCCTTATGTTAAAGCAATCATTGACCGCATCGTGCGGGATGTTAAAGAATTAGATGCTTATGGTGTAAAGTCTGTAGCAATTATGTCTAATGATTATATTACTTACCCGGACGATAATTTTGAAAACATGAAGCAATTTGCACGTTTATATGATTTTACATTTCCATATTTATTAGATGAAACACAAGAAGTTGCAAAAGCTTATGATGCAGTCTGTACACCTGAATTTTATGGATTTGATCAACAAAATATCCTACGTTACAGAGGACGACTTGATGCATCGCGCAGAGAAGCTATCCCTGAAGCTAAAAGAGATTTATTTGATGCTATGGTTGAAATCTCAACTTTCAATCAAGCTCCAATTGAACAATTTCCAAGTATGGGTTGTTCTATAAAATGGAAATAATACACTCAAGAAATACTGGCTTTTAAACTAAAAACCGCGTAGAGTATCATCGTATAAAGCGGTCAAAGCAAAAGAATACGAGCATAAATAAGGATGAGCAGATGAGCGATAATGATATTTTTAGAGAAATTGACCAAGATGTCGCCCAGGATAAAATGGTCCAATTTTGGAAAAAAAACCAAAAAATAATATTAAATTCAATTATTGCGATTCTTATTCTTGCGGGCGGTTATGGCGCTTGGGTTACATGGAATCAGCATCAACAAGAAAAAGATGGTCTTGATTTTGCGCATGCTTTAGATCTTGCAAAAGACGGTAAATCTTTAGAAGCAGAAGCTGCCTTAACGGCGCTTAAGCAAAAAGGGTCAGAAGGTTATGCCTTACTTGCACGCTTAAAAGAAGCGTCGATTAAAGCGAATAGCGACAAACTAAAGGCTATAGAGCTTTATGATTCATTGTCAAAAGATGCTAAAATTGATCCTTTGTTTAAAGATTATGCCCAATTAATGTTGGTTTATCTTCAAATTGATACGTTAGATGGTGCAAGTCTTGAAAAAATGATAGAACCCTTATTACATGAAAAATCTTCATGGCGTTTTTCAGCACTTGAGCTAGCAGCTTTAGCTGCGCAAAAGGCGAACAATCTTGAAAAAGCCAAAACATATTTAACGGCAATTGTTGAAGATGCGCAGGCGCCCCACGCTATACGCGCCCGTGCTGGTGAAATATTAACACAATTTGACAAGTAAGCTTACAAATGCAATAGATAGGTTAATGTTGTAATATGTGACTACACAGACCCTTGGACTAACTGATCGAATTTTAGCAGCGTTTAGAAAGGTCTAAAATTGGCGTGAAATGTTTAATACATGAACACCAATCAGATAATGCATTCTGGATAGATTTTATACTGAACGTGGTCATAAAGATGACAGTTACAAAATAAATTTGATTATGGATTATATTAATGAGCCGTTCTTTTGTTTTTGCCTTTAAAACGCTCGTGTTGTTTGCAGGGCCACTTTTCGTATTATCTGCTTGTTCGCATAATGATCCACCTTTACCGGGTGACCGACTGGCTATTCTTAAAACAAGTGAAAATCTTAAGGTAGATGAATCTCTTGAGGATTATAAGGTAGAAATTTCTGAACCTGTTCTGACGCGTGAATGGACACAAAGCGGGATGGTTGCATCTCATTTGCTGCCTCATTTTGAACTTGCTTCAGCTTTATCTGTCGCTTGGAAAAAAGATATAGGCGCTGGGTCTCAACACAATTGTAAATTACTCTCTTTGCCAATTATTTCAGAAAACAAAATATACACACTTGATTCTTATGGAAAAGTTTCTGCCTTACGTACTGATAATGGTGCTTTATTGTGGCATTTCAATTCTAAGCCTTCAAAAGAAGAATCTCCAATTGCCAATGGAGGACTTGCTTATGACACCCAAAAAATTTTTGTTGCAACTGGATTTGCGCAAATCATTGCGCTTGATGCTCAAACGGGCAAAGAAATTTGGCACCAAGACGTTTCAGCACCTATTCGCTCAGCACCAAGTGTAAGCGATGGTCGTGTTTTTGTTGTAACGATCGACAATACATTATTTGCTCTTTCGCAAGAAAAAGGCGAGGTTTTGTGGACTCATGCAGGGATGACCGAATATGCAGGTCTATTAGGCGGTGCTAGCCCTGCGATTATGAATGATCTTGTCGTTGCGCCTTTTTCATCCGGTGAAGTCGTTGGTATCAAAGTTGAATCAGGTCATCCTTTATGGGGGGATGCCTTAACGTCTTTACGCAGAACAGATTCTGTATCAAGTATTTCAACAATCAAAGGCAATCCAGTCATTGACCATCAAATGGTTTTCGTCATTGGCCATGGCAATCGTATGTTTGCCCTTAACGCCAAAACGGGCGAACAAATATGGGAAAAACATATTGGTGGGTTATATACACCTTTGGTCCATAAAGACGTTGTTTTTGTTGTGACCAACGAACACCAATTACTCTGTCTAAAAAAAGAAACAGGTCAAATTGTTTGGATTGAACCACTTCAAAAAACCCTATCAAAATCCTCACCTGCTATTACTTGGGCAGGTCCTATTTTGGCCCAAAATAAACTTTATCTAACAAATAGCTTAGGCAATCTTGTTTCTTTTTCACCTGTTACAGGGAAAATAATAGATTCTATACATTTTAAAGAAAATTTTCAGATGCCGCCCGTTATAGCTGGAAAAACAATGTATCTTTTGGCCGAAAGCGGCAAATTATACGCACTTAAATAGGTTTTGAATGCTTCGTCTTGCTATTATTGGTCGCCCTAATGTTGGGAAGTCCACTTTATTCAATCGTCTTGTCGGTAAAAAAGCGGCACTTGTTTATGATGAACCTGGTGTTACACGTGATCGTCAGGAAGAATTAGGTTCTATTGCTGATCTTGAATTTATTCTTATGGATACGGCAGGTCTTGATCATACGCCTGATTCTGATCTTCAAGGTCGCATGACGGAGCAAACCCTTAAAGCAATTGAAGGTGCAGATTTATTACTTTTTGTTGTCGATGCAATCTCAGGCATTACGCCCAATGACACATTTTTTGCACGTCTTTTACGCAGAACACCTAAACCTATTATTTTGCTTGCCAATAAATGTGAGGGCCGTAAAGGTCAAGAAGGTTTATATGATGCTTTCCGTTTAGGGATTGGTCAACCCATCGCGATATCAGCCGAGCATGGTATCGGCATGGACGATCTTTATACAGAAATTAAAAAACATATCCAGGTGCCGCCTGAAAAAGAAGTTTCAGAATTTGATGATGATGAAATCGAAGAAATTGAGATTGAGCCTAAAAAAAGACCTTTAAAACTTGCGATTGTTGGCAGACCAAATGCTGGTAAATCAACTTTTATTAATAAATTGCTCAAAGAAGAAAGATTATTGACAGGACCTGAAGCGGGTATTACGCGCGATGCTATCGCTATTGATTGGGTCTATCAAGGTCGAGACATTAAACTTTTTGATACGGCAGGTCTTAGACGAAAGGCGCGTATTTCAGAAGCGCTCGAAACCTTATCAACAAAGGATACGCTTGAATCTATCAAATATGCTGAAATTGTCATTTTGATGGTGGATGCATTACTACCTTTGGACAAGCAAGATTTGCAAATTGCTCGCCATGTTATTGAAGAGGGTCGTGCGCTTGTTATTGCGCTTAATAAATGGGATCTCATTAAAAATAAACGTGAATTATTAAGTGATGTGCAATACAAAGTTGATGAATCACTTAATCAAGCTAGGGGCGTCTCAATTATCCCAATTTCAGGAATTAATGGAGATAATTTACCAGAATTGATGAAAGCAACTTTCACCATTTATGAAAGATGGAATAAAAGAATTCCAACAGGTGAGCTCAACCGATGGTTGACAATGATGATTGAAGGGCATAGTCTGCCTTTAATAAAAGGAAGACGTCTTAAAATAAAATATGTGACGCAAATGAAGATGAGACCACCTACATTTGCAATTTTTATTTCACAAGATGTTGATTTTCCAGTTGCTTATGAACGTTATTTAATGAATGGATTACGAGAAGAATTTGGTTTAGAAGGTGTTCCTTTGCGTTTTTATTATCGCAAACCAAAGAACCCTTTTGCAAAAAAATGAGATTGCTTGCTTATGAATAAATTACAAAGATACATGCTGTGGGAATTATCTAAAACCACCCTTTTTACTATCATTGTACTCACTTCTGTGATGTGGCTTGTTCAATCTCTTCGTTTTATAGATCTGGTTATTAACCAAGCACTTCCATTAATAACGATTTTTAAATTTTTATCCTTACTTTTGCCATTTTTATTGTATCATTTGCTGCCCTTAGGTGGTTTCATTAGCATTTTTTACACCTATCAAAAGCTATCCCAAGAACGCGAACTTATTGCTATGCGTAGTTCGGGATTAAGTCCATTGCAATTGAGTCTACCCGCTTTTTTAGTCGCTGGCATTATGACTTTTATTGGTTATACAATTAGTCTTTATTTTTTACCACAAAGCACGTCTTTATTTAAAACAATGCAATATGAATTATCGACTTCATTATCAGCATCACTTTTACGCGAAAACCAATTTAATATCATAGGTCCAGGTCTCACAATCTTTATTAAAAAAAGACTTAACAATAAAGACTTTAAAGGTATTGTTATTCAAGATGATCGTAATCCTCAGCATAAAACAACCTATGTTGCAGAAACTGGGCGTTTTAATGTTTATCCAGAAAACATAACATTAACGCTTTTAAATGGTAGTCATCAAGAAATTGATATTGAAAATCCAGAAAAATCTCAAGGTCTTAAACGTTTGCAATTTGATTCATACACACATGAAATTGAAATGAAGCGCAATCCCAATGCCCGGAAACAAAGATCAGCTGAAGAAAGAACGGTGCCTGAATTATTGGACCCACAGGACGTCTCACCAGATGATAAATTATATAGAAAATTATTAGTTTCGGGACATCAACGTCTTTCAAGTCCTCTTTATATTTTTGCGTTCGTACTGCTTGGCTTAACAATATTATTTTATGGAAATTACAATCGTCGTGGCAATGGAATGCGCATACTTTTTATAGCATTTGTTGTTGCACTTTTAGAAGGATTAAGTATTGGTCTTAAGAATATTGCAAGTCATTATCCACCTTTAATTCCTATGCTTTATGCTTTGCCTATTATACCAATATTATTTGGAACCTTCATGATCGCTAGAGGACGAATGGGGTAATGTCAAAAACACTTTTTTTCTACATTTCAAAACATAATTTTAAATGGATTTTTTTAACTTTTTTAGGTTTATCAAGTCTTGCTTTCATTATAAATTCAATTGAACAAACAAGGCGTGCTTTAAGTAGAATAAAGCTTGATTTCTTTTTTGAGCTTAAATTATCTTTACTCCAATTACCAAAATTTATGGAATTATTATTGCCTTTTTCTGTTTTGTTTGGTGCAATGTTATCTATTTCATTTTTAAATCGACACCATGAAATTATTATGGCACGTGCTTCTGGCATTTCATTGCGCCAATTTATTATGCCCTGCGTTTTTGTTGCTTTTATTTATGGCCTTTTTTCAATTTTAGTTTTAAACCCTATTTCATCAAATTTTAAAAAACATCATGAATTTTTAGTAAATACAGTCATTAAAGGCAAAGAAACCTCTATTGAAATGACTGCTAATGGATTTTGGTTGCATACTAAAACTGATCAAGGTTACCAAGTTATTCATGCAACAGAAGTGATTCCACCTTTGTTTACAATGATTCGTGTCTATTTTTTAGATTTTGATCATAATCATCAACTAATTAAGAGAATTGACGGACAATCAGCTTTATTGGATCAAGGTCAGTGGAACATTCAAAATGCATGGGTATCAACATGGGGTAACGGCCAAAAATCTGAATATCAGTCTAGTTATATACTTCCTACAAAATTAACACATCATGAAATTATTAATGCTTTAGCGCCTGCTGATTCAATCCCTATTTGGGATTTACCGCATTTTATTTCAATGTTTAAAGCACATGGTTTTCCTACACGCGATCATGAACTTCAATTTAATGGTCTTTTGTCAACGCCACTTTTGTTTATTGCCTTAGTTATTTTTGGATCTCTTTTTTCGATTTATATTCCACGCTTTGGTACCAATTTTTGGGGTTTTGCTATTGGCGTTGGTATTGGTTTTCTTATCTATATTTTAGATCAAATCTTTTTTTCGCTTGGGGGATCAGGTGCTTTACCTATTTGGATTGCAACCTGGACACCTGCTATTGCAACCTCTTTATTTAGTTTTTCGTGGTTAATTCATCGGGAAGAAAAATAGAATGATTAAAAAATTATTATTTTTTATATTATATTTTATATGTTTAAACAATACATTATGTGCTCTTGATATAAAATCAAATGATGACCCCATTTTATTACTTGCTGATGATATGTCCTATGATAAAACATTTGATCGAACGATTGCTGAAGGTAATGTTGAAATTACACAAGGAAAAGAAATTTTAAAGGCAGATAAGATTACATACCAACATAAAGAAGACATTATTACAGCCTCGGGCAATGTCATTTTAACACGTCAAGATGGTACTTATTATGGTGGTGATTATATTGAATTAACGGGAGATTTTAAAGAAGCCACCGTTCAAGCGTTAAAAGTCCGAATGAGTGAAAATGTACGTTTTGTTGCAAATGTTGGAGAGCTCAAAAAAGATAATACAAAAATTTTTACAAAAGGTGTTTATTCACCTTGTAATTTATGTAAAGAACATCCCGAAAAAGCACCTTTATGGCAATTAAAATCTCGTAAAATTGTTCATGATGAAAATAATGGTACCATTTCATACCGTGACGCTTACATGGAATTTTTAGGTGTTCCTATCGCGTATACCCCTTATTTTGCACATCCAGATCCTGCTACAAAACGAAAATCAGGTTTTTTGACACCCTATTATAGCCAATCCACTAAGATAGGTATGTCTTTTCATATTCCTTATTATTGGGCAATGAATGATAATGCAGAAATGCTTTTTACACCTATTTTTACAACAAATGGTCGTAAATTAATTAAACATAATTATCGTCAGCTTATTCCTTATGGTGAAATATCGATGGAAACAAGTTTAGGGTATACAAAATTTGATCGATATAGGGGAAAAGAAGAAGCTTTAAAAATTATCCCAATTTCTGAAAAATATAAATTAGAAAAAAAACTTTTAAATCACAAATATGATTCTCATCAATTTTGGAAAATCAATCTTCATCCTAATGATGTTTGGAGATTTGGTGCTCATTATAATCATACAAGTGAAAAATTTTATTTACGAAATTACTCATTTTTACAAAAAGATTATTTGTTAAGCGATGCTTTTGTTGATGGTTTATGGGAAAATGATTATTTTACATATCGAGCCCAAAAAATTCAAGGCTTACGTGAAATTGATGATCCTCAAAAAGCTGAACGTTTGTTACCCATTACTGAATATCATTTGTTTCGCGATTTAGATGAATTTGGGTCAATGCGTTTTGACACTACTTATCGCCATTTAACACGAGATGTGCGACCACAAAGTCAGCTTTTTTCATGTCGTCCTTCATGGGAGAAGCGAATGATTCTTCCTTCAGGACTTACACTTAGTTCCATGGCCTCTGTAAGAAGTGATTATTATCAAATGCGAGGAGTACTTCCTCAAACATCTAATCATTTTAATGGTCATGCATCGCGGTTATATTCTGAATTTGCATTAATATCTTCTTATCCTATAATTGTAGAAGCGGACAAATTGTCAATTATTTCTGAACCTATTCTAGGTTTTATGAACGCACCTAAAGGTCAAAATAAACGTCATCATAAAGAAAAAATACCTCAAGATGATAGTGCAGGTTTTGAATTTACAGAAAATAAATTATTTTATCCTAATTTGTATGCAGGTTTTGATTCAGTAAGTGGTGGAAATCGAATTGACTATGCACTTAAAAACAAATTTTTGTACAATTCTAGATCAATTTTTGACACAATGATTGGTCAGTTATACCAGATTACTAAACCAAAAGACTTTGGAAAAGGTAGTGGCTTAGACAAAAAAAAATCTGATATTGTTAGTTTTTTTAATTTTACACCAATCGATTCTTTCAAAATTTTTAATCGCATCCGGTATAATCCACATACGAATCGTTTAAGGCGAAATGAAGTTGGATTTGGTATCGATACCGATAGATTTAAATTTAAACTTACCTATACACATTTACGTGGAAATAAAAATAAAGATGATCCATTTGCTAGAACACATCAACTTATTCCCTTTTTATATTTAGGTATTACGCCCTTTATTAAGGCTACTTTTGAAGCAGTTCACAATATAAATCTCCATAAGGACATCAATGCTGGATATGAAAAAATTAATAAATTTTGGCGTAAAAAGACACTTAATTATATTCTTGGATTAATTTATGATGATGAGTGTTTTACAGCAGGCATTACATTCAAACGTAATCTTGTACATGACAAAAAGATTGACCGTCACAAATTTTGGTTTAATATCGGCTTCAAAACATTAGGACTTTAAATACTGGACAGCTTATGACAATTTTAAAAAAAATACTTATCCAACTTTCTATTATATTTTCATTTTCGCAAGTGTATGCTGATAGTTTACGTATCGTTGCTGTTGTGGGTAATGATCCCATCACAATGCTTGATTTTCAAGAGAGGCTTCTATTTACAATCGCAACGTCGGGTATGGAAGATTCGCAAGAACTTCGTCAACAACTTTCATCCCAAGTGCTTACTTCTCTTATTGATGAAAAATTGAAGCTTCGTGAATCTTTAAAATATAAAATTGATGTTAATGATCAAGAAATTGCAAAGGATTGGGAACGTATCGAACATCAAAATCAAATACCTGTTGGCGCTTTATTACAACTGACAAAAGAATTAGGTATCAGAGAAAGCGTTTTAAAAGACCAGATTCGTGCTGATCTCGCATGGGTAAAATATATTTCAGCACGTTTTCGTCCGCAAATTGTTGTTTCTGATCATGATATTAATCAGATGCTTAAAAAATTTGATGCTGGCAAAACAAAACCGCGTTATTTGCTTAACGAGATTTTTATTGCTTTTGATCACGCCTCCAAAAAACAAGATGCATTAAATACGGCTCAACATATTGTGAAACAACTTCAAAAAGGTGCTAAATTTTCAGCTTTAGCGCGCGAATTATCACAAGGTTTCACGGCAGAACAAGGTGGTGATCTTGGATGGGTTATGCCTGATCAACTCACAAAACCAATTATACATTCGAAATTTAAAACATTGGGCAATGCTTTGCTGTCTTTAAAAGCAAAACAAATATCCGAACCATTTGAAACACAAGATGGATTTCATATTTATTTTGTTCGTGAAAAATTAGATCCGCTTGATGAAAGTCAAAAGGATGAGAGTTACAAAATTCGTCAAGTTTTTATTCCTCTTAATCCTCAAATGGATGAACGTCAAAAACACGATGTCAAAAGACAATTTGATCATTACAGACGTCAAGTTAATAATCCAGACGATATGTTACGCATTCAAAAGGAAGTTGGTGGATTACAACCACCAGAACGTTGGGTTCAGCTTTCTGAATTTAATCAAGAAATTAGATCATCTCTGTTGAAATTAGGTATTAATCAAGTGACGCCTATTTTTGATCTTGATAAAGGTCTTACTTTTATGATGCTATGTGAAAAAAAAGAATCATTAGATATTACCTCTAAGCAAAAAGAAATGATTAAAGAAGAAAAAATTCATGAGCAATTAGGTATGTATTCACGTCGTTCTTTACGCGATTTAAAACAAGCGACTCATATTGATGTTAGGCTCTAATGTCGTTTATTGATGAACTTCAAAAACTGCCCCCCTTACGGGAAATTATCACGGAACATAAATTATCTGCCCAGAAAAAATTTGGGCAGAATTTTATTCTTGATCTCAATTTAACACGTCGTATCGCACGCACTGCAAAACCACTTAACGAATGCCCCATTATTGAAATAGGACCTGGTCCAGGTGGATTAACGCGCGCATTATTTCTAGAAGGTGCTACAAACGTCATAGCGATTGAAAAAGATCCACGATGCCTTGAAGCCTTAAAAAGTTTGCAAGATGTAGTGGGTGATCGTTTAAGATTGATTGAAGGTGATGCTTTAGAGATTGATTACAACCAAATATGCCCAGGGCCTAAAAAGATCGTCGCCAATTTACCTTATAATATTTCGACGCCTCTTTTGATCAATTGGCTCAAGCATATGGATTCGTTTCTGTCGTTAACGCTTCTTTTTCAAAAGGAAGTTGCCACACGTATTACAGCAAAACCGCATACAAAAGAATATGGACGTCTTTCCATTTTATCTCAATTATTGTCTAATCCAACATTGGCTTTTGACATAGCGCCTACGGCTTTTGTCCCTGCGCCTAAAGTGATTTCGACGTTGGTCCATTTTGTGACACGTAAGGAAAGTCCTGAAAGTTCATTAGTTGATATTCTTGAGAATTTAACGTCAGCGGCATTTAATCAAAGACGCAAAATGCTTCGCGGCAGTTTAAAATTAGTGCATCCAGATATCATTAAAATTTTAGATGATTTAAATATTGATCCTGTGTTGCGTGCAGAAAATTTAAGCCCAGATGATTTTTTAAATATTGCCAAAGTTCTTCAGTTGTTAAGATGATTTTATAGCTCTAACGAAAAACCACGGGACTTGCCCCGTGGCGTTTCACTTAAAGCATTAAGCTTTAAAAATTAGTCTTTTCTCTTTTTTTTAACAGGCTTATCTTGTTCTATTTCTCTTTTTCGTTTTATGCTTTTTCTACCGTTATTATCATTTTCAACAAGAATAGTTGTACCCTTTTTGCAACTTTTCATATTTGACGAAAAAAGACCGTTAGATGCAAGAATTTCGATTACTGTAACCTTTGATAAAGATGTTTTGATCATAATTAAGTTAATTGGATTTTTCTTTTGTTTATCACCAAGATGATGATAAGCGTTTAGCACATTATCAATATTTTCTCGAGATTTTTTTCTTCCTTGAGAAATATCTAATTCATTAGTTAGAAGATGTCTAATTTGTATAATTGTTGCATCATATTTTCGGGCTAAACGATTATAAGTATCTTGTATCTTGCCAATCTCAGGGTTAATCATTTTAAATTCTTCAATAATCATTTCTTGTATATCTTGTGATAAATGTTTAGATTTTACATTTTGTGGGACAAGATTTTCCCTTTTTAAGACTCGCTCACATGTTTTATAGCCAATTTCATAATCTTTAAGTGCGTTTTTAACAGACAAAACAGAAGGATTTTTTAATGTATTAAAAGTGTTAATAATTAAATCTTCTTTTTCATTTTTTGATAATGTTTCTTTTTTTATTATTAAATTTATTGGTTTTTGATAATTTTTAGGATCTAATTTTTTACTAAGAATCGAGATAATCGTTAGAAGATTTATGCCTGTTTCTTTTTGAATGTCAAAAAAACTTTTTCCTTGCATATAAAGTGTTATAATTTTAGCTTTTTCTTTTTCATCAATGGAATCATCGATTTTTGGTTTTGTAAATAATTTTTCATATAAATTTATACATTGTTTTTCATTCGTTAAATCTTTAAATTTATTATGAAATGCTCTTGCAAGATCCCTTATCGTTATTTTTTTGTTTTTAATATCTTCATAAGATTCTAAATAAGATTGAAGTATTTTTTCTTTTATATCATTAGAAATATACGTATATTCTCGAATGTTATGCTCTATTAATATTTCACTTACTCTACGAGGGTCTAATCCAAAACGTGGTCCAATTTCTTTTGGTCTTTTATGAAGATGTTCCTTTGTGTAAAGAATTTCACGTACAAAATCAACATTATAATCATAAGGACCGCAATGTGTTTTCACTTTAGGGTATAATTTTCTAAGTTCTTCTGTAGTAGGTATTTGAAAATCAGAAGAATTTTCTACTTCAACATCCATTTGTTCTTCGTTTAAAATAATATTATCATTATCCACAGGAAGAAGTGCTTGAAAATGAAGACCTTGACGATATATGTAAGCAATTTCGGCAGCATTTTGCGGAATATATTCATGAATAAGCATTAATATACCATCTTCATTGGGTGTAACGATTTTGATTCCTATATTCTCGAGATAGGCGATAGCATCAATAGAGGTGTAATTAGCATTACCGTTATGTTGCACATCATGTAATGTCGCCATCATTTCTCCATTACCAATATAATGATTTATAAACGCATTATAAGCGTTAAGAGATAATGACCTTATACGCAATTGCTCAAGAATTTCTTCGCCGCGTTGTCCAAGGTTTTGATATTCTTCTGGAAGAAGTTGAATGTTTTGAAGATGCTGATTTAGATTCTGCTCAAGTAAAAGAGCATTTCTGGTGTTTTCCAATGCATCTAATGCGGTGCGCTCCGTGTGATACAAATTATAATTGATAGCTTCTTTTACTTGAGCTGGTATTTGATCAGGATTTGCTGTTGTAGAAACTATTTCATTCGCAATCATATATCGAACAATAGGATCATTGGCAAAAAAAGCTAATTGTGCAATTTGTCCATCTGGATTAAGTCCTATTGCATTAAAGAAACAACGCATATTATCGCCTGCAACATTTTGACGTCTAAATGTATGACCATCAATAATATGATTTTCTTGCAATGCTCCTACTCTATTGAGTGCAATATTACGTATAATTAAACCATCAATATTTTGACGACGTGGAATAATTAATTGTGTGAAATCATAATCGGCCAATTCATCTTGTGTTACAAGAAAACCATTCGGCAATAATGGCATTGGATTGTTTTGTATTGTAGCTTTCTTATTATTTAATTCATTCATATAGGTAGGTCGTGCATGGATTTCTACAGTCGTTAATTTTTCTTTTGGTCGAATATTGGCTTTTTTTTGGTGTAATCTTTTTTCTCTTTTTTGAGCTTCTACAATATACTCATAAGCCAATTTTTCAGCTGCTTCACGTGTCATTCCATTTGGTATGTGACCATAATCTAAAATGGTTTCAGCGAGTAATAAATAGGTTGTTTTTGTTGTTTTTAATCGTGTCGCTTCTGAAAATTCATAAAAAGCATTTTCAATATATCTATGACGTCTTTTTGGCAATGCAAATTCATTTGCATATTTTAAAAAAAGCATTCCTTCGTAAATGCGAAACCATCTTTTTATTTTTCCATGTTTTTCTGGTGCAAGCGCAGGTGTGACGTTATAACCAATTTGATCAATAAGTTGTATAATGAATTCATGTTTTTCATCTTTCGTTTTGTAATTGGGCGGAAATATATTATACGTTAATAATAAATTTGCCATTGATTGATATGAAAATATTCGATTTTCATAATTAATTTGTTGATTATATAAATTTTTTAAATCAAACAACGCCTTCCAACACGTTTCGATTAAATTTTTATCATCATTATTATTTTCTGTTGAAACTAAATTGCTATATTCAGTGTGATGTTCTTGATCACAATCAATAAGAAATTTTTTTGGGTTAAATCTTGCCGTGACGCGTGTCCATTGATTTTGCGCTGTGTCATTTTGCAATGCCGTATCCATTGGTTGAAGGATAGATACGTCTTCTGGAGGATTTGCAAAAGAAATAGGCAAGGTGTTAATTGTGATTATAAACAGGGTTAAAAGAAATCGTTTCATTTTTAATGCTCCAAATAGATAAATATTTTAAAATTTATAAAATTTTATATTGTTTTAAACAAAAAGTCAATTTTTTTAAAAAATACGTTAAACATAGTAAAATAAAAAATTAATTTATACTATTCTTTCTTCTTTTTCTTTTTGGAAGGTTGGTTTTTATCAGAATCATCTTTTATTTTACGTTTTGTTAAAATTTTATTTTTTTTAGGCTGATTATCATTTTTAGCAAGAATGTTCATCGTGTTTTTGCCACACATTCCATTTGATTGATAAAGACCTGCTTTTTTTAAATGATTACTTATAGCAGGTTTTGCTAAAGACACTATTTTTTCAATATGATGTATTGGTTTTCTCTTCTGCTCATCACTAAGATTATGATAAGCCTTCACAATTTCATCAAAATTGCTTTGAATTTCTTTTTTTCTTTTCGACTCAAAAGTTCTGTCTTTTACAAGATCTTGAACCTGTCCTTTAGTTACATTATGTTTTTTGGCTAACGATTTATAAGTTTCCTGTATTTTTCCGAGAGAAGGATTGAGTTTATTAAATTCTTTTTTTATCTTTTCTTGTAGGTCTTGGCTTAAATGTTGAGATATTATGTTTTGTTGAACGAAATTGCTTGTTTTTAGAATACGCTCACATGTTTTATAGCCAATTTTATAATCTTTAAGTGCATTTTTAACACCTAAAATGGAGGGATCTTTGCCTTCATCCTTTTTTAGCTTCTGAAAAATATCTATAATTAATCGTTTTTTTTCGTCCTCAGATAAAGCTTCTTTTTTTAATTCCAAATTAATAGGGTTTTTGTAATCTTTAGGATTTAAATTTTCAGCAAGAATACTCATAATTGTTAAAAGGTTAATGCCTGTTTTGTCACGAATTATAAAAAATCCTTTTCCTTTTGAATATAATCTAGTAATTCTATTCTTTTGTTTTTGATCGAGAGATTCATCAAATTTTTGCTCTCTAAATAAAGTTATTAATATATTAGTAATCTTTTTTTCATCTATAGATTTTTCTAAATCGTTTTTAAATCTTTTCAAAAAAGCATTTGCATGTTCTTTTTGAGATATTTTTTTACTTTTTATATTTCTGTAACATTCTAAGTAAGATTGAAGTAATTTTTCTTTTATATTTTCTGAAACGTAATGAAGGTTACGAATATTATTACTTGTTAATATTTCGCTAATTCTGCGTTCGTCTAGATTAAAATTCAGTCCAATTTCCTTTGTTTTTTTATGAAGATGTTCCTTTGAATAAAGAATTTTACGAACAAGATCATCTTCGTATTCGTGACGATTAATGAATGTTACAACCTTAGGATATATATTTCTTAGTTTTTTTATGTCTGGTAATTGTAAATCAGAAGAATTTTCTGTTTCTACATTCATTTGATTTTCGTTATTATTTTCCGCTATAACATCTTCAACAGGAAGAAGTGCTTGAAAATGTACACCTTGATGATAAATATAAGATATTTCTGCGGCGTTTTGTGGAATATATTCATGAATAAGTGTTAACACACCATCTTGATTCGGTGTAAAGATTTTGATTCCTATCTCATTGAGATACGCGATAGCATCAATAGAGGTAAAATTAGCATTATTATTATCTTGTAAATCACGTAATGTCACCATCATTTCTTCATTGCCAATATGATGATTTATAAACGCATTATAGGCGTTAAGTGATAATGCTCTTCTACGCAATTGTTCAAGAATTTCTTCGCCGCGATGTCCAAGGTTTTGATATTCTTGTGGAAGAAGTTGAATATTTTGAAAATGTTCATTAGGGCTTTGTTCAAGTAAAAGCCTATTTCTGGTATTTTCCAATATATCTAATGCGGTGCGTTGTGTATAATACAAATCATAATTAATAGCTTGTTTTACTTGAGCTGGTATTTGATCAGGATCTCTTGCCGCAGAAACAATTTCATTCGCAATCATATATCGAACAATAGGATCATTGGCAAAAAAAGCCAATTGTGCAACTTGTCCATTTGGATTAAGCCCTATTGCATTAAAAAAGCAACGCATGTTGGTCCCTGCGACATTTTGCCGTCTCACGTGCCTTCCATCAATGTCATAGACTTCTTGTAAATCTCCAATCCTATTTATTGGATTATTTCGAATAGGCAAATGAGCAGCATTTAAACGACGTGGAATAATAAGTTGCGTATAATCGTAATTTACTAAATCATCATGATTCTCAATAAAGTCATTTAGAATTATATTGATTATTTGATTTTGGGAAGATTTATCAATATTAGTTGTTATTGGATTTAAGTAATTCAATTCGGACATATAAGTTGGACGTGCATGAACTTCAACAGTTGCTAATTTTTCTTTTTCTTGGATGTTTTCTGATTTGTTTGAAATATGATGAGCTTCTTTAGTTTCGGCAATTTCAATATATCTATAGGCTAAATCTTCAGCTTCTTCTCGTGTCATTCCTATTGGTGTATGGTCATAATCTAGAATGGTTTCTGCAGCTAATAGATATGTTGTCTTTGTTGTTTTTAATTCAATTGCTTTTGAAAACTCATGATAGGCATTTGCAATATGTCTTTCGCGTCGCTCTGGCAAAGCAAACATATTTGCATATTTGAGAAAGAGCATCCCTTCATAAATATGGAACCATCTTTTTATTTTTGCATATTTATTAGGTGCGAGTCTTGGTGTAATACCCTGACCAATTTTATTAATAAGATTTGAAAGAAATACTTTTTTTTTGATTTCGTTATCACATTTTTTAGGAAATATATTATAAGTCAATAATAATTTTGCCATTGATTGATATGTAAAAGTGTAATTTGAACGATCTTCATTTGGTTTGTATAAATCTTTTAATTTAAATAAAGCTTTCCAACATGTTTCAATTAAATTTTTATCATCATTATTATTTTTCGTTGAAACTAAATTGCTATATTCAGTATGATGTTCTTGGTCGCAATCAATAAGAAATTTTTTTGTGTTAAATCTTGCTGTGACGCGTGCCCATTGATTTTGCGCTGTGTTGTTTTGTAATGAAGCATTTATAGGCTGAATAATAGTGGATTCTTGTGGAGGGGTTGCAAAAGAAATAGATAATGTATTTATTGCAATAAGAATATGTAACAAAAAGAGTTTTTTCACTTTTGATTTCCTTAATATAAAAAAATTTTATTTAAATTTAAGTGATATTAACTGATTTTAAAGTAAAAATCAATAAAT
Source organism: Alphaproteobacteria bacterium (assembly GCA_030696155.1). Taxonomy (GTDB): domain Bacteria; phylum Pseudomonadota; class Alphaproteobacteria; order JAUXUR01; family JAUXUR01; genus JAUXUR01. The sequence continues at coordinate 6,774 of JAUYSY010000116.1, read as the reverse complement.
TTAAAAAAATGCAATAAATAGTAGGTGTTTTGTTGTTTTTAAATAAAATATTACACAAATAAAAAAATAAATAATTGAAATAATTTAAAATAATCGATTTTGATCATGGTCATGCATGTTTTGTAGGAATGGACTAAAAATTGTTTTGTAGAGCGACATAAGGCATATTTTTTAGGATTTAAATTCAAATTATTTTAAAATTTTATGCCCAGACTTATCCACAGACTTGTACCCCTTAATTGGGGATTAAATTATTGTTTAGATCTTTTAAGTTTTCGGATTAAAGCATCCCAATCACGGCTTCCTAAATTTGGTTCAAATTGACGCATTTGTTGTGAAGCTTTTAAACAAATATCATCTGTTGGTACTTGAAGATCTTTATTCATTGATAATGCTTTAACTTGAGTTTTTGCAGCTTGATCAAGGTAATACATCAAAAAAAAGGTCTCTTCAATTGTTTTACCAATGGTGAGTAATCCATGATTACGAAGTATAAGTGCATTATGATGTTTTAAGTCTTTTGACAATTGTTTTGACTCTAAAGCATCCAACACTAACCCATTATAATCATGGTAAGCAATGTTATTATAAAAATGTAAGGCAAATTGACTTATAGGAAGTAATCCACAGGCTAATGTCGAAACAGCAACACCATCAATGGTGTGCAAATGCATAATAGCATTCACTTCAGGTCTAGCATTATAAATTGCTTTATGAATACAATCGCCTGTTGGATTATAATTATCTTTTGGATTGCCAATTAGATTACCTTCTAAATTAACCTCAAGCAGCATATCTTCACGCATTTCTTCAAAAATCGGCCCAAGAGGATTAATAAAATAGTGATTTGGTATTTGGGGGTGCCTTACAGATAAATGGGTATAGGTTAAATCATCCATGTCCAGCATTGCAAAAAGATGAAAAGCTTGTGTTAATTTTTGTTTTGCAACAAAAACAATATCTTGATTGAGTGATGTTTGAAGTGAAGCATGAGCTGTCATTTTAGGTCTGAACCTTTACATGTAAAAATATTTCAAATTGAAACTTTCTTATTCTGAAATATCCTTTACAATTCAGCCTTCGTCAAGAATTAAAGTCTGGATAATCAAGATTTTTAATCTAAAATTCAAGCCTTCACTAAATTCACATTTGTCTTAATGTCCAACGCAAACTTAATTTTTTCAGCAAAAATATCAGGGGCATGTGTTGAATAAAATTTGGTTGCACCATTTAATCCATTGTTTTTTAAGTTTAGCTCTTCCAATGTCTTAGAAGTTTTTAAAGCTAAATAAAAACCTGGATCTTCAAATGTTAAAAATGAATTTTCGGGTAATAATTTTTCGAGCATTTTCTTTAAATAAGGATAATGCGTACACCCAAAAATAAGTGTTTCGATATTACGATCTAAAAATTCATTTAAATATCGCTGAACAATGAGTGAAGACTCAATAGTATCAATTTGCTGTGCTTCAATTAAAGGTACAAATTCTGGGCATGCCAAAGAAACAAGTTTGTGATCATTATTATGTGATAAGAAATATTTTTCAAATACTTTACTTTGCGTTGTTCTTTGGGTTGCCATAATACCAATATGTCGAGATTGATTTTTAAAATGTTCAGCAATAGGTGTTATCGAACATAAAATAGGGAAAGCTGCATTTTGTATTAAGGAGGCATGCGCAATAGCAGAACTTGTATGACAGGCAAGCACAACCATTTTAACGTCTTGTTGTTTAAACCAATCCATAATCCGTTGTGTAAATTGTATAATTTGGTCTTCTGTTTTGTCGCCATAAGGAAGATTCAATGAATCTGCAACATATATAAAATTTTCATGTGGTAATATTGCTTGAAGTTCTTTCAGAACGGTCAAGCCACCCATACCACTGTCAAAAACACCAATTGGCCTATTATCATTTATTTTCAATTATATCTCATCTTATTTAAGTGTAACGCCATAGTCCCCTCCTACGCCTCTACTTCCATATCATTTGAACCCACCACCCTCCTACGTCCCGCGACTTGTTCGCGGGATCCAGAAAGCGTACAAAAAGGCTCGATAAACGATGTTCACCACACTTTTGCAAGATGGATCCCGCGGACAAGCCGCGGGACGTAGGAAGAGGGGTTTGGATAGTTTTATTTCAATTTATTTTTTAAGTAATCAATCCATAAATCTGGGCGTCTTTGACGCGTCACCTTTATCGATTCATTATGGCGCCATGCATCAATTTTACCATGATGCCCAGATCTTAAAATTTCTGGTACATCTAGACCTTCCCAAGATACAGGTTTTGTATATAAAGGATGTTCTAAAAGACCAGATTCAAAGCTTTCATTCTGCAGAGATTCTTGTTTGCCAATGACACCGGGTAAAAGACGAATACATGCATCGAGCAATGCAAAAGCTGGAATATCACCATTTGTTAATATGAAATCACCCAAGCTAATTTCTAATACATCATAATGCTGAAATATACGTTCATCAACCCCTTCATAACGTCCACATAACAAAGTAAGCGAAGGATGTTGAATAAGTGATTTGACAAGATTTTGAGTGAGAGACTGACCGCGAGGCGTGAAATAAATTAAAGGGCCTGTTCGGTTGGGGATAGATCTAATGGCTGCTTGAATGACATCGGGCCTTAAAATCATGCCAGCGCCACCACCAAAAGGGACATCATCAACTGTACCATAGGAATCAACAGCAAAATCTCGAATATTGATTGTGGCATAAGACCAAATATTTTTTTCGTGTGCTTTGCCAATTAAAGAATGTCCAAGAATACCTGGAAAGATTTCAGGAAAAAGTGTTATCAGATTTACATGAAATAGTGATTCTTGAGAAATCATTCTTACTCTTTCTCGGTGTCAACCCAAGAAGGCAATTCCAGAATAACTTTTCCATTTGCTTTAGACACATTAAGAACAAAATCTTTAATAAAAGGAATGAGCTCTTCGCCTTTTTCAGTCTTTAATACAAGTAAGTCACCTGCACCAAAGTTCTGAACTGCTTCGATTGTGCCTAATGCAGCACCTTCTTTAGTTTCAGCTTTTAAACCAATAAGGTCAGTGTGATAGAATTCATCTTCGTCAAGATCGGGCAATTCATCTTTAGGTGTATAAAGATTCATGCCCTTTAATTTCTCTGCTTCTGTTCTTGTTGTCATACCTTTAAATTGGCAAATGTAACGATCTTTAACAGTGCCAATAATTTCAATATCGACAGGTTTATGATGCTCATCTAATAAGGTATAAGACAAAAAATCCAAAGGATCTTGTGTAAAAGAACGAATGAGAACAGCACCACGGATACCGTGGGCTCTCTCAATCTTCGCAATTAAAATTAAAGCAGTTGACATGACCTATAAAATTAAGCGCTAGCGGCTGCGGCTGCGGCTTCAGCTTTTATACGTTCTTGTGCTTTTTTCTTTGGTTGGCTTTTAATGGGTGTGTTGGATTGTTGTGGCATTGGCATTAATTCTGCACGACCGAAGAAAAGTTCAACGCGGTCAGTTGGTTTTGCGCCAACGGAAAGCCAATATTGTGCGCGTTCTTTATTAATAACGACGCGTGACGCATGGTCTGAAGCCAAGAATGGATCATAATTACCAATTTTTTCGATAAAACGACCATCACGTGGGCTTGTATTTTCAGCCACAACGATTGAATAAAATGGATGTTTTTTAGAGCCACGACGTGCGAGGCGAATTTTTAAAGCCATGAATAACTTCCTTTTACTGTTATAAATAAAACTGCTTTTCTTTATTTAGAGAAAAGTCCACCCGAAAACAAGCCTCTTTTTCCAACTTTTGAAAGATGCTTCATCATTTTACTTGCTTCTTCAAAACGTTTTAAAAGTTTGTTTACATCTTGTACTGTTGTTCCAGACCCTGCCGCAATTCTTTTTTTGCGAGAAGCGTTTAGAACTTTATAATCTTTGCGCTCTTTCAATGTCATCGACGAAATAATCGCCAATTGACGAGGCACGACTTTTTCATCTACGCCTTTAGGCATGTCTTTTTTAAGTTGACCCATGCCAGGGAGAAGATTCAAAAGATTCTGTATACCGCCCATTTTCGAAAATTGTTTCAGCTGATTGGCTAAATCATCAAGATCAAATTTACCTTTTTCAAGTTTTTTAGCCATTTTTTCGGCTTCTTCTTGATCAATGATTTCAGAAGCCTTTTCAACAAGACTAACAACGTCACCCATGTCAAGAATACGGGATGCGACGCGCTCTGGATGAAAATCATCTAATTGATCAAGTTTTTCGCCTGTGCTTAAAAACTTAATGGGGCATCCTGTAATGCTTCGCATCGAAAGCGCAGCACCACCGCGGGCATCACCATCAACACGTGTCAAAACGACACCTGTTAAAGGTAATTTTTCGTTAAAGGCTTTAGCAACATTAACGGCATCTTGGCCTGTTAAAGCATCTACAACCAACAATGTTTCAATAGGTGTACCTGCATGATGAACGTCTTTAACTTCGTCCATTAATTCGTCATCGATATGCAAACGACCTGCAGTATCAAGAAGAATAACATCAAAGCCTTCTAAGCGTGCAGTTTGAAGCGCACGTTTGGTAATCTCGACAGGATTTTGACCTTGAACAATAGGCAAAGTTGCAATATTTGCTTGTTCACCAAGCGTTGCAAGCTGTAATTGAGCGGCAGGTCGTTTTACGTCAAGTGACGCCATTAAGACTTTTTTATGGCGTTTATTTTTAAGCCGAAGAGCGAGTTTCGCTGTTAAGGTTGTTTTACCAGCCCCTTGCAAGCCTACAAGCATAATCACTTGAGGCGGCGCTGCATTTAAATTGAGCTCACTATTTTTTTGGCCTAAAACCTCAACCAAATGGTCATGTACAATTTTAACAACCATTTGACCAGCAGAGATGCTTTTAACAACATCCTGACCAATGGCTTTTGCTTTAACAGTTTCAATAAATTCTTTAACGACAGGAAGGGCAACATCAGCTTCAAGCAATGCAATGCGAATTTCGCGCATGGCCATATTAACGTCATTTTCCGTTAACGCGCCTTTGCCTACCAAGCGATCAATGATCGATGATAGCTTATTACTGAGTCCTTCAAACATCTTCTTAAACCTGCGTCAGATACTAGAATTTCACACTATACTGAATTTTATTTAAAACTTCAAGAAATTTGAGCGCAGTGTTAGTGCAATTTGATAATGTTCTCTTTTACAATTTATGAGGTATCTGGTTTTTAGCAAAAAATCACTGATTTAGGAAAACTCTCTAATCTTTTAAGCAGCAGCTGCAAAAAATCTGCTACAAGCTTCTCCTGTTGATTTCAGTATTTGGGCAGCAATTTGATTATTTATGTTGACTAGATTAATAGCTGACATTGCTTGTATAGCTGCTTCATTTCTATTAATGCCATTAATATCCTGTAATTGTTTTGAAAAACCTACATTTTGAGAAAGTATATTATCTTTGGCAGTTTTTATAGAACCCGAAATTTCCCCTAATCTTGATTCAATATTTCGAAAATCATTGACTGCAAGTTTTGAAAGACGAACAACTTCGTCAACTACTTGTTTGTAATTTCCAGCATTAGAATCTGTTGTGCTTAAAAGATGCAAGGCGCGAATAAGCCGTTGAGGACCAACTTCATTTGCTGTAAAGCTCATTTTCAAGTTTTGACTATTTATATGTAATTGCTGCGGATTATTATCGCCTTGATAATAAGTTGGTTTAGCTTGCGGGTTATCAGGATCAATAGGGATATCATCTGTGTCATCTAAATGATATGTCGCTGGATCGGGCAATGCGTCTAAATTGACGGGTGGTTCATTGATTACAGATCCACCACATAAATATCGTTCTGTTTTTGTATTTAAAATGTCCCGGACAAGATTTAAAGTGTATTTTGATGATTTTTGATAATCAAAACCTGGCAATTCATCTCTTTGTGCTTGACCTGCTAACGTAGAAAATTTTTCAGCATAATAACGTAATGATTCAGTGGTATTTTGTACAATTGAAAAATCAGCGCCCACAAAAAGTGTATTATCAATTTGAGCATTATTTTTTTCTAAAAATGATTTAATTGACGAATATGAAGAAGCTAGATCGCCTAATCCAGAATATTGAATTTCTTTTTGATTGGTTGAAAGTTGGATTTGATATTTTTCAACTGATTCTGATGTTGTCTTGATGCTATATGCAATCATCGACATTGTAGGGCTTACAGGAGAAGTTTCAGACATTAAAACACCTATTTTTAATTGTTACCTGGAAAATACATTTGCCAATCGTTGATCAAGTTCATTTTGTTTGGCCAATGCAGCACTAATTGTATTTACGACATGTTGTAATTGAGCGATTATTAATGAAATTTCTTGAATTGATTTTCGTGCTTTTTTTTGAAATTCTTGTTCGCTACTATTAAGGCTTTCTGTATTGTTTTTTACTTTATCTTCTGAGATGTTTGAATTCATTGAAATATTGCTTAATAGAGAAATGGAATAATTTAAAACAGAACTTGATGTACTTCCTATATTGCCAGTGCCATGAAATAAGACTTCATTGGATAGGGCATCTCGCATTGAAGCCGTCGGTGTATTTCCATCAGCACGTGGAATACCTCTTGCGGTGGTACCTCTCTGTCCAATACCTGCTGTAAGGTCGAGTGAAGAAATACTTATTAAGCCAGGATTCGCGTTTAAAGTTGGACTTTATGATACGAACGGCGCCGAAATTGGGATTTATAATTTTAACCCAGGTGTAAGTCTTGCAAATAC
>JAUYSY010000114.1 GCA_030696155.1 Alphaproteobacteria bacterium | reverse complement strand
CCGCGGTCAAGCCGCGGGACGTAGGAAGGGGGCTAGGGCATTAGTATTTAACCAAAGGAATTAAAATGACAATTTTAAAAAAACCAGATTGGATTCGTGCAAAAGCGCCTCAATCAGAAGGTTTTTTTGAAACACAGAAATTGATGCGTGGCTTAAAGTTAAACACGGTTTGCGAGGAAGCAGCGTGTCCTAATATCGGTGAATGTTGGTCAAAAAAACATGCAACAATCATGATCTTAGGAAGCATTTGTACGCGTGCTTGTGCTTTTTGTAACATTGATACAGGAAAACCTGATCTGCTTGACCCGCATGAGCCAGAACGCGTCGCAGAAGCTTTAAAAGGCCTTCAATTACATCATGTTGTGATAACGTCAGTGGATCGTGATGATCTTGAGGATGGTGGCGCAAATCATTTTGCACGTGTGATCCAAGAAATTCGTAAATCTTCACCCAATACAACGATAGAAGTTCTAACGCCTGATTTTTTACGTAAGGAAGGGGCGTGTGATATTGTTATCCACGCAAAACCTGATGTGTATAATCATAATTTAGAAACAGTGCCTAGGCTTTATCAAACGGTTAGACCAGGTGCGCGTTATTTTAATTCGTTAAGATTATTGAATCGCGTAAAAGAAGTTGATCCTGCAATGTTCACGAAATCTGGGATTATGGTGGGGCTTGGCGAGGGTAAAGAAGAAGTCTTGCAAGTCATGGATGATTTAAGATCCGCACAGGTTGATTTTTTAACGATAGGACAATACTTGCAACCAACGCCAAAACATCATATAGTTGATCGTTTTGTAACGCCTGAAGAGTTTGAATATTATAAAAAAATGGCCTATGGTAAAGGATTTTTGATGGTTTCATCTTCGCCTTTAACGCGGTCATCGCATCATGCAGGTGATGATTTTATAAAACTTAAGCAAGCAAGACTAGAAAAATTGAAACAATTATCGGTTGTGTAATGCCAGTCTATTCAGACAGAAGAATGTTACCATATAGACCAGATCAGATGTATGATCTTGTTTTAGACGTTGAAAATTATCCAGATTTTTTACCGTGGTGTAAATCATGTCAAATTACATCTGAAGCAGCAGACGAGATTTTTGCTGATGTAACGATAGGTTTTAAGTTTTTTAGCGAGAGCTTCTCATCAAAAGTAACGTTTCAATCTCCCGAGCAAATAAATGTCACTTATTTAAGTGGGCCTTTTAAATATTTACGTAATACATGGAAATTTACACCCTCGATTCAAGATGGTGTTACATTTTGTATTGTTGACTTTAATATTGAGTTTGAATTTAAATCACGCATTTTGCAAGGTTTAATTCAAGGTGTGTTTAGTGAGGCTGTTCAAAAAATGGTTCGCGCTTTTGAAACACGTGCTGAAAAATTGTATAATTTTGCTATGTAGGCAGAAAAAAAATCAATCTATACCCAATTGTTTCAAACTGTGGAGGTCGTCAGATTTCGGGATTCAGCATGCTCATGTACAAAAGGTACACTCCGCGTGCTTCACCGCTCATATTCTTGACCCAATTTCGAAACAATTAGGGTATATCGTACAATTTTAATTATTTAAGTTATTATTATAATTTTCATTTATGATATTGTCATCAATGATCATTTCGTCATCTTCAGGGTCTTCAATTATAAAGGCTTCATGTATAAGGATTGCTTTGGCGCCTTCCCGGGTTAATGTTGCATGGTTCCCAATTTTACAAGGATTTTCTGTAAAATATTTTTCCCAATTTTTTTTGCCTATCATTAATTTTTCATTTATTAAATAAGCGCATATTTCCCCTGTTATAAAAGGTCTTAACATTTTGTTTTTCTTTATTTTCTTTTTAACATTTTGTAAATATTCTTCTTTTTCTTCTTTTGGCACATCCCGTTTAAATTGTTTGTTATAATCCCGTTGATCTTCTTGTGTTTCGGCGGCTTCAAAAACCCAATTGATCATAAGGTCGGGGGTAACAAGATCATAAAATGTTTGTAATACATTCCATTTGTTGCCATAAAAGACATCTTGTTGATTAGGGCCAATTCGTTCATAAAAAGATGTAATGGCGGTACTTAGGCCTAATATTGGTTTTAATGCATCACGATATTTACTTATTAAATGCACGTTTTGATTATTATTAAATCCTTTTTGTAAAACGGTTGTTGTAAAATATTCATTTTTTTTGGCTGCTAAAAAACGTTTTAAATTATATTTGAAATCATTGGTGTAATATTGTCCCTGTGCTGCATAATTAACCGCATTATTCCCTTCGGATTGTCCTGTTGCACAATGCAAAAGCCCGCCTACAAGCGTTATAAATTGTAATGCTTTTACGTCTAAATCTTCTTCATTAAGGATCGATTTAAAGTTAAAAGTAAGTGATTTTTGTGTATCTGAAATTTGCTCTGGATACATTTGTAAAATGTCAACATTGTCTTGCGAAATTATTCCATAAAGTGTATCGATATATTTGAACAATCTTGGTACAAAGGATAAATTTATTTTCTCAAGATTCGATATTTCTTGTTCAGCATATGTTTCGTGATCATTGGTTATAATTTCGTAACAAATATAACCAGGTTCGTTTGGATCTTGTAGGTTGAGTTGTGTTAGAATTTCAGCTAATGCGTTACACATTTCTGGGTAATCAAATATTTTATCAACAATAATTTCGGGTAATATATTTGAAGCAAACTGATTATGGTTGATACGTGAAGAAAATTCGTCCATGAATTCAAAAACATCTTTTTCTGTTTTGTTTGCTGTTAACATTGGTTTATTTAATTGAATAGAATTTTTAAAATATTTACGTAATTCTTTTTTGCCTAATGCTATTCCATTTTCTCCTTTATGCATTAAATCTGGATTATTATTTAGATTTAATTCAGTTAATGTTTTTATTCTTGTTAAAGATGAGGGTACAAAAGTGAGTAAATTATCATGAAGGCGGAGCTCTTTTAAATTTGATAACATTCCTATTGTATTTGGTATATGTTTAAGCTTATTACGCCCTAAGTAAAGAGAATTTAATTTTGTTAAATTTTTTATAGTGTCGGGTATTGTTTCAATTTGATTGTTGTAAAAACTCAGTTTCTTTAAGTTGGTAAGGTTGCCAATTTCTTCTGGTATCACTTTGATTTGATTGGTGCCAAGGTAAAGTGTATTTAAGTTGGTAAAATTAGTTATAGCTTCAGGAAAATTTGTAAGTTTGTTTAAAGAAATATTAAGTTCTTCTAATTGATTTAATTTTCTTATATTATAAGATATTTCGTCGATTTGATTATTACAAAGGTTGAGTATTCTTAACCTATAGGGATTTGCAATTTCAATGGGTAGAGTTTTAATTTGATTATCGTTAAGATAAAGTTCTTGTAAGTTTCTTAAAGCGGGTATTGCTTCAGGAAAGGTGGTAAATTTGTTTCCTCCAAGATAAAGATGTGCTAAAGAATCTAGCTTTTTTACAGTACAAGGTAATTCTTTTATTAAATTGTTGTTAAGGGAGAGTCTGTATAATTTCGTTAAATTGCTAATTTCGTTCGGTATTGTCTTGATTTGATTGTCATCAAGGTTAAGATCGTCTAATTGGGGTAAAGTGAGTATCACGTCAGGAAAGGTTGTAAAGTTGCACTTATGGATGATAAGTCTATGTAAGTAACTTAAATTAGACATGGAATCTGGTAGTGAAGAGATTTCATTTTTACCAATTACAAGTTGTTGTAAATTATATAATTGTGTGATTATCAAAGGAAAAGAAGTTAGTCCATTGTTGTATAAACCTAAAAAACGAAGTGATGTTAATTTTGAAAATGAATCGGGTAGATTCGTAATGTTATTATCGTTAAGTGTTAGGTTGTCAAGTGAAGATAATTCACCTATCGAATCAGGAAGTGAAATTAATTTATTGTTACCAAGATCAAGTCTAATCAATTTTTTTAATTTATCTATAGAATTCGGAATAGACGTAATTTCATTGTTTTTAATATCAAAATATTTAAGGTTTATTAAATTTTCTATAGAATCATCTATTGTTTCAAGTTTATTATTGCTAAGATTTAGATCATTTAAATTTCTTAAGCTACAAATAACATTAGGAAAAGACGTAATATTGTTAGCGTTAACGTAAAGTTCTGTTAATTTAATTAAGTTTTTTGTGGTGTTAGGCAAATTGCTAAGTGCATTTTGCGAAAGATATAATTTTGTTAAATTACTCAAATTTCCTACAGAGTCAGGTAGGATTGTAAGTTTATTGTTAGAAAGATTTAGTTCTGTTAGGTTGTTTAAATTTCCTACAGAGTCAGGTAGGGTTGTAAGTTTATTGTTAGAAAGATTTAGTTCTTTTAGGTTGTTCAAATTGCCTATGACGTTAGGTAGGATAGTCAGTTGGTTTGCGCTGAGGTCTAAATTTGTTAAGTTTTTTAAATTTCCTATTTCGTTGGGCAAAAAAGTAATGTTGTTATAGCTAATATTCAGTATTTTTAATTTTTTTAAATTTTTTATGGAGGTAGGTAGGGTAGCAATTTTATTTCCATAAGTATGCTTGGTGCTGGAAAATCTATCACGACCAAGATGTAGTGTTTCTAAATTTTCTAAATCACCGATCCAATCAGGTAAAGAAGTAATTTTATTGCAATCAAGGCGCAATATACGTAATTTTTGTAATTTTTGTATAGAATCAGGAAGTGTCGTAATTTTGTTTTTACCAAGATACAATTCTTCTAAATTTTCTAAATCACCGATCCAATCGGGTAATGAAGTAATTTTATTCGACGAAAGACACAGTATTCGTAATTTTTTTAAATGTTTTATGGAATCTGGTATTGTTTTAAGGTTGTTCTCATCAAGATGTAATTCTTCTAAATTTTCTAAATTTTTTATTGATTCAGGTAAAGAAGTGAGTTTATTGTATCTAATGTCAAGTGATTTTAAGAAAATAAATGAGGTAATATCCGTGATTTTCTCTAATATATTATTGTGTTTATTTATAAAAAACTTGTTATGAAATATTAAATTAGAATTTGCTTGATCAAACAAGGTGAGATCTTCTACAAGTGTAAGCTTAGAATATATGTTTTTGTTCCAATCATATTTTTCATAAGATTGATTCAGGTGGTTCATAAAATTAGAAAATTTTTCGTTGTGATTAATTGATTTTTTAACTAAAAATTCAATTATTTGTGCATATTCAAAAAAATTTAAATTGTTTGTTGTTGTAATTTTTGATAAAAAATTAGTTATGTTTTCAAAATTTTCTTTATTAATTTCTGGAAAAATATTTTGAATTTTATCAAAAAATTGCCAATTATTTTTAATGTTTATTTCTTTGTTAAGGTGTGAAGCCTTTATGCAGTTTATAATTTTTATTATATTGCAATATGTTTTTAAAGAATTAAATTCATGTGTAATTAATTTTTTTATATTTTCAATAAAAAAATCAAATTCTTTTTTATCTATTTGATTTAACAGAGACATAAGTTCAAAATAATTTTTTTCAGATAATTTTTTTACATTTCCAATTTCAATTAGGTCGTTGATTGTTTGAATGTTTTTTATAATTGGTTCATTTTGATAATTGTTATTAATTAATTCGATAAAATAATAGAAAAATTCTTGATCAACATAAGAATTTTTTATGAAAGATTTTATAGTGTCAATTTGTTCAAATATATTTTGATTTGTATTTAAAAATGCATCAATTAAGGTTTTGTACGTAGTGCCATATAATTGGAAAGATGTTAAATTTTTAATTTGTTCTAGGGCATCAAATGCAATATCTTTATTATATTTATTTTTTAGTAAATCGTAGGCATCTATAAATTCAGAATAAGAATATAAATCCCAAGCTTCTTCGCATGCGTCAAAAGATTTTGTTTTTTTAATTAAAGAAGCACAATCTTCAGTGTTTGTTATATCATTTAATGAATTAATTAAGTTGCTTGAAAATTCTGCATCTATTGATGTTTCTCTGTTGTCAATAATTTTCTTTATCATTTGAAGTATGAAAAGTGGATTGTTTGTTTTTAATGTTTCTTCAATGAATTCTTCTTTGTCAGATTCTTCAAAATTATTATCAAATCTAAGTGATTGGAATGTATTAATGAATTCTTGAATTGTTTCATCAAGAAAGTTCAATGTAGATTTGTCAGCTGTAAGATTATTTAAAATAATTTCATTTGGGGTTTGGATTTTTTTTTGTTTTGGTTGTTGATCATTCAAAAGTTGATCATTTTCATCGCGTTCTCGCTTTTTTGATTGTTCTTTTTGATCAATTCCAGTGTTATTTCTTTGATTACTTTTATTTACTGCCAGCAATGTGGAGGGAAGCATAGAAAAAGTGAACAAAGAAAGAGCTACAAGATAATTTTTCATTTAAAAAATCCTTATGTAAATATAAAATAATAATGCATTATATGTTTTTTTGATTGTAAAGTAAAGAAAATTATATATTAATACTATTAATATATATTAAATTTTATTTTTTATTAAGATGAATAGATTTATTTGTTGTTATTATTTTGTATATCGATGTAAAAAGGTGCCCATATTGGGCACCTTGGACTGGATAATAGTTTTTTAAGAAATTGGATTATCTAAACTCGTTAGTTCACGATTTAGATAATCTATAGTTTCTTGGTTGAATTTTAGATCCGATCTAAATGCATATGATAATTCTTCTTCGAAAGATACATCAAGATGCGTTAGATTTTGAGCGTGCTTAACAATAAGTTCGGCGGCATGTTGCGAAAGCAGGTGGGTTTGCATCTTAAGTGATGTCAATTTCGTTAAATGCGGAAGGAACGTTTCTAAAACAGAAGAAGGTGTTTTTAAGGTATTGTTAAAGATGAAATTGTTTAAGAAAGACGAAAAATTGTTTCATTGATAATGATATTCGGCAGGATATGTACAGTGAAATAAATTGAAAACAGCACATATTTCAAAATGATTTAAAATCAAAAAGTTCGTCATTGCAAGCGGCGAAATCGCGCCGCAATGCATACTTTTAGCTTATCTAACGATTCAAGTGATGTTTAAATTGCTCCCCACTCCTGATTAGTTACATTTTTATTTTAAACACGTGGTGATCCCAGTGCCTATTCGTCATATCAAAGAGATCAAATGCATTTCCTTCAACGATCCACATCCAAAGAATAGAGACTGAAATATAGACGACGCCATAAGCAGCAAAGGCGCGTCTTGCATTTTGTTTTCCTTTATGCTTACAAAAATATACTTTACTTCTGAACTGCTACTATATCTATTTTTACCTTAATCATTTGATGAAATTGCGTTTTATCTTCGAGGGATAAGTTTGAATGGGTGCATCGAAAATGTATTTACAAAGTTTTTAAAATGGATCAAAATTTTATATCAGTTGTTTTTTTTAAGGATTTTTAAATGAAAACATTTCTTTTTTATTTTTCGATATTATTTTTTGTGTTCTTGGCGCCCATATTTGCAGCAGATTTAACTGAGAGTGAAAAAGAGTTACGCATAAATGAATTTATCAAAAACTTGCAATGTGATAATCCAAATCAAAATTTTGAGACACTAAATCACACAATTTTAAGTGGTGAATTAAAAATTTTTAACATCCAAATTTCACCTGAAACAATGGAAAAATTGTGTGATTTAACATGGGTGACGAACCTCCAACTTTCTTCAAACGGCATCACAAATTTGCCCAACTCATTTGGAAATTTGACTAATCTGAATAACCTATCTATTTGTAATAATCTAATCTCAAATTTACCTGAATCTTTTTGTAATTTACAAAATTTGAATAGTCTCAATTTTAGTCATAATAAACTTACAAAACTACCAGAATCTTTTGGCAAATTGCAAAATTTGAAGCTCCTCTCTTTTGAAAATAATGAACTAGAAGATCTTCCTGAATCTTTTTGCGATTTAGGTAATTTGACAGAGCTCATTTTAAAACAGAATCAACTTAAAAATTTACCCGATTTATTTGGCAAACTCATTAATTTGACAAGTGCCTCTTTCCAAAATAATAAACTGACAAATCTACCCAAATCTTTTGATCAATTGGAAAAATTGATATTTCTAGATCTTTCCATAAACCAACTTAAGGATGCACTCGAATCATTGGGCAATTTGATAAATTTGAACTACCTCGATCTTTGTGACAATAAACTCAACGATCTGCACGACTCTTTTGGGAATTTAAAAAAATTGACTTTTCTAAGTCTTAACGACAATGAACTGATCCATCTACCAGCCTCTTTATCCGATTTACGCAATACAATTGGATTTATAAACCTCTACAACAATCCCCTTCAACATAGAGGAATCGGAAATACTTTAGGTGAAGAAGAGTTGCAGCGGATTTTTGGAGATAGAATTGTACTCCCTATGGAGTATCACATGGTTCCAATTACACAAAAAGATTTATACCAAAAGTTGGATGCAGCAGAAATAAGCATAAATCGAGAAACAATTAAAGATTATCGCATGCAAGATGTGCCTGATTTGGGTTGGGATGCTGATCAATTTATGAAAAATTGGAAAAATCTACTAGATCTTTTGATTCTAGAGGATGTGGAGGAAGAAAGAATTAAAACCATACACCCAGAAAATCGTAGTGATGAAGAAAAAAAATATACAAGCAAATCAATTTCTTATGAAATGCTTTCCAATGATTTCCAAAATTCTTACCCGGGATTAACCAATAAGCAAAAAATTGAACTTTATATTCTACCAAGACTTAATGGATTTCTTAAAACGATGTGGGGATTACCTTTAGATGAAACTGAAAAAAGTGAATGGCAGATGTATGAAGAATCTATTCCGGAACTTCAACGGAATCTTTCTTATATTATTTCACGTATGGCCGATCAAAATCTTGATTCAGATGCGCGCCATGTCTTAATGTTCCAACTCACCTATGCTCTTTTTCAATGCCCCACAGGTCAAAAAGAGGGCGTCGAAGCTATTTTGCTTTCCTTGCTAACAGAACTAAAAGGTGATGGTCTCAGCGATAAAATATATAGTCTTTTGGCACGTGAAAAGAATCTTCTTTTTAAATGTGCGATCATGCCGGGTAAATCTCTCCAAAACGTTCATATTTTAAGCGTATATTTTGAAAAACTTAAAGATGAATTGGGATTAACGGGTTATTTTGAAAATTTTAGTGAGAAAATTGGAATTGGACAAGGTGATCCGTTTCAGGGAAGTCTTGGTAATGCATTAGAAGCGTTTTATGCGAAATTTAATCCCGATTATCTTATAAAATTCCTTATGAATCATATTGAAGATGATGAGGATTTTAAAAAACGACAAATATACACTGATCTATTATATGAAAAGAGAAATGAAAATTCTGAGAATTCAAAAGAAAATGAAATAATTCGCAAAAACCTTAATGAATATGCTCAAAATTCTAAAAAAGAAAGGCCTATTTTCATAGAAGATTTTATGGTCTACCTTATCGTAAGAGGTATTCTTAAAACAAAAAATGAAAAAGAGAGTTCAGGATGGGAAGATTATTTTGAATTCGATCCAATGGGCGAGATATACCCCAAAATCAAAATGAATGGATTATTGGAAATTCTGATCCAGATGAATGTGCTTAAAAAAATGGAGAAAGAAATGGCTCAACCTCCCTCTTCTGATGTTATGATTTTTGCGAATTAAAATTTTAGTCGGTTTTCATTCGTTATGAACATGCACTTAAGTAGAGCATGTGGCAAAGGACTAGGAAGATCGAGGACCAGCACTAAATACAAGGGTCCGGAATACGCTGATTTAACGACGAATTTGCCTATAGTTTTATCAGTTGCTATTAAACGCGTGGTGCAAACATAATGATGCCAGCGCCAATTAAACATACCAAAACACCAATTATATCAAAGCGATCGGGTGTATTTCCTTCAACAAGCCACATCCAAAAAATTGAGGCTGAAATATAGACAGCACCATAGGCAGCGTAAGCACGGCCTGCATAATCGGATTCGACTAATGTAAGTAAATAGGCAAAGATCCATAAGGAAAGAGTACCAGGTGCTAGCCACCAAACTGATTTGTTTAATTTGAGCCAAGCCCAAAATGAAAAGCAACCGCCAATTTCCGCAAGAGAAGCGGCCAAAAATGCAAAAAAACTTGTCATAATATATTTATTTTAAATATATAATTTTGAAATAAAGGATTAAAACCTATTTGTTGATATAGTGGTATTCCTTCGGGCAAGGCATCAAGGAAACAATGGGTTGCACCTAAACGTTTTGCTTCATCTAATGTAAAAGATATAATCGATCTTGCATATCCTTGTGATTGATATTCTGGGAGTGTTCCTACGTTGTCTATACGCGCGATATTATTATTA
>JAUYSY010000113.1 GCA_030696155.1 Alphaproteobacteria bacterium | reverse complement strand
CCGCGATCAAGTCGCGGGAAGTAGGAGGTGATGTGTTCAAAATTAGCACCCCCTCCTGGGGAGTTACGTTTTGTTTCTAATAAGATATTAAATTAATAGAAATTAATATAAAAATATGATATAAAGTCATCTATTGTTTTAATAAATAGGTGTGTTATGCTTAAGTATATTAATTTTATTTTTTTTATCTTGTTGTTTTTTATATCAAAAGAAAGTTTTTCTGTAAAAATAATAGAACAATTAAATTCTCATGAGCAATTGATAGGATTTATTCAAAAAAACAATATAGATCTTAAAAAAACACTTTTTGTTCTTGATATTGATAATACATTAGTTAGAGAATTTCCAGAATTTATGAATCAAGATTTTTCTAGAGGTTCTGAGCAACATGACCAGGTAGAAGAAATTGCAGCACAAATTGGTATTCATAAAGAACATTTTTTAGAAGCGCATGCTTTTTATCGAAAAAAAGGTATTATTTTTTATGATCTAACAGAACCTTGTTTGCCAGGTGTCATTCAAGATCTGCAACAACAAGGTGCATATGTAATGACCTGTAGCAATTCAACTTTTCCACAAGATAGATTAGATCGGCGTGTTAAACTGCTTCAAGCGAGCGGTATAGATCTTTCTAATAATTTTAAACATAGTGATTTAGATTATATAAATTTACCATTTTTTAAAAGTAAATCAAAAAAAGGTAATGCTTATATAGGCCATACATCCTCTCGAAAAACATCAAAAATTTCCGAAATAAACAAGATGTTTACTCATCTTAATGGTATTCTTTCCGAAAATCAAAAACCATTGTTAGAAAATGTTGTTTTTATTGATAATACATTCAAAAAAGTGACTGATGTTTATAGCAATGTAAGTGCTCCTAATGTATATGCGCTTCATTATACACATGTTCGAGATAATCTTGATGTTGAAGCAATTGAGATGGATTATAAAGTATGTCGAGCAAACTTTCCTAATACATTCAGTTTTGATGCAGATTTAGAGTAAAATTAAAATATTTTTGGATAAGAAACGTTTACAGCTTTTATAAAATTAAATGAAAATATATTCACAATCGACGAATAATAAAGGCCTTGAATTTCAATTCAAGGCCTAAGATCACAGATATTAATCAGTAATAATATCCTTATTGCTGATGATTTGTTTGTTTTTAGGATCTTCGATCAAAAAGCCTTCATGGATTAAGATCGCTTTGGCACCATCACGGGTTAAAATTGCAAAATCATCCATTACAGGGTCTGCTGTAAAATAATGTTGCCAACGATGATCGTTTTCATCGTCTGTTATTAATCCTTGCGAATGTAAATATTCAGCAATTGAACCCGTTGTAAAAGGACGAAATTGCTTATTTTGACGTGTTTGTGTTCTTAAGGGATTAACAGCTTTTGAGTGTTCAGTGGGTGATAATTTTTGTCCTGCTATATCACGTAAATTCTTTTCATCTTCACGATCTTTTTTGGTTTCAGCTGATTGCATCACCCAATCAATCAAACGGTTGGGGGTGGCAATATCGTAAAATACTTTAACAACATTCCATTTATTCTCATTAAAAGGATCTTGCCCCATAATACCCATACGTTCTTGATAAGAAGAAATAGCAGCATTTAGGCCCAAATCTTCTTTTAGTTTATCGCGATATTTACTTATTAAATGAACATTTTGAGAATTATCAGCGCCTTTTGCTAAAATGGCCGTTGTAAAATTGGCATTTTTCTTAACAGCCAATAAACGTTTTAAATTATCTTTAAAATTGTTTGTTTGATAATCACCTTCAGATAATGCATAGGCAACAGCATTAATACCTTCAGACTGACCTGTAGGACAATGAAGAAGACCATTGACCAACAAATTAAATAACAACATTTTTGCATCGGAGTCATTTACATCCCTAATGCGTTCCATAATAAAGGTCAATGCTTTTTGTGTTTCAGGTATTTGTGCTTCATACATTTTCCATGGTTGAACATCATTACCTTCTAAAGGTAAATTATAAAGAGTTCTGATATATCCTGTTAGACGCGGCATAAGATGTGCCCACACTTTATCAAGATTGCTTAAATTGTCATTTCTGGCATCACTTGCAAAATCATTGGCGAGCATTTCATATGAAAGATAACCTGGTTGTGTATTGTCTTTGAAATTGATAGAAGTAATAATTTGTATTAATGCTTGAAGCATTTCTTCGCCTTCGAAGATTTTTTCCACGTGAATGTCAGGTAATTTGTTGATAACAAAAATATCACGATTAATACGTAAGGATTGTTTATTTAATGTTGCATATACATTTCCTTTTGTTGTTGATATTGGCATTACTTCTAAATCAGGTTCATCAAAGAGTACACGATCACCAAAATGAGCTTGTAACTCTTCTTTGCCCCATTCTAAAGGATTGTCGCTTCTGGGCAAAAGATTGGGATTATTTTGAAGGTTTAGTAAGATTAAATTAGGAATATTTTTTATAGAAGCGGGTATCATTGTTAGTTGATTACTACTGAGATTAAGCTGTTTTAAATTGGTTAAGTAACCAATTGTTTTTGGTAAAGAGGTAAGGTGATTGTTATAGAGATCAAGTTCTTTTAATTCAATTAAATTGCCAATTGTTTCAGGCAAAGATGTGAGGTTGTTGTAGCCAAGCCTAAGCGTTT
Organism: Alphaproteobacteria bacterium; assembly: GCA_030696155.1. Classification (GTDB taxonomy): domain Bacteria; phylum Pseudomonadota; class Alphaproteobacteria; order JAUXUR01; family JAUXUR01; genus JAUXUR01. The sequence continues at coordinate 14,658 of JAUYSY010000113.1, read as the reverse complement.
GTAAGTTAGTTAAATTACTAATTGTTTCAGGTAAAGAGGTAAGTTTGTTTTGAGAAAATCCAAGCCCTTGTAAATTAGTTAAATTACAAATTGTTTCGGGGAAAGATGTGAATTTATTTTCACATAAAAAAAGTTCCGATAAGTTAATTAGTTTATTAATGGTCCTTGGTAATGATCTTAATTTATTACCCTTTACTAAAAGGGCTTCTAAATGAATCAACTTACCAATGGTTTTTGGTAAAGATTTAATCTTATTGTAACGGAGAGAAAGAACCTTTAAGTTAATTAAATTGTCAATTGTTCTAGGTAAAGATGTAAGGTAGTTGTAGTTGAGGTTGAGGTTAGTAAGCCAGTTTAGTCTAAAGGTTTGATTTGTTATTTCTTGTTGTTTTTTAAGTGGCAAAAGACTAAAATTTCTGTAGTGATCTGTGCTAAAAGTTGCTTCATTAAGAATTTCATTAGTAATTCTATCATTTAAAATCACAGCATTTTTTGCGAATTCATTTTTTAGGTTTTCAATGATTTCTTTCTTTTGTTCAATTGTCAGCTCATTTTGAACATCTATAGATTCTAGATTATCTACAGCATATGTATAATACGTCATAGATAAAATGTTTGTTAATGCTGCTAAAAGTAGAAAAGAAAACTTGATTTTCATAATATTCTCCAAATATTGTTTGTTTTTTTAATGAGTCATTTTCTAACAATTTTAGACAATTGGATAAAAACGGTTACAGCTTTTATAAAAATTGTTTTAAAATGCAGTTTCAATAAAAAAGTTATGTAATAATGAAATTGTAATGTTTTTTTAAATAAAAATCAATAAAAATGATTAATATTGTCGATTGATTTAGATAAAGATGTAAGTTTTTTGTTCCCAAGGTCAAGGTGCTCTAAATTAATTAAACTATTAATTTTTTCAGGAAAAGAAGTAAATTTATTGTTCTTGAGGAAGAGATTATTTAAATTTGTTAATTGTTTGAGGTAATGATTCTAGTTCGTTCTGATCAAGGCGGAGTATTTGTAAATGAGTTAAATTGCCAATTGTTTCAGGTAAAGATCTAAACTCATTTAGTATGATCGTGAGTTCAGTAATCCTGTTTAATGTAAAAATGTGTGATAGTGCTATTTATTCTTTATCAAAAGATAAATCATTTAATCTGCCATGCAAGGATAATTTATTTTTTCAACGATTTCTTTCTTTTGTTCGAGTGTAAGCTCATTTTGAGCATCCATAGATTATGGATTATCTGCAACATATGTATAAGGCGCCGTAGGAAGAGTTATAGTGAAATGAGTTGAAAATCTTACAAAGTTGCTATAAAACAATATGTTATGAGTTGTTCGGTAGATTTAAGAGAGAAAGTAATCTCTTTCATTGAAGAAGGAAAAAAAATCTGCTTTTCCAAATATATTCACTTTTGATGCGGATATAGAATAAAATTTAAATAGTTTTGGATAAGAAACGTTTACAAGTTTTATAAAAATAACTTAAACTATATTTATAATAGACGAAGAAAATAACAATTTAGACATGACTTGTGGTCATGTATTTTGATCTGGATCCTGAATCTACGTATGAAGTTTCGCTTCAACGCGTTCAGGAAAACAGTGAGTAACGTTGAGATTTCGTTTCAACGTGTCCAGGAAAACGATAACGACTGTGATAGTATCACAAAAAAGTTCTTAATCTCAACCCAAAGAAAAATCATGAAAAATATGTTTACAAGCTTTTGGCATCGATTATTCATGCCTAATGAAAATTCTTATACTCAAAATAATAATGCAAAGGCGTATTATAATGATGCGTTGGTGGCGCTCTCGCCTTTGGGGGAGGCGCGATGGACACCACGCAATTATGCAGCTTTCGCTGATGAAGGGTTTCGTCAAAACGTCATTGTGCATCGTTGTGTGAATGAAATTGCGCGCTCTATTGCCTTGGTCCCTTTAGGGTTGCATCGAAAGAATGCCCAAAAAAAGGTGGAAGAAGTTTTTTTAGATCATCCATTGTTGAGTCTTTTAAAACGTCCAAATCCGTTGCAAGGCGGTGCCGCTTTTATAGAAAGTCTTATATCATCGTGGTTTATTTCGGGGAATGCGTATCTTGAGGTTATTACAGATGATGCAGGCATTCCTAAAGAATTACATGTATTGCGACCCGATCGTATGAAGGTTATTCCGGGGGCACATGGTTTACCGCAAGGCTATGTTTATACGATAGAAGATCAAATCATTAAATATGCTGCTGACCCTATTAGCGGGCAATCGAACATTTTACATCTGAAATTATATCATCCATTGGACGATTGGTATGGGATGTCACCGATTGAAGCAGCTGCTTTTTCAATTGATCAACATAATGCAGCAGGTGCGCATAATCAGGCATTGCTTCAAAATGGGGCAAGGCCTATGGGTGCGCTTATCTATCGACCAAAATCAGGTTCCGTCATGACCGAAGGACAACGCGAAAGTTTGAAAAACCAGGTTGAATCTAATTATGTAGGCGCTAAAAATGCTGGCAAAGTCCTGGTGCTTGAAGGCGATTTTGAGTGGCGCGAAATGGGTCTGAGGCCACGGGACATGGATTTTATTGCAGCTAAAAATACGGCAGCGCGTGATATTGCGCAAGCTTTTGGCATGCCACCGGTTTTAATTGGTATTCCAGGTGATGCAACTTATTCAAATTTGGTTGAAGCCCGTATCGCCTTATGGGAGCAAACGATAATTCCATTGTTGGATCATATGAATGATGCGTTGAATAATTGGCTAGTGCCAAGGTTTTCAAAAGATATCGAGCTTACCTATGATTTGGATCAAGTGCCTGCTTTAGCGCCAAGACGTCAAATGGTGTGGGATAAAATTCGACAGGCGGATTTTCTGACAACCAACGAAAAGCGTCAGGCTTTAGGATATCCTCCACTAAACAACGTATAAACTGTCCAACCTATGGTCAAATTCGTCGTTAGATCGCAGCGATCGGTGCTCATGTACCTTAAGTACATGCAGCTATGGTTCTCGATCTGCCTAGACTTTGCCACATAATCTGAACAGTTTTAAGAGAAAGTGCAGCAGAAAATTGCTAATTATAAGGAGGAAGAATGAAATTAACATTACCCTTTGAAACAAAAAATATCTCTGAGGAGGGCCTTATCACAGGCTATGCAAGCATCTTCGGGGTAATCGATTATCAGAAAGATCAAGTCCAAAAAAATGCCTTTAAAGACAATTTGCTGAAATGGCAAAGAAAAAATAAATGGCCCAAAATGCTTTGGAACCATAATGCGTCTGAACCCATTGGTGTGTGGACAAAGATGGTCGAGGATCAAAACGGTCTTTATGTTGAAGGTAAATTATTGAAAGACGTAAGGCGAGGGGCCGAGATTTATGCTCTGCTTAAAAACGGTGCCATTGATGGGCTTTCAATTGGCTATTCAGTCCAAGAAAGCCATTTTGATACACAGAAAAAATGTCGGCATTTAACAAAAATTGATCTGCATGAAGTGTCTTTTGTTACTTTTGCAGCCAATCCAGAAGCGCAGATTCTCTCGCTTAAAAACAATGAAATACAGCAGCTTAATGCATCTATTCAAGATGCAACACATTCTTTATTTAAATTTTTCTAAAGGGAAATGATTTAAAAATGATTCAAAGCATATCTTAACCTCACTTCCTACCCCCCGCGGCTTGACCGCGGGGTCCATGAGATTTATAGAAAGTCTCGATAAATCTATTTGTTGCCTTCCGAATAATGGATCCCGCGGTCAAGCCTCGGGAAGTAGGAGGTTTGTAGTATTTTCGAGTTATTTTAATACAATAAACAGGAGTTACCATGTCATATACAGAGTTACAACATTCTTTTAACGATTATAAATCAACTATTGAACGCTATTTTGATGCGAACAATGAACGTTTGAAACAAATTGAACGAAAATCAGCCTCCGATCCAATAACCGAGCAAAAAATCAATAAGCTTAATGATGCTATTGATAGCCTTGAAGGTAAAATGGGCGACATCAAAACGGCGATGCAACGGCCAATGCGTATGGGATTTGATGCAAAAAATCAAACGCCTCATGAAGCGGCTTTTATGAATTATCTTAAAAAAGGCATTGATGCAGGTTTAGAAACAAAAGCATTGTCCGTTGGGTCTGAACCCGATGGTGGCTATTTGGTCCCACGCGAAACATTTGGTCGTATTATCAAAACATTATCGCATCAATCCGCCATGCGTAAATTAGCCAATTGTGTAACCGTATCAAGCGATAGTTTGGATTTGTTGGCCGATAAGGATGAATTCGGCGCGGGTTGGGTTGCAGAAACGGCACAACGTGATGAAACAGATACGGCGAAACTCGCGAAAATTCGAATTCCTGTTCACGAGCAATATGCGGAGCCACGTATCACGCAAAAATTACTCGATGACGCGAACATTAATGTTGAAGAATGGTTGATTCAAAAAATTGTCGAAAAAATGGGTAAAGTTGAAGAGCAAAGCTTTATTCGCGGCGATGGCAATGGATGCCCGCGTGGGATTCTATCATATGAGGATGGCGCAGATTGGGGTCAAATCAAACGCTTTAAAACAGGCGTCGATGGCGGATTTAATGATGATCATGCAGCTGATATTTTATATGAAGCCTTATACGGTTTGGAATCTGGGTATTTGCAAGGTGCAAGCTGGCTTTTATCCCGTTCGACATTGGCAAGAATTCGTAAAATGAAAGATAATGAAGGACATTATTTATGGCAGCCCTCCATGATTCAAGGAGAGCCATCAACTTTATTGGGTCATCCCATTCATATGAGTGATGCAATGCCAAATATTGCAAATGATGCATTGCCGATAGCATTCGGTAATTTTAAAGAGGCTTATACAATCGTTGATCGCTTCAATGTGCGCATTTTGCGTGATCCATTCACCGCGAAACCTTATGTGAAGTTTTATACGACAAAACGGGTAGGGGGGGATGTGACGAACTTCAAAGCACTCAAGCTAATCCAAACATCCGCTTAACTTTAAACTGTCCAGCCTATGGTCAAATTTGTCGTCAAGTCTCCGCATTCCGGTGCTCATGTACTTTAAGTACATTCCGCGCCGGTTCTCACCTTTCCTAAACTTTGCCACATAATCTGGACAGTTTGTTCTTAAAAGGAGTGGACGATTGATGCGTCGTTTCGGTGCTCAGATGCTCATGTATGAAGAATACACGAGGGAATCCGTGCCGAACCTTCTATCACTCGTCTCACATTAGCGCATTTCTGCAGGCTTCACATTACGGACAAATTCGTCGTTGGAAAGCAGCGTTGGGTGCTTATGTACTTTAGGTACATACAGTTATGGTTTTCATGAGATTTTCTTTAGCTACTAAGACATTAAGGTCCTTAAGAGCTTAATTACAAGCTGCTGGAAAACTCATTGCCTGTACTTAGTAGGATTTATGCAATAATTGTTTGTAGAATCTCTATTACGATACATAAAGCGATGACTTAAAACATGATGAGGTTGTTTTTTTATTTCAAATTCATTTATTATTTTGAGATTGCTGCTCAAACTAAAATTACTATCAAGCATTGCAGTTGTAAGAAAATTTTTGTCTTCTTCAGATATTTCGATTGATGCAAAAAAGATATTCAAAATTTCTATTTTTTCTTCAAGAGATAAATTTTCACTATGAGCAATATCTTTGTTTTGTTTGAGAAAAACGTTGAATGGTGACTTTTCCATTTCGTTAATCTCTTCATGCTTATACTTAATTGTTGCATTTGCTTGAAAATCAAAAAAATTGAGCATTGTAAAAGCGAGAAAAATTGATTTTTTCATTTTATATCCTTTAAATAAGTGCATTGAGATTAATGATTTTTAACAGACTAAGTTAGGAAAAACAATATGAACTCAGAAAATGATCAGAATTTAATTATTCATGAATAATAGTGAATAAAGCCTGGAAATGTTGAGCTTTTGCATGTTTTAAAATTGAGTGAATTTTGCTGACTTGAAAATATATTCATTAATATGGATATATCTGGATATTTTTTTATTAATATTAAATTACAAAGGATTAATATGAATTTAAGAATCAAAACGTTGCCGCTTAATGAACCCGTGACATTGGCGTTTTTAAAAGCTCATTTACGCGTTGTTGATGAGGCTGAAGAACCTTATCTAACGCATTTGCTAAAAACGGCGCGTGCGCAAATTGAGCTTATGTGTAATCGAGTGCTCATTACTCAAAGTTGGTCATTGGAATTACATAATCCAGGGGATTCCATTCGTTTGCCTTTAGCGCCTGTTCAAAAAATCAACACTATTTTTTTGTATAATTCAAAAGGCGATAAAATTTCGATGGGGCTTCAAAAAATTCAGATAGAAAATGCCCAGGATAATGCCATTTTGAAAGTCGTAAATCCGTTATTTGGTAAAGTTAAAATCAATTTTGTTGTGGGATATGGAGATGATGAAAATGCAGTGCCAGCACCTTTGAAACATGCAATTTTAATGCTTGCAGGGCATTTTTATGAACATCGTGGTGACCAGGCGGCCATTATCCCTGAATCAATTAAGACTTTGGTTGAGCCTTATATGTATAGAAGGCATAGTTTGTAAAATTTAGAGGCTGTTGATATTTCACAAAAAAAGTCTTTAACCCATTGAAAAGTATAAAATTTAGATCGAGTCACCCGATGTTTGTACCTCAGGTGACTCGATCAAGATAAGTGGTTAATTCTTTACCATCCAAAATCATTTGTTTTGAATATCATAAAATCCTAATGACAACAATTCTTATTCGCACAATTTTATGAAATCTAATAATAACTCGCGTTCACTTGGTTTTTCGGAGCTATTCTCCTATTAAAAGTGATTTTTTCGTTCTGTATTTATATAAAATATTAGGCAATGTTACGTAGTTACGACGATAGCAATAATAAAAATCTCTTCCTTCTTCGTTTATATCGGCTTCAACTATATCGGCTTCAACGAGCTGACATGGAATGGCCTCCTTGCTTTGTAATTGTAACGGTTGCGAAAAGAAGTCTTTATTTGCTTCAAATTCTATTTGTAATTTTTTCCTTTCAAAATTATTTAATATGGTAAGGTTTTTTAATAGGCTAAAATCACTAGCAAGCATTTCTTTTGTAAGATAGTCTTTGTCTTCGTCAGATATTTCTACTGATGCAAAAAAAACATTCAAAACGTCCATTTTTTCTTCAAGAGATAAATCTTCGTTATGAGCAATCTCTTTGTTTTGCTTTTTAAAAATATTGGATATTGATTTTTTATGGTATCTATCAAAAAGATCTATTAAAGATGGGCATTTAAATGGATCTTGTTCTTTTTGAATTTGTTCTTGAGTGAATTCGATAACAGCATTTGTTTTAAAAGTATAAATATTAAATATTATAAATGTTATTAGTGTTAATTTTTTCATTTTTTACCTCACTTGATAGCTATGTATATTTTTTAAAAACAATATATGGTTTAAAAAACATAATCCAGTATCAATTAATTTTTTATGCCTAATTTTCAACGTGTTTTGTTCTTACTAATGATAAAAGCACTGAGGCTGTCAAGACGACAACAATAAAGCCTAACGTAAACCAAATGGGTAATTCGAAGAAATGACTTGCGATCATTTTAAAGCCTACAAAGGCTAAGACAATCCCTAAACCATAATGCAGCAATTTAAAGCGATCAACCATCTTCGCTAAGACGAAATAGAGTGATCTTAAGCCTAAAATAGCAAAGCAGTTTGATGTATACACAATGAAGGGGTCTCGGGTAATGCCAAGAATCGCCGGGATGGAATCGAAAGCAAAAATTAAATCAGTAATTTCAATGAGTAGAAGCACGATAAAGAGAGGCGTTAAGTAAAGTTTGCTGTCAATGCGCATAAAGAATTTTTCTTCATGCAATTCTTTGGTGATATTAAAATGATTGCGCATCCATTTTAAAACAGCATGTTCGCCAATATCATCTTCGCTCGGCATGGCAAATAACATTTTAATACCTGTATAAATCAAAAATGCACCAAAGACGTAAATCATCCATGCAAATTGATTTAAAAGCTCTATGCCTAAAAGAATCATGAGTGCGCGCATGATAAGAGCACCAAAAACACCCCAATAAAGAACACGGTATTGGTATTTTGCTGGGATGTGAAAACGTTTAAAAAGCAATACAAATACGAAAATATTATCGATGCTTAGGCTTTGTTCAAGCAAATACCCTGTTGCGAATTCAAGGCATTTTTGAGGACTTACAAAGAAATATATGCCGATGGCAAAACAGGTTGCTGCAACAAACCAAAAAAATGTCCAATAAAATGCAGATTTAAGGCTGACGATTTTATTTTCTTTGTGAAATACACCTAAATCAAGTAATAAAAAAAATATTAATCCAATGATAAATAATATCCAAAACAGCGTCATTTTTATTAACCTTTTTAAAGAGAGCTCCCCAACACCTGCTTCGCCCCGCGGCTCGTCCGCGGGGTCCACAAAACCTTGGAAAAGACCCGATAAATATTATCACTACTCTTCTGCATTCTGGATCCCGCGGACAAGCCGCGGGACGTAGGAGGGTGGTGATTACTTTTTTAAAGAGAGAGTCCTATGATTGGAAGTTTAAAACACAAAATGCTTCTTCAGCAAGCAATATCAACACCCATTGATGGTGGTGGTTATATAAACAATTTTGAGAATATTAAAGAAATAATGGCTGATATTATGCCTCTCCGGAGCAAAGAACTTATCGTTGCAATGGGTGCTCAAATACACGTAAGTCATAAAATAAAAATTAGATATGAACTTTGTGTGAAGCCACACATGCGATTGTTTTATAAAGGACGTTTTTTCAACATACAAACGATTATTAATGAAAAGGAACAAGATAGGTTTTTACTACTATATTGCATTGAAGAATGGATAGCTTCATGAATCAGATTTTTACAAAATTGTTAAAATTTATTGACCAAGCGCTTTTAAAAGCAACGAAAGAAGAATCAATACTTTTTGCAGAAACACAAAATATCAAAATGATTGAACATGAAAATACACAACATTTGGTTGTTGGAGAACATTTAGAGGAAGTTTATGGAAATCATAAAACACCTAAAGATCAATATATTAATCTAGATCTTTTAAGGCAAAACATTATGAATCATTTTGAGAGGGTATATACAAATGGCATCACACATATCATGGGTACTTCAAAAAGCAATTGTCGAAAGATTACAAAATGATGAAGATTTAATAGAAAAAATTAATAAACGTGTTTATGACGTAACACCCCCTAATCCTATTTTTCCATATGTTGTTTTAGGTCAAGACACGATTAAAGCATGGAATAGTAAAACGAGTTTAGGACATGATATTTCTTTTATTATTCATATTTTTACACGGGATAAAAGCCGTATGGAGATGAAAGATATTATTGTAAAAATAATTGATGCATTAAAATTAAATCCACTTTATCTTGAAGCAAATTTGTTAATATATTTAATGCCTGAATTGGTTCAAAGTTTTGTAGAACTTGATCAAATGACCTGTCATGGCATTATTAGATTGCATGCTTTAACTGCACAAAAACCAGGATAACGAAAGGAATTTAGATGCGTTTTATTGTATGGGGATTGGTTGTAAGTTCGTTTTTTACATTAACATCACATGCGGATAGGAAGAGAATTCTTATTCAGAATGAAGGAATTAGAGAGAATGAGGTTTATGCGCCAATTTTTTTATTTTCTACTCGTTTTGAAAATGGGGATATTAATAATGTGTTGTTCCCATTAAAAAACTTACCAAGTATTAGAAATAAAAGAACAAGATTTGCTGAACAGCATAAAAAAATAAAATCATCGATCAAAAAAGATGATTATGAATTATCATTGATCTATTTTGATAAAAAACCACATCAACTTAATATATATGATGAGTATTTTGAATATAATTTAAATGAATCGCCCAATCCGATCACTCTTAAATGTATTCAAAGACGTCAAAGAACTTACGATAAAATAATTGTTCGTGTTTTTAAAAAAAGAGGACGATTAATGTGTCGATATATTAATTAAAAAATTTGCTTCAACGTATCCAGGAAAACTGGGTTCATGAGCCTGACTTTGTCAGGCTTTTTTTATATCTAAAATTATCATAAAAGGAGTTTCTATGAGCGCTTTTTCAGGTCTCGATTTTTTACTAAAATGTGGTGGTCTACGTGATAACCCACAAACTTTAGGCGGCATGCGGGTGACAACCATGTCGCTGAATAATGAACTTGTCGATATTACGCATAAAGAATCTGGTGGGGCGCGTATGTTGCTTCCTAAGGCAGGATTGCAATCGATGAGCATTGCAGCCTCTGGTTTATTTACAAATGCAGAGAGTGAGCAATTTTTAAAAAACAAAGCCTTTAATCGTGAATTGGGACTATATTCATTGTTTTTTCCCAATGGTGAAAAATTTGAAGCCCATTTTTTTGTAACACATTATGAGCGGGCAGGAGACCATAACGGTGAGGAAACCTATGCAGTGACGCTTGAAAGTAGTGGTCCAATTAATTTTGCTGGGTAAACTACCCATCCTATGAGCAAATTCGTCGTCAGTTCTGCCAAAATTAAAAACTGGCGGTGCTCATGTACCTACAAGTACACGCAGCTATGGTTCTCGAGCTTTCTAGACTTTGCCTCATAATCTGGATAGTTCGTTATTTGATATATAAAAATAAGGGGATAGAACAATGACGCATAATTCTTATCGTGGTGAAATATCCATAAAATTAAAAGATCAAAGCTATATCTTGAAATTAACCTTTGATCAGCTTGTGAAGCTTGAGCAAGAAACAAATAAAGGCATTCTTAAAATCGCCAAAGACTTTTCAGAAGGCAATTACGGTATTCATGATATCGCTGCTTTGCTTTGGTTTTCCTTGAACGAGGAAGGTCGACAAGCCTATACGATTAATTCATTGGGAAATCTTATCCTTGAATCTGGTATTTCAACATATGCAAGTCATTGTATTGATTTATTGTCGTTGACGCTTCACGGGGCAACAACCCGGACAAAAAAGTCGATCCTCCCAAGCAAATAAACCCACAAGATACATTGCCTTGGGAGGATATATTTCTATTTGCTTTTCACGCATTAAATCTAACACCTGATCAATTTTGGTCAATGAATTTGCCTGAATTACGTTTGTTTTTAGAAAATCAAATATCTTCATCTTCTTTCACCCGCGACGATTTCAATCATTTGCAACAATTATATCCGGATAAAAATGACAAAACTCGATCAATTGCTTATCTCAATCGATGCTGACACAAAACCATTGAAAAAATCTTTGGCTGAAACGGAATCTTATACACTTAAAAAAAGTCAAAAAATAGGCGCTAGCTTTCAACGTAATTTTAAACCAAGTATTGGAAGTAAAGTTTTCGATCAAGGTGCAGGGGCACTTAAAAGCGATTTAAATAGAAGTCTGTTTCCTTTGGCGCAACGGCAACAAAAACTATCGAATCCACTGGGATATTGGGGCGATAAAACAGCAACAAAAATGAGTCGCTCTATTTTAAATAAGGATTTTCTAAACCCATTAACCTCTATGCTGAAAAATAGTATTTTTGGCGGCATTTTCGGTCGCCAAAGCGGCGGAAAAGTGAATTCAAAGCAACCTTATTTGGTGGGTGAACGAGGGCCAGAGATTTTTAGACCAGAACATGCAGGGCATATTCAGAATAATGCCTTGGTTAAGAGTGGTAAGGTTGAAAGAGCGCCCATTAATGTAACAATTCAAGTACAAACGCCTAATGCTGATTCGTTTAAACGTAGTCAAAGTCAAATATTGGCCTCTATGCAAAATTCCCTATCAAAACAATATGATTGAATTTCATGAAAAATTTTATTGATTATCAATTTCCAAAAGAAATTAGTTATGGTTCGGTTGGTGGTGCCGCTTTTTTAACCGATATTATTGAAACAACTTCCGGTCATGAACAGCGTAATATCAAACGTATGCGACCACGTGCACGTTATAATGTTGCGATTGGCATTCGACATCAGAAAGACCTTGAAGATATTCGTGCGCTCCATTTGATTGCAATGGGACGGGCGCTTGGTTTTCGTTATCAAGACCCATTAGATTATCAAGTGAATCAAGGGTTTATTGGGAGTGGTGATGGAAAGACAAAGAAGTTCCAGCTTATAAAACGTTATCATATTAATAATACATATTTTTATGATCGTCATATTGTATGTCCTGTTAAAGGCTCAATTGAACTTTACGTCAATAATGTGTTGCAGTTGAATCATTGGCGTTTAACTGAAAAAGGTATCATCACTTTTAAGGAGGCGCCACTTAAAGGGGCCGTGATCAGCGCTTGTTTTGATTTTGATGTGCCTGTCCGTTTTGATTGCGATTATTTACCCCAACGTCTTGATAATTTTGAAGTGGCTTCGATCACGGATATACCTCTTGTTGAGGTTTTATTATGAAAAACATATCATTAGAGCTAAAAAAGCATCTAAAATCTGAAGTCATGACATTGGCCAATTGTTTGAAAATTGAATATAAAGATGGTCAGATTTTGGGGCTCACGGATCATGATGAAGATATTTATATTGATGGTTTATTATATAAAACGCAACCCGGTTTTAATGCGAGTGCTATTCATAGTCAATTGGGCCAATTGGGTTTGGGGGACAATTTAGAAATTGATCTTATTGAAAGTGATTTGGTCAAGGAAGAAGATATATTATCGGGTGCTTTTAATAATGCTTATTATACGTATTTTACGATTAATTATAAGCAGTTAGAACAGGGTAAAATTATCCTTCAATCAGGCTATTTCGGTAAAATTCAACTATTAGAGAAACATTTTCTTATTGAACTTAAATCAATGTCTAATTTACTAAACCAAACAATTTGTTCTGTCTACACACCTTATTGCAGAGCAACTTTGGGTGATTTCCAATGTGGTTTAAAACTTCAAGATTATAGTGTTTTTGGATGTGTCACAGGCTTGCGAAATGAGCCATCAACACATACATATATATTACAAGACAACACAAGAACAGAAGAAGATGGCTATTTTGACGGGGGAAATCTAACTTGGATAAGTGGCCCTTTTCAAGGGCTTACAATTACGATCAAAAAATATTTAAAAAAAGAGCAAGAATTAACCTTTTTTTTACCTCTTCCCGGCAAAATAGATATATCGGATAAATACAAATTAACACCAGGATGTAATAAAAGCCTGAAGATATGTCGCGATAAATTTAATAACGTGATTAATTTTCGAGGCGAGCCATTCATTCCTGGAACAGCCTACGGGAGAAGGAAATGAGAAAAGGCAGGGATATTTCAAATGAAGAAAATCAAGGGTCTTTTGCAGAGCTTGATGAATTCATTCGTAGATCGAAACGTGCTGGCAAAATCGAAGACAGACGTTTAAAAAAACTTGTCAAAGCAATACATGAAAGTGATAACAATCAATTTAATGATGATTACTATGATGATGATATTGAACAGTTTAGGAGAGGTCATAACAAATATCACGATTAGCATAGTTAAATAACTTGAATTGATACGGCGTCACGCCTCGTTCATGTATATAGGGATGCACTTCACTCGTTGTTCCTTGTCTGAATTTAAAGTTATTTAACTATGCAGTCCAGTCTGTGCGCAAAAAAGTATTTTTATAAGAGCGTTAATGCTTATTCATTAACGCTCATTTTTTTTGTGAAAACAATAAACAATTACTTGAAACACATTATATTTTTATTGCATTTTTATAAAAAGTAAGGTATATTGACTTAATATTTTACAAGTTAATTGTTTGTGAGTTTAAAAAATGAATCTAAGGGTTGGCATTGAGGGCGATCGTCCTTACATCGGTATATTGTTTTATTCTATTAGCATTTTTCTTTCGACAATGATCGGCGCATTAACACGGTTTATAGGCGATATTTATCCTGCAAATGAAATTTTGTTTTTCAGAGGTGTTGTTGTAGTGCTTATGATGCTTGGTTTCTTTTGGATAAAAAAAGATTTTTCTTTAATTGTGCCTAAACGTCCTAAGGTTTTGTTAATAAGGTCTATTATAGGATTTATAGCTGTTATTTGCTCGGTTAAATGTTATACTTCTTTACCAATGGCGCAAGCAACGACCATTATTCAAACAACGCCATTTTTCATTGCTTTTTTTGCTTGGCCTTTGTTGGGAGAAAAAATAACTTTTGCAAAGATTATTGCCATTATTGTTGGTTTTATAGGGATTATGGCAACAATTAATCCTGAAATAAATGGTTTGCAATATGGACTTATTTTTGGATTAGCCACTGCTTTTTTGCGTTGTTTTACATCTATATTTATGCGGACTATTGGAAAAACAGATAATGTTTATACAAGTGTTTTTATTTATAGTTTGGCTTGTATGATTTTGTCAGGCATATGGTTAATAACCAATTGGGTGACACCGAGCTTGGAACATATTTTAATTTTTTTATTAATGGGCGTTATAACTTTTTTTTCTGAATTATCCAATAGTATTGGTTATAGATATGCGCAGGCAGTAATATTATCGCCTTATAGTTATTTTGGGCTATTATGGGCAGCTGTTTTGGGTTATTTTTTCTGTGGTGAAGTGCCTACATCATCTATTATTT
>JAUYSY010000099.1 GCA_030696155.1 Alphaproteobacteria bacterium | reverse complement strand
ATAACTATCGCAGGAAGATCTTGATATTGTTCTTCCAGATATAGCCTGATTGATTGTTGTTCTGTCAATATTCTTAATTGTTCGCTTTGATCATGATTACTCATGGCAGCTTTATAAGCATTAACATGTTGGAAGGCCCCCATCTTTTCAGCAACAAAAAAAGATAAAAAATACAAATGTGAAGTTCGAAATTTTTGCCTGTCTTCTTCACTTATATCTTCTTTTTTACTTAAGATTTCACACAAACTCATGGCTTCAATAAAATGATGTTTCTCCATAAATTTAGGATCAATAGACATTAATATTTCATATGAATCATATTTTTTTTGATTATTGCCATGATACAAATATAAGATACTTAACATTATTTTTGTATTAATCAGCGAATCATATTGCAATAAAACATCTTCAATAAAATTGTAATTGTTTTCATATACTGAATTTTTTATAAATTCAAATAGATTTTTGTTATAATTTACAATAATTTTATTTTTTAAATCAGGATTAAGTTTTTGAATTTCTGTAAAAATATAACGGTTTTTAGTAAAAAAACTAGAAATCTCAATTAATTCTTTAAAATTATCATTGATCCATAGATTTTTATTTTCTTCCAAATCTAATGCTTCTGCTAATTTTAAAAAACCATCAACATATCCCTGATTTGCAGCCCATAAATGCAGATCTATTGCCTTTGGCTTTGTTGAATGATTGTTTTTTAAAAAAAGTTTATAACTAAAATGCGACCATTTGCGTAACTCTTGTATTTTTACATCTTTTAAAAAAGCAGACATTATTTTTTGGGTATCT
Organism: Alphaproteobacteria bacterium; assembly: GCA_030696155.1. Classification (GTDB taxonomy): domain Bacteria; phylum Pseudomonadota; class Alphaproteobacteria; order JAUXUR01; family JAUXUR01; genus JAUXUR01. Next base: position 14,992 of record JAUYSY010000099.1, on the reverse strand, counting down.
TTTCTTAAATCACATCCAATTGGTTTACCAAGTAATGCAGAATTTACTAAAAAAAATTGTGCAGCATCAAATTGTTCATCACTAAGTATTTTTAGTTTTTCTAAAGCATTTGTTACTTTTTCTATAGATGCATTTTTTGAAGTTCTTTTACTTTTCAGAATGTTCAAAACGTCAAGAAATTTATTAAATTTTTCGTTAACTTTTAAATGTGCTATATATTTTTTATTTTTTGTTTGTACATTTTTTAAAAAATCTTTGTCAGTGAAATACTCTTCAAGAATAGTAACAAAATTACAAAAACTATAATATGCAAATTTTGCTTTTCTGTTTCCTAATTCTGCATATATTGAAATAATTTCTTCGCACCTATACATTATTTTTTCAATGTCAACTATATTGTCTTTAAAAAAAATATTTTCATCATTCTGATTTAATTCGTCTGAATTTAAACATGACACAATATTAAGAACAATATTAAAGTAAAAAAAGTCATATTCATTATAATGTATGTAATTATTAGCTAAAACATATTTAATATTATCAGATCTTATATTAGGTAAGATTAAATTGCCATAAAAGCAATCCATTAAAAGTCGGTGGTAAATGGGAATGTCATATACCAAATGTTCTGGAACATCTTCTTCGCCTGTTGTGCTGCTTGATGTAGAGGTTGCCATGGAAGATTTTTGTGTTCTTGCTCTTTTTCCATTCCGTTCACCATCTTCTTGATCTCCTCTTTTTCTTTTTCTTGTTGACGCCTTTTGAGAGACATCATTATCACGCAACTGAGAGCTTGAGTCAGCTTTATGAGTATTAATTTCATTTTCATCATTGCCTACAGCATGCCCTGCTTCAAAATTTAGACATAAAAGCATTAATATGATTATTTTTTTCATTTCCGAATCCTTATCTTAAAATAAATTGTCAGATTTTTGTATATTTTCAAAAAGTTCATCAAAAACAAGAAAGAAATTTTCACCTAAATCTTCAAATTTTTGATGATATTCTTCTTTTTTATTGTTCCATTCTATTAAAAGAGTTTCCTTTAATTCTTGAACACCTAATTCGCTGACATAATGTAATTGCTCTGATGAGCAGGTAATATTGCTAACAATATTAAATTGTTGTGACGCATTACGTCTTAATAAATCAATTTGAATTGGCACATTCGATATGGTTGCTTTTATTAAAAAATCATTTAATTTCAAAAAAGAACTTTTATATTTATTTTTTGTTATTAAATCTTTTTTTAATGATTCATATGAGTATTTTAAATAGTCTGTTAGAATTTCAATTTGTTCAGACTCATTGCTTTCTATGTATGTTTTTTTAAAATGATCATCATATTTATCCTTTAAAAGTATTATTAAGTTTTCTTTTGTTTTTTGATCTATAAAACACATTAATTCATTGATACTTAGAATGTCTTTTTGACACAAAAACGATTTAGCAATCTGGTCTATAATCTCGTTAAAAATGCTTATGTCATTATCATAAACAAATTTAAGTTTTTCAATGAGTCTAAAAACGCAACTTTCTTTATTTTCACAGTCGTAAATCCACTTTCTGACGGTATACTGCTTTTGTGGAACATACTGAGCTGAACAATATTGCGGTAGAATATATTGAGAATGGTTTTTATTCGTTAAAAACATCTCTGTCTGGAAATACATGTTGCAATTAGCTAGCATGGCTAAATTTTGAAAAAATACATTTTTAATATTATTATAAGGGCTTTTAATAGCTTCTTTATCTAAGCTTATGATTTTCTTTAGAAAACAAATTTCTTCATTACACGCATCTCTCATTACATCAAAATTAATCTCTTCTATTAGTGAGATATCATCTTGCGCTAAAAATGGAAACATTTCTAAAAAATCATTATTTTTTAATAAATCGCGTCTTTCTTCGTCAAAATATGCTTCACAGTATTTTTCCACAAAATTCGAACCTGCCAACCTTAAGATATAATGGAAATTTTCAACGAAAGGGTAAACAACATGATTTCCAATATTGTCATCATGAAGTGATTCAGAATCAATAAAATCACGTGGATATTTTTTTAAAAACGCTTCATTAAATTTATTGTGTTCATTTTTGTACTTAATAATAATTTTAAGTGTTTTATTAAATTTATTAGGAATTACATTATCTAATTCTTTAACTAATTCTAAAAATTTTTTTTTATCACTATTAAAATCTTTATCAAAACCTATCCGAACATCAATTTTTTTAATATCATTTGGTATAAATTCTCTCCAATGATTTGTTTTTTCCACAAAGTTTTCAAGCTTTTGAATCTCATCAAGCGATAAATAGTAATTGCAAATTTCAATAAAAACACCAATATCAAAAACAAGAATTGAATAATTATTACGACTATTATGCACCTTAAACAAAAGGATTTCTAACTTTTCAGCAATTCTACTACATTTATCTAAATGTTTATTTTCAGTATTTCCAGATTTTAATTTAAAATTACTAAGGATAGACAATAATTTTTTTTTATATTCTTGCGCATAATCATTATCAATACTTACAAGAAAATCATAATGTGATAAAAAACTGCTCTCATCTGGATTTTGGAATAAATATTCTAAAGCTTCTTTAATCCAGGATAAGTTACGTCTAGATACACATCTAGAATTCTTAAGAAAGTTTTTAAAATGATGAATCGCGCATTCATGGTCATTTTTATCTTTCGCTTCTATTGCTGCATTAAAAAATTCAATTGTTTCCTTATTAAAATAACGACTTGGATCTTTAAGATCTTTCGTTTTGCGTGCTCTTTTAGATTGAGATGCTGAACTAATAGATGCTGAAGCATCATCTTCTTCAAGCTTTCTTTTTATTCCTTTGCCAGCAAATACTGAAAAGTCAACAAAAACAGTAAACAACAACAATATATATACGAATTTTTTCAATTTTACACCTTGTTTATTATAGTAAAAAAATTTTATAACAATTTTTATTCAATATGTCAACAGTAATTTAAAAACAAAGAATAATATTTACTTTGTTTATTTTTCTATTTAAAAAAAATCACTTTAATATATTGTCAGATCAATTAGTTAAAATAAATTTCATATGCCCCACCTTTAAAAACAAGCAATAACTAATTACATCTAAGTGAATAAGTGTTAATCTTATCTATACAATTTTAAAGGAATTAGACATGCGTATCTTTATTATATCTCTATTTTTAAGCACAATTGTTTTAACACCTATTATCGCTGAACAAAATCAACCAAATATAGCAACCATTCCTTTACCGCCAGCTCAAGAAAATAAGTATAATATTCAATCTTTTAAGCTTCCCAATGGATTAGAAGTTCTGCATATTCCTAATTTCAGAGCACCCGTCATCATGCAAGCCGTTTGCTATAAAATTGGATCAGCCGATGACGCGCAAGGTAAATCAGGTGTTGCCCATTATCTTGAACATCTTATGTTCCGCGGCACCAAAAACACACCCGATGGCGTATTTAATAAGACAATCTCTGAAATTGGCGCCGAATCAAATGCCTATACACAATATGATACGACCGTTTATTATCAGATTTTTGCAAAAAATCACCTTGAAAGAATGATGGAACTTGAAGCTGATCGTATGCAATATTTTGAACCAAACCCACAAGCTTTTGATAGTGAAAAAAGAATCATTATTGAAGAATATCAAATGCGTGTTGGTAATGATAAAAATGAACAATTATATACAATGACCAATGCAGCTTTTTTTGCAAACCACCCATACCGCATTCCCATTATTGGCTGGTGGGAAGAGCTAGAAAAAATTTCACGTGATGACGCACTTGATTATCACAAAAAATATTATGGGCCCAATAATGCAATTCTTGTGATTTCAGGTGATATTGATTTTGAATCAACAAAAAAACTTGCTGAAAAATATTATGGCCCCATCCCTGCACGTCCGACTATAGAACGTAATCGCACCCAAGAGCCTAAACATTTCCAAGAAACCATTCGTGTAGAATTAAGACATCAAACTGTAAGTGCGCAAGTGCAAGCAATTTACGACGCACCCAATTATCGAACAGGTGATCAAAAAGAAGTATTGGCACTTAGTATTTTTGAAAAAATACTTGGACATGACTCAACTGGCAAATTATACCAAAATCTTGTCATGCAACAAAAAATTGCGGGCAATGTCTATGCATCTTTTAATCCGAACTATCATGATCCATATTCTTTTGTGCTTGTGGCAAGCCCTAAAACTTTTTACGACTATAAAGAACTTGAATATGCGATGCATGTAACGCTTAAAAAAATAATCAATGATGAAATTAACGACGCATTAGTTGAAGATGCAAAAAAAAATATTGTTTATGAAATGGACGAACATTTCAGTTCTCTGTCCAATATATCTGATTTTATTATTAAAGGCCTCGCCAATGGTCGTAATCTAAAAGATATGCTGAATTTTCACCAGAATTTTGCTCAAATAAAAACAAAAGATGTTCAAGATGTTGCGCAAAAATATTTTAAAAACCCTCCGCGTATGATTGCTGCAGGCGTTTCTTTATCTCAATTGGAGTCAGATCAATGATCAAATTTGTAACATATTTTTTATTTGTTTTTTTCAACATTAATGCTGTTTTTTCAAATTCAGCTGAAATGAAATTACCGATTAAAGTCGTCCCCATTTTAACAAAAAATCAAGCATGGCTCATTGAAGATCCTTCAACACCACTTGTTTTGATTGAAATGACCTTTACCAAAACAGGCAGTTCTTACATGCCTATAGGAAAAGAAGGTCTTTCCACATTATTTTCAAATCTTTTTTTAAAAGCCCGCAATGGAGGAAACCATCATGAATTTATTGCGATCATGGATGGATTAAAACTAAAAGTGAATACAAATGTTTCACATGACAATTTAGGGTTTTCATTTTCGTTTCCTAAGGAAAATGCTGACAAAGTTATTCCACTCATAAAAACTCTTTTTAATAATGCTGTATTTTCTGAAGAAGATGTTAATAAAAATAAATATGGAGGATATACAAATTTTGCCCACTCAAACCCATCCTATGTTGCACAACGTGCTTTGCATATGAAGGTCTTTCAAGGTCATCCTTATGGGCAAAATCCTGATGGCGATTCTCAAAGCATTCAGATGTTGCGCGCTGATGATATTAAAATTTTTCCCCAAGCATTTTTAGCAAAAGAAAATCTAAAAATAAGCTTTTTAGGAAGTTTAAATGAAAAAGAAACGCAAAATTATGCGAATCAAATTTTACAAACTTTACCCGATGAAAAATTAATTAAAACTGATGATATTCCGTATATTGAACCCAAACCTGTAAAAGACTTAACGCAAATTTATCAAGATGTGCCTCAAAGTAGCATTGCCTTTATTTATCCAATGCCCAAATACAATACCTTAGATTATTACTATGCTACGATTGCCAATGTTTCCTTAGGTCTTACACAAGAGTCAAAATTATGGCGTGCAGCACGTGTCAAAAAAGGACTTGTTTACGGTATATCAACTGATATAGAGCAATGGCCTGCTTCAACTTATCTATACGGAAGCGCTTCAACTCAAGGTGCGCAAACACAACAAATACTTGATATTGTTCGACAAAAATTTACCAATTTAAAAACAAAAGGAATATCCGAAAAGGATTTGTCTTTCGCACAAAATCACTTAACAGGTAAAATCGCAACAGCACTTATTGAACCAAGACAAATCATCAATTTAATCCATTATGCTCAAACATGGAATAAAGACATTGATTTTCTTCAAAAATATGTTGATGCCATTCGATCAGTCAAATTAGAAGATGTGAATAAATTTATACAAAACTGGATCGATCCACAAAAATTAAGTTTTTCAATCGTAGGCAAAAACGCGGGATGTGAAATCCCACAGGAATAAGGTTGATAGCTTCTACCCTTTAGTCGATTAATCTACGGAACAAAATTTAATTTTTTTCGAAGCATGTCGACTACTCAATTGTTTCACTGGACCAATAAGAGCCTAAGAGCTCGAATGCGGATCCAGGGAAACAAAGGAAGAAATCTTAAACTAGAATTTTTAACATAAAATTAAAAATTGTCCAGTAGATCGATTGATTTTACAATAAGTTATTAGATCAAACCCAAACAACAAAAATATTTTATTAAACAATAAAAAAATGATACAATGAACTGTCAATAAGCAAAAAAAATCGGAGGATACAATGAAAAAAATAACTTTTATAACATCGTGTTTTTTTACAATTAGCACTATGTTTTTTATTACCAATGCTAAAGCTGACACAACTTTAATGTGCCCCACAAAAGTTTCACTTGATAACATCAAAGCCCTTAAAACCGCTGGTAAAGTTTCACTGCCTACTGCAATACAGGAAGGTGGTACTTTTGCAACCAAACAAATGGATTTTACTGCAGGTAAAGGCGTTGATGAAATACATACAAAACTTCCAATCTCAAGCGCTAAATTTGAAGCTTCAAAAGTATTGGCTGAAGCCAAGCAAGAGGGTGATAGTCTTGTATGTAGATACAAATTTGATAAAACATTTGGTCGCACAGGTGAGTTCGAACTAAAAACAAAAAAATAATTAATATATAATAAAATGACCTGAAAACGCTACGAATAGAAGGTCATCTAATCAATCCTTCCTACGCCCCGCGGCAAGTCCCGTGGGGTCCATAAAATCTGAATATTTTAAAAATAATATAAAAAATTAAAAAAATATTTTTTTATAATTCTATTTCTTAAAAACCGCAACCAATTCAATATGTGACGAATATAAGAATTGATCAAACAATGTGATGTTATTCATCTTATACCCATTGTTCAAAAGAAGTCTTGCATCTGTTGCAAAAGTTTTAGGATTGCACGACACATAAATAATTGTTTGAACTTTAGACATCGCTAATTGTTTTGATTGTGCATAGGCCCCAGCCCTGGGAGGATTAAGTACAACAGCATGAAAAGCTTCTAATTCCTTGTCATTCAACGGCATTTTATAAAGGTCACGCTCAATAACTTTAATCGGCTTTGAACTTTGTTGAAGCGCTTTTTTAAGATCTTGCACAGCAATGACGTCAGATTCATAAGCTTCAACTTTAGCAATATTTGATAATGGGACCGAAAAAGTGCCCCGCCCTGCAAACAAATCAGCTATTTTTTGAAATTTTTGATCCGACAATGCATCCAATACCAAATCTTTCAATATGACATTTGAATCCATCGTTGCTTGTAAAAAACCCTTTGAATCAATAGGAATTTGAACATCATCAATCTGAATCAAAGGTTTTTTGATTTCAATAATCGTTTCGCCATTTATCGCAAATCGACCTATATCATGCGCATAAGCAAATTGATTTATTTTTTCAAGCTGCCCTAAATTGAGTTTTTTTAAAGGTAATTCAAGATCCAGATCAATCCCATTATCAGCTTCGGTCACATAAAGATTTTTAGGTTTTTCATCAACCAAAAAACTTAATAAAAATAATTTCAAAGGCTGAATAAGATCCTGAAGTCTTTGTGTCAGCAATAAACAATGATCGATATTAACAACATCATGACTTTGGCGTTTAAAATAACCAAGTTCAATTTTTTTACCCTTACGGCTTACTTTAAAGGTAACACGACGTCGCGATCTATCTGATACGCGTATCAAACGATCACAATTAAATTCTATTGATTGATCTTTAAGATGTTGATTTACATTATTGCATTTGAAATCATTATAATAACTTTCTGACATATGCTGCAATTGACAGCCACCACATTGACCAAAATATGCACAAGCTGGATTGACTCTATGTTCAGAAGGCTCTAACACCTCAACAAGCTCAAAACGATCCGGATAATTTTTCTGCGTTACTTTTTGAACCGACACAAATTCATCCGGCAAAACATAAGGAATATTTATCCTTTTGTTTTCATATGTGGCACAGCCTAAACCTTCATCATTTAAAGCATCAATTTTAATATCAAAAAAAGTTGGTATGTTCATTATTGATGCTTCAAAAACATATTACTCATTTCTGGCGCCATTTAGTGCCTTGAGGTGAATCCTCTATTTCGATCTTATGATCTGTAAACCATTGTCTTATTTCATCAGCCTTGGCATAATCTTTAGAATCTCTGGCTTCTTGACGTTCTTCAATTTTAGCTTCAATTTCTTCTTCGGTAACTTCCATACCCCATTTAAACCAAGATTCGGGGTCATATTCTAAAATACCGAGCATTTGTGCGCCAAATAAAATAAAGGATTTATACTTTAAGCGCGCTTCATCACTTTTTGCTTTATTAAGGTTTGTCAAATATTGATGCATGAATGACATCATTAATGGAGTATTAATATCATCTTCCATTGCATCCATAAAATCTTTTGGAATTTCTATTTCTTCATCTTCATCAATATCTTCATTATCGCGTAACGCCAAATAAAAGCGGTCAAGCGTCAATTTAGCTTGCTCTAACCCATCCATCGTAAAATCAAACGATTGACGATAATGCGTCCCTAACATGTAAAAGCGAATTGCCTCACCAGGCACTTTATCCAATAATTCGCGCACGGTTAAAAAATTGCCTACTGATTTAGACATTTTTTCGCCATTAACGATCAGCATGCCATTATGGACCCAATATCGAACATAAGGGTGCTTATGTTCGACACATTCAGCTTGCGCAATTTCATTTTCATGATGTGGGAAAATAAGATCTTGGCCACCGGCATGAATATCAATGCTCGGCCCAAACAAAGCATGGATCATCGCTGTGCATTCAATATGCCAACCAGGACGACCTCTTCCCCATGGGCTATCCCAACCAGGTTGTTCTGATGTTGATGGCTTCCATAAAACAAAATCAGCTGGATCTTTTTTATAAGGCGCCACTTCTACGCGCGCGCCTGCAATCATATCGTCACGATTTTGTTTGGATAATGAACCATAATTGGGCATAGAAGGCACATCAAATAAAACGTGGCCTTCTGCCACATAGGCATGATTGTTTTTAATAAGCTTGCCTATTAATTTAATCATGTCGGAAATATGTTCTGTAGCCCTAGGCATCAAATCTGGCAGAAGCACATTAACTTCATCCATATCCTCTAAATAGGCTTGCTCCGTTCTTTTGGTCAGATCCGAAATAGATTCATTATTTTGAAGGGCTGCATTAATAATTTTATCTTCAATATCTGTAAAATTGCGGGCAAATTTAACATTTTCATATAAATAAGATAAAACGCGATACAAAACGTCAGCACAAACAGCTGAACGCGCATTGCCTAAATGTGGCAAATCATAAACCGTTGGGCCACATAAATAAAATGTGACCTCGTCAGGATTTTGAGGCTGAAAAATTTCTTTTTGTTTTGTAAGCGTATTATAAAGTTTTAAAGACATTAGGCGGATAACCTTTCAAGCACTTTTGTGCGATCCATAAGAGGGAGTAATTCTTTAAGCTCTGGCCCATGTTCTTGACCTGTGAGCGCTAATCGTAAGGGTAGAAAAAGTTCTTTACCTTTTTTGCCTGTTGCTTCTTTCACTTGGTTTGTCCATGCACTCCAAGTTGTTTGATCCCAAGGCGTTTGCGGCAAAAGTTCTTTAGCGATTTGAATAAAATGTCGATCTTGCAAAGGCGTTTTAATATCGCCATGACACACAGACCACCAAAAAGCCACATCTTTAATATAAGTAAGATTTGGGCGCACCGAATGCCAAAAAGCTTCGGTAATTTGATCATAACCAAGTTCAATCAAAGATTTTTGAACGGATTCAAAGGACATTAAGTGAATGATTTTAGCATTTAATTGCAATAAATCTTGATCATCGAATTTGGGGCTACCACGCGCAAATTTATCGATACCAAAATCTTCAACCAATTCTTCTAAAGACAATCGGGGTTCAATCGCATCTGATGTCCCCAATTTCGCAAGCAAACTATTAAGCGCCATCGCTTCAATACCCTCTTTGCGCAAATTAATCAGACTTAGACTTCCCAAACGTTTTGAAAAACCATGGCCCGTTGCATCAGTAAATAATGTAAAATGGCCGAATTTTGGCGGATTAAAACCCAATGCTTCAAAAAGTTGCACTTGCGCTGCTGTATTGGTGACGTGATCTTCCCCACGAATAACATGGGTAACTTTTAATTCACCATCATCAACAACCGACGTTAACGTATAAATAGGTAATCCATCCGTACGGTATAAAACAGGATCACTACTATGCGCGCCTTCAAAACGGACTGGACCACGAATCATATCATCCCAAGCGACAACTTTATCATCGAGCTTGAAACGCCAATGTGGTTTACGGCCTTGCGCCTCTAATTTAAGACGATCAGCATCACTTAATTTCAAGGCAGAGCGATCATAAACAGGTGGACGGCCTTGCGATGACAAAGATTTGCGCATCAACGAAAGTTCTTCTTGGGTTTCATAACAAGGATAAAGACGTCCAATTTTAACGAGATGCTCAAAGGCTTGGCGGTAACGATCCAATCGATCGGTTTGACGCGCAAACACATCCCAATTCAACCCCAACCAAATAAGATCATCTTGAATGGCTACTTCATATTCGAGTTCTGAGCGTTCTTGATCCGTATCATCCATACGCAACATAAATTTACCCTGATGCTTACGTGCAAAAAGCCAATTAATAAGGGCGGCACGCGCATTGCCAGGATGAAGCCTGCCTGTGGGACTTGGCGCAAAACGAACGAATACACTCATGGTAATACCTACTATATAAGATTTAGAGTTACAAAATAGACGATTTTACGACAAATGGCAATTTTTGAATTTAAAAGTTAAGGATATAGTGGCATAAATTAAAAAACTACGAAAGATAGACTGGACAACCATCAAGACGTAGAGGGTTTGTAGTATTTTTGAGCTATTCCACCATTACAATCAAATCGTACTAACAAAATAACAATTTTGTTGACATTTTTTTTATGGTTACGTACAGTAAATTTTATTAAATTTTAACTTTTTTTTGAAATACTATTTATACAATTAAATATTAGGAGATTACAATGAAGACTATATATACATCATTTATTTTATCTATTTTTACGCTTACATCATTCAATGCAAAAGCAGAAGTAACACCTTATGACGCGAGTCGTTTAATACAAGAATCGCAACACATCGAAGATGGTGATCACCATAGATATGAAGTCGAAGATTTCACAATGATCAAAAATGTGACCTTAAACGATAAAATGAGCTTTCTCATCTGGGCACGCCGCGCAGATCGCACAAATGATGATATTGTTATAACAATCAAAACACCAGCAGCAACAACATACGACGCATTAGTTCATGACGCTTATTTTGTTTTACCCCAAGATCAAGCACTTGAAGCAGTTCGTATGCAAGGCAGAACCTACAATGAACAATTCAAGGGAAGCTATCCGTTGCTTGTCGGTGGAACAATGCAAAAACTCGCTTTTGGAACTGCGGGTACTGCTATATGGGCATATGAAAAGCTTAAAAAGGCTTTACCTGGCAGCAGCTCTTCCAACATCAACAATTCCAATATTGACGTAACTGAAGGAACTCTCGTTCAAATTCTTGACCAATTAGAAGAAAACCCAACTTTTATCCCAGAAGACATAAATCCTATTGCTGATCCATTAGGAGAGCTTTTACGTAATATTGGATATTTTTTTACACCACATGTTACAAGTCTAAATGCGATTAAAAATGAAAAACACAACATTCATTTTGTAGGCCATGGGTTTGGTGGCGTTATTGCGCAATATTTATCAAATAAATATAAAAAACCTGGTTTCAGTTTTGCATCAATGGGGTTAGGACAATTTAAAAAATATCTTCAAGAAGGCAATGCTGCAAAAAACAATGAAGATGATTATGCAATGAGAAGTTTTACAAACTACATTCGTGAAAATGATGCATATGGCACGCTTAATCTTGATTATTATGGAAAAACAGAAACAATTGGTGCATTGCCACTTTCAGCAGTAGCAGATTTTAACGAAAAAAGAGCTAATATTGAAAGATTGTATGGGAGCATATGGGGCGCTATAAACAAATCCTATCTTGAAGCACGTTATGCCCTTATGATTGAATATCTTCTTACAAATCATGGAATCAATGGCTATGTAGCGTATTTAGATTCGATTTTTAATGCTGAAATGCGTGAACGCTTAAGACGTGCTCGTGATTCTTTATTTAGCGAAGCAAAAGAGGTCTTAAATGTTGTAGAAGAAGCCCTAGATGAGATTGCTGTAGACGTCAAAGCAGGCTGGAACACCTTTAAAAATGGCGTTAAAAATTTCTTTAATACAAAAAAATAATATCTTTTCTAAAGCAACTAAATTAAAGCCCTGTCGCGCACAGGGCTTTTTTATTACCTGCCTCTACCTGCCCCCCTATCAAAAATTCATTTCTCTGATATTATAAAAACTCTCCTCAAAAGTATAATAGTCGATAGACTTGAGGAGTAGACAAGAAACAACGAGCGAAGTGTATCCTTATATACATAAGTGAGGCGTGACGATGTATCCTTCCAATGTCTATCGACTATAAATTGGTGAAAAATGACGAACAACATTACCCTTGTTGAAGTAGGGCCTCGTGATGGGCTTCAAAATGAAAAAACACAAGTTCCAACGAATATTAAAATTCAGCTTATTGAAAAATTAATAGATGCTGGTCACAAAGTAATTGAAATTGGCGGATTTGTTTCACCCAAATGGGTGCCACAATTAGCAGATACGCCAGCAATCGTCGATCATTTCACCCAAAAACATTCACAATCCGATCTTCGGTTTCCTGTTCTTGTTCCTAATCTAAAGGGATTTCAGGATGCGCTTAATCATAAGGCAAAAGAAATAGCCATTTTTGGCGCAGCATCGGAAAGCTTCAGCCTTAAAAATATTAATGCCTCCATTAACGAAAGCTTTGAACGATTTAAAGATATCATGATCGAAGCCAAAAAAAATAACATTAAAGTCCGAGGCTATATATCCTGTGTCATGGGTTGCCCTTATGAAGGTGATATCCCACTTTCAAAAGTTGTCGATGTTAGTCAACGCATGTTTGATTTGGGATGCCATGAAATTTCATTGGGCGATACGATTGGTGTTGGTACACCAAATAAAGTCAAAGATCTTTTAAAAGCCTTAAAACAAAATATCCCCGTTTCAAAAATCGGCGTTCATTTTCACGATACCTATGGCCAAGCACTTGCTAATATTTTAATATCTTTAGAACAAGATATACGCATCATTGATACATCAGTTTCAGGATTAGGGGGTTGTCCTTATGCTAAAGGCGCAACTGGGAATGTAGCAAGTGAAGATGTTTTATATATGCTCAATGGCATGGGATTTGAAACAAAAATTGATTTACCTAAACTAATTGAAGCTAGCCAATTTATTTCAAATTTTTTAAAACGTCCGCCAAATTCAAAGGTAAGTCTTGCATTTTTAGCAAAACATGGCATCCTATAATCGACTATAAATCCCATTCATATCAAGTAGTTGTAAAATGAGTCAAAATTTATTACCACCCTCAGGCACACGTGATTTTTTACCCGATGAGGCCTCCTATCGCGCCCGTATTTTCGACATTATAAAAAAATGTTTTGAACGCCATGGCTTTAGTCCCTTTGATACACCGTCTTTCGAGCGTATTGAAACGCTTCAAGGAAAATATGGTGAAGAAGGTGAAAAATTAATCTTCAAAATTTTAAAACGTGGCGAAAAAGCACAATCCGGTGAAGCTGATTATGCCTTGCGTTATGATTTAACCGTCCCCACGATGCGCGCTTATGCCGCTAATAGACATAAACTTCCCGGAATTTTTAAACGATATCAAATGGCCCCTGTCTGGCGTGCGGACCGTCCAGGCAAAGGTCGTTTTCGTGAATTTTATCAATGTGATGTTGATGTTTTTGGAAGTAATTCCTTACTTGCAGATTTTGAAGTAATAACAACTTTATCCGCAGCATTGAACGATCTTGGGCTTGTCGATTTTTGCATCAAACTTAATTCACGCAAATTGCTAAAAGGCATGATGGAAGCCTACAACATCGATAAAGCTCAAGAAAAACAAATTCTTATTATCATTGATAAAATGGATAAAATTGGGATTGAAGGTGTTCAAAAAGAATTAGAGATTATTTCTTCAGCCCAGGATCTTTTAAAAGATCTCACTTCAGGTGATTTTGCCAATCGTCTTAAAACACACGTTCAATCATCAATCATAGGCGTAGAAGGCGTTAAAGAAATTGAAGAAATGCTTCAAAACTTAACGCAAATTTTAGCCCCTGACCAATTTGTTTTCGATCCTTTAATGGTACGTGGCCTTGATTATTACACAGGTATCATTTTTGAAATAAACTCAACACGTTTTTCAGGATCGATTGCCGCTGGCGGTCGTTATGACGCCTTAAGCGAAACACTCGCCAATATAAAAGTCCCTGTTTGCGGTGGTTCCTTGGGGCTTGAGCGTATTTTATTGCTGCTTGAAGACCAACGCGCTCAATATAATGCAGGACCTGAAGTTTATATAACGCTTTGGGATAATAATTTTAAATCTGATATCCTGGCATTGGTTAAAAAATTGCGTGAAGCAGACATTCGTGCTGAAATAGATTTAACCGGCGATAAACTAGGTCAACAACTTAAAATGGCTGATAAACGGGGTGCTAAAATCGCACTCATTATGGGACCAGATGAAAAAAATGCGCAAACAATTGCAATTAAAGATCTTCAAAAGATGGATCAGATCATCTGCCCCACACAAGAACTTATCTCAATTTTAAAGGAAAAACTGGGACATTAAAGTGTATAGTGACATGAGTTCAAATTCAAACAAGAAGCAACGCGCGAAGTGTAATCTCTTCTTACATGCATGCAGAAGCAATAATGTATCAATTTCAAGTCACTTTACTACATTAAAATGTGTAACACCCCCCCCTCTATTAGGAGACGTAACACCCCTCCCCCTCCTCCGTCCCGCGGCTTGTCCGCG
>JAUYSY010000098.1 GCA_030696155.1 Alphaproteobacteria bacterium | reverse complement strand
TCATTATTCGAAGACTATGATGAGGCGAAGAAGAAACACGATCCTTCTTCATTAAAGACCTCGAAGAGAACCAT
Organism: Alphaproteobacteria bacterium; assembly: GCA_030696155.1. Classification (GTDB taxonomy): domain Bacteria; phylum Pseudomonadota; class Alphaproteobacteria; order JAUXUR01; family JAUXUR01; genus JAUXUR01. The sequence goes on along the minus strand of JAUYSY010000098.1, from coordinate 7,113 downwards.
GGATATTGTTCTATAAAATTCTATCTTTCAGAAAAGACAAAGAAAAAAATAAGGAGATATCTCTTGATTTAGGCGCAATTAGAGAACCTGACAATTTTTGTTTTTGTTTTCAACATTTGATTCTTACACCTTTGTTTTTTTTTAGATTTTTGACTTTTTGTCATTAAAAAAAATTGATGAGGTAGTCACATAAAACAAGAGGTTTCCTAGTCAATAAAAATCTTCATGCCTAGGTCCTTTATCTTTGTGAGTTTCTATTGACGCTTCTTTCTTATTGCCATACATTCAACGGCGAAACAACTTTTAGGGTTGAAAAATAAAGATAATAATTTCTGTATCTACGAAATATAGCCAGCACATAATCTAATCAGTAGATTTAATTGTTATTAAAACACAGGAAAATAATTTTAATATTTTTGTAATAATCATATTAAAATTAACAAAAACAAGGTTTATCCACACATGAAAAAAAGCATATTAATTCTTTCGATTCTTCTTTCTTCTCTCATTTTTAATTGTTTTGCTGTAGGTGACGGTAAATCAAAAAGTATTTTGCTATCTATTGAAAAGCTTGAAGACATTGCAAAAGATCAACTTAAACCAGAAGATCAAAGATTAAATGCTTGTAAAAACATCATGGAATTTTCAAAAAATTCAAAAAAAGAGATTATACCCATTCTAGTTCATATTGCCCAACAATCTGCCAATGAGAAGAATAAAACGAAAGCATTTCAAGTGCTGTGGTGGGATCGTGAATATAAAGAATCTCATCGAGATGAATTAACAGCCCTATTTTGGGAACTTATTCAAAATGCAAAGGACGAAAAAAATAAAGCAAATGCCTTCAAAGCATTATGGTATGAAGAAAAATATAAAGAAATTAATTATGACGAACTAATGGAACTACTTTTGGATCTTGCCCGAAATGAAAAAAAAAGGGCATATCATGATCAATTAATACCTCTTCTTTTAGATATTGTTCGAAATGATGAGGATAAATTTAATAAAATTAAAACCCTTAATGTACTTTGGAGTGATCCAAAAGCTAAGGTTGATCACCATGATGAGTTAAAAGCTCTTATTTTAAATATTGCTCAAAACGCACAAAATGAATTTACAAAATTTCAAGCACTTAATATTTTTTGGAGCGATCCGCAATTAAAAGAAGAAAATAATGATGAATTGTTTCGTATGCAATCGGATTCTATCCTAAATGAAGTTGATGAAGATATAAAACTTTATATTACCAATACGCTCTGGAATAACCAAGAAGTAAAAATTATATATAGAAATGAATTAATTAAATTATTTTTATATCTCATACGAAATACAAGCAATGAGCGCATAAAACATAATGCCCTTGAGACACTCTGGAAGGACCAACAAACTAAAGAAGAATATTATGACGAATTAATTGCTCTGTTTTTGAATTTTGCAAAAAATGCAAAATATGGTTCTTGTAAAAATGATGCTTTCGATACCCTCTGGAATGATCCACAAACCAAAGAAAAGTATCGCGATGAAATAATTTCTCTATTTTTGGATTTTATCCAAAATGCAGACGATGGATATCATAAAGATAAAGCTTTCAATATGCTATGGAATGATGCACAAACAAAAATTACACATCATGATGAATTAATTAAGATACTTTTGAATCTTGCCAAAAATGCCAAAAATGCTTCTGATAAAGATAAAGCTTTCGATGAACTTTGGAATGACCCAAAAACAAAAAATACACATTATGATGAATTAACCAAACTACTTTTGGATCGTGCTCGAAATGAAAATGATGAATGCAGAAAATATAGAGCCCTCAATACACTTTGGAAGGATCAACAAACAAAAGAAAAACATTATAATGAATTAAGTAAGCTGTTTTTGAATCTTGCCCAAAACGCAAATAATGAAAACATAAAACTTAATACCCTACATATACTTTGGGATAATAAAAAATCTAAGGAAGAATATCGCAATGAATTAAAATTACTACATTTAAATATATTTAGAAATTCAAATAATGAGAAGGAAAAATACGATTCATTTACTTCATTATACTACGATTCAAAAACGAGAGTTGCCTATCAAGATGAATTAATTACATGGTTTTTAGATTATGTTAAAAAATTAATTATTGGTTTTTCTGAAGATCAAACGGTTAAAATGATTTTGAATGATCCACAAACAAAAATTACACATCACGATGAATTAACCAATTTACTTTTGGATCGCGTTCGAAATGAAAAAAATGAAAATAAAAAACATACGACCCTCAATACACTCTGGGAGGACCAGCAAGCTAAAGAAAAATATTATGATGAATTAGTTGAGCTATTTTTAGATTTTGCTAAAAATTCAAAAAATGATTCTTATAAAGATCAAGCTTTAAATATCCTATGGAATGATTCACAGGCTAAAGAAACACTCCGCCCTGAATTAGAAGATCAATTTTTGGATCGTGCTCGAAATACAAATGATGAACGCAATAAATATAATGTCCTTCACTTGCTCTGGAATGATAAAAAAACAAAAGAGAAATATTGCAATGAATTAATTGATCTATTTTTGGATTTTGCCAAAAATACAAAATATAATTCTTATAAAGATCAAGCTTTCGATATTCTCTGGAAGGATCCACAAACTAAAGAAAAATATCAGGATGAATTAACCAAGATACTTTTGGATCGCACTCGAAATGCAAGTGATGAATGGCATAGAGATCAAGCTTTCAATATGCTCTGGAATGATCCTCAGGTTAAAGAAAACAAGTATGATGTTTTAATTGATTTACTTTTAGATTTCTCTAGAAATACAAATGATTTTAACCGTAAAAGTTGGGCTCTTAATATCCTCTGGAAGGATCCAATAACTAAAAAAACTTATTATAATGAATTAGTCATGCTACTTTGGGATCAAGCAAGAAACTCAAGTAATGAAAAAAGCCAATATACTGCATTAAATATACTTTGGGAGAATCCAACAATCAAAGAAGAACATCATGAAGACTTAAGTAACATGATCTTAGATATCGCTAAAAAATCTAAAGATGAACGTACAAAATCTGGTGCTTTTGAGAAATTATGGTCAGACCCTCAAGCAAAAGAAAAATATCTTAAAGATTTAGTATATATACTTATTGATATGGCAAAAGATACACAAGATGCATACAATAAATATGAAATACTTGATAGATTATGGCAAGACGAACAATCAAAAACTGAGTATTATGATGAATTAGTTGATTTGTTTTTAAATTTCGCAAAACATACAAATGATAATTACTATAGAGCAGAAGTTTTAAACATCCTCTGGAATAATCCACAAAGCAAGCAAAGACACAATAACGAATTAACTGTTCTATTTTTAGATCTCGCTAAAAATACAAAGCTCGAAAATAATAAATATGTTTACCTTGATAAACTCTGGAATGACCCACAGGCTAAAGAAACACACTACCCTGAATTAGAAGCTCAATTTTTAGATCTCGCCAAAAATGCAAAGGATGAAAATCAAAAATATGCTTACCTTGATAAACTCTGGAATGATTTGCAGGCTAAAGAAACACACCGTCTTGAATTAGAAACTCAATTTTTAGATCTCACTAAAAATGCAAAGAATGAAAATATAAAATATTTTTGTCTTAATAAGCTTTGGGATGATCAACAAGCTAAAGAAACGAACCGTTCTGAATTAGAAACTCAATTTTTACATCTTGCCAAAAATGGAAAAGATGAAAATGTAAAATATAATTTTCTTTCAATACTCTGGAATGATGTACAAGCAAAAGAAAAATATCATAGTGAATTAGTAGCTCTAATTTTGGATCTATCACAAAATGCAAAGGATCCAAATATAAAAAGAAAGTTTGTTTTTCACTTCTAGCGAACGCCTTAGAGTTACTTAAGAAACAATAATTGATATGTTCTTCTAATGTTTGATCTTATTAGAAGTGAAACTCCACGGGGCAAGCTCGTGGTTTTTTGTTGGAACTATAAGTAAAACTTCAAGATGTTGCAGGCTTAATAGCTTTCTAAAATTAACTCTTTATCCTGAGGCAATGCCCCATACGATAATATTTTCTTCAAGAAGAAAGAGTGAAAGGGCATTTTTAATAGTCGGATTTGTTTTAGATTTTTTCTTAACACCTCTTTCGATCCAATTTTTAATAAAATAATTCAGACTGATTCTAATGTTATTGTTTTTTAACGCTCAGAATTATAGTCGATAAACATTGGAAGGATACATCGTCATACCTCACTCATGTATATAAGGATACACATCGTTTGTTGTTTCTTGTCTACTTTCAAGTCTATCGACTCTATTTTATGTGTTGTGATCTATAGATTATCAACAAAGGGGGAATTTCCCCCTTTATCAATCGGTTAGAACTTATTGAACGTTAAAGTCTTTGATATTAATCATATCATCTGCCCTAATTTGTGGATTTTTTAAGCGTTTATTAACACCATACACAAATTTTTCTTGATGAAGTGGGATATTGGCGACTTCTTCTTGCGCAATTTTCATGACTTCAATAAGCATCTGATTGCGTTTCGTTGGATCCATTTCTTTTTGAATTTGATCAATAAGTGCATCTACTTTTGGATTTGAATAGCCACCTACGTTATATTGACCTTGCTCTCCACTACGTGTTGCTACTAAATTATAATACGCATTATGTGCATCATACGTCGTTGGAAGCCAACCAAGCATATAAAAATCACTATCCAGCCCAAATACTTTGCCAAAGAATTTTGATTTTGTTTGAGCTGTTAAATTAATCTTTACATTAATTTTCGAAAGCATCTGGGCAATTGATTGGCAAATCATTGCGTCGTTGGTGTAACGGTCGTTGGAGCAATCCATGGCAAGGTTAAAACCATTTGGATATCCAGCTTCAACCATTAATTTTTTGGCTTTTTGAAGATCAAATTTTCGTCTTGTATTGATGTTTTGATCATATCCATTAACACCTTTTACAATGAGCAATCCGTTGGGTTCAGCATAGCCGCGCATAATCTTTGTCTTGATGGCTTCTATGTCAATTGCATATTCAAAAGCTTCGCGAACACGTTGATCTTTAAATGGATTTTTATCAAGATTGCATGATTTAAGTTTATCATCACCTTGATTCATCCCTAGAAAAGTTGTTAACAAAGAGGGTGCTTCAATTACAGCAAGTTTAGGGTCTTTTGTGAGGTGTTCAATGTCTTGCAAGGGAACAGGTGCAATTAAATCGACTTTACCACTTACTAGGGCTGCAACTCGGGTTGCATCACTTGCAATCGGTATGAATATCGCTTTATCAATATTGCCGCGCTCAGTGCCCCACCAATCATTGTTTTTTGTAAGAACAATTTTTTCTTCTGGTTGATAGGATTCAAGTTTATAAGGTCCTGTACCATTGGTATGATTATCTGCAAAACCCACTTCTTTTTTGGTAATGTCAGGGACTTTTGTTGCATTATTTTTTTCAGCCCATGATTTTGAAAAAATAAACATGGCGAATAATTCAGAGGGCAAAATAGGATGTGGCGTTTTAGTGATGACGTCAATTGTATAATCGTCAATCATTTTAATTTCTTTGATAGACGCAACAGCAGTCGCTAAAGCTGAACCTGCGCCTGAAATACGCTCAAAAGAAAAAATAACGTCTTTGGCTGTGAATATTTCACCATCATGAAATTTAACGTTTTGACGTAAATTAAAACGCCAAGTTGTTGGATCTATATTTTTCCATTCTGTTGCTAAACAGGGAACAAGTTCTAAATGAGCATTACGATCAACCAATGGCTCGTATATATTGCCATTAAAACTATGGGTTGAAATATCATACATTGTGAACGGGTCAAGGCTATGAGGTGATCCTTTTAAAGCATAGGTCATGCTGTTTTCAGCATTTGCCATCGAATGAATGCTGATGGCGCTTATTAAAGTTAACGCGTAAAAGGTTTTTTTGACGAAATTTATTTGCGACTTTTCTTGTATTTTTTCCCAGAGGTTTTTTTGGGGATACGCTAACGATTTCATTTATAATCTCCTTCAAATGAAATTGGAGTACGAACCTTACCTAAAATCTATACTAATTAAAAGAATTTTTTTTATATTTTTCAGTCAGTTATATTGACTATTTTTTAATTTTATAATAAAAAAATGAACATATTTTATAATATGTTAGATTATTTTTGGTATGTATTATTGTTGTTATAAATAAATATAAAATAGTACTTTTGCCAGAACCAAAAAAGTTTGATACACTTTAAGTGTAATAGGATGATAGGTGAAAAAATGCAAATTACTCCTGATAATGGTATCGCTCAGCCCAGCCTTGACCGTTCTAATGAAGTAAAAAATCTTCAACAGAACGAAAAATTAGAAAAAAAAGTTGAAGGAAAAGACGATATTCGTGGAGGTCTTGCTGAGGAAATGAAATCGCTTGATCCAAATAAAGGCAATCATGTTGATGTGTTGACCTGAAATAACCGCAAGATCATAAGAAATTATCCGAGTTGAATTATTTCTGTGTTTTTGAGCAATACGATATCATTGCCAAGTAGTTTTGTTATTGCCAAAAATATTATGCCATGAGCAATGATAAGATTGTTGTGTGGATTTTTTTGCATTGTATCAACAATAGGTTTAATGCGCTTGTGAACATCTTGAAAAGATTCGCAAGAAATATTGTTAATGTTGCCATCAATCCAAGATTCAATAAAATTTTCTTTTATTTTTTTGCCTTCATGAAGACCAAAATGCGCTTCTTTAAGATCCTCAATAATAATGAGGTTAATGTTTAAAGCAGTTGCAATAATTTGGGCTGTTTCAAATGCGCGTTTTAAGGGGCTTGTATAAATCGTTTGAATGTTGAGTTTTCGAACTTTTTGAATCGTTTTTTTTGCTTGTTCTTTGCCTAGATTGTTTAGTGGAATGTCTTTTTGTCCCATAAGAAGCTGTTGCGCATTCCAATCAGTTTGACCATGGCGCATAAAATAAAAAGAGCTTTTATTCATTTGGAACATCCGTCACAATAGGATTAAATTTGGATTCAAAGCTTTATAGTGTTGTCGCTTTCAGGTTAAGAGAAGGAATGATGAGTGAAGTGTAGTCCCTTCC
>JAUYSY010000095.1 GCA_030696155.1 Alphaproteobacteria bacterium | reverse complement strand
CGATCGGTTGCGCGAAGAGCTTGATTATATTCAAGAAGCTAAACATATGGCCTATTATCGCTTCATGTTGAAAGACGAATCCGACATTCATTTACCTGATTATTATCCAGAATTTTCAACGAAACGCCTTCTTGCCATGTCTTGGCTTGAGGGTCGTAAGATAATGTCTTTTACAGACGCATCTCAAGAAACACGAAATAAAATTGCGCATACCTTATTTAAAGCTTGGTATATTCCTTTTTATCAATATGGCATCATTCATGGCGATCCCCATTTGGGCAATTATACAATTCAAGAAGATCTAAGCCTGAATCTGCTTGATTTTGGGTGTATTCGCATTTTTCCAGCGTCTTTTGCCAAAGGCGTTATTGATTTATATCATGCACTTTTAACGCAAAACAATGACCTTGCTGTCCACGCATATGAATCTTGGGGATTTAAAAATTTAAGTAACGATCTTATTGAAATTCTCAATCAATGGGCAGGTTTTTTATATGGACCTTTATTAGAGGATCGTGTGCGCCCTATTCAAGAAACAAAACAAAAAGGCATCTATGGATCTGAAATCGCCTCGAAAGTGCATAAAGAATTGAAACGGTTAGGTGGTATTACACCACCACGTGAATTTGTTTTTATGGATCGCGCGGCGTTGGGATTAGGATCAGTTTTCATGCATTTAAATGCAGATATCAATTGGTATCAACTTTTTAATGCATTGACTCAAGATTTTGACGAGGCTCAAGTCAATGCAAGACAGAAAGAACTTTTAGATTTAAATAACTTTTAATATATTACTCAGGCGAAAATTCATATATATTAACAAATCTATCAATTTCTACTGAAGCCTTTGGACCACTAAGAGCAATACTGAAGCCTTTAGCATCTTTCAAAGTCCATCCAAACGATCCTTCAATAATTGTTGTATCATCAGCAATTATTGTATTTTTTATAAAACAGCCATTTCCACACCAAAGTTGACATCGTTGATTTCCATAGAAAAAATTTAAGGACTCAATATCTTTTTCAAGCTCATCAAGGAATGGATTTAACGTATCAAAATTAAACGTTATTTTTAGATCTTTGTTTGCATTAAGCGCATCACTTATTAAGTTTTTATTAATTTTATAGTTTTCATAATTAGTATCACCCAATATTGTTGGGCAAAAAATCTTTACGTTTTTTGAAGTTTTTAAAAGATTTTCTAAAAAAATGTAATGGTCATTTTGTGTAGCTAAATAAGAAATTTTATTTTCATTATCAATTTTCAAAGTATGCGATTGATTGAATTGCTCTGCATTAGAATTTATATTTAAAATTGTTAATAAGTTATTTTTTAATATATTGATGAGTTTTTCACTAGCATCACCATCAATTGATACGGAACTTATAAATTTAGTTAAAAAATTATCATTTGATAACCAATCTGCTGATCCTAAAGCAACAAAATTATTATCTGTAATTATAAAGTTTGCAGGTATTTTACCAGCACAATATGTTATTTCATGAGTGTTTAAAAAATCTAAAAATCCTTTTGAGTCTTCACTTATAGTGGAAAAGAAAATAAAAATATCAACGTTTCTAAGATGCTTTGCGCGCCATAGAAGTGTATAAAGATCACTTTTAAATTTTTTATGCAAACTAATTTGATTACTTGCAATAATTAATGATTTTTGTGAATTTTGAATTGCATTTTTAAGTGTATTTATATAATCTTCTTCAGTTAAATCAATTTTAATTTCACCAGGAATAATATCTAAATCTGACATTGTTGTATCAATATTATCCGAATTCACATCTAAAGATGTACCTTCAGATGTACCTTCAGACTCACTCAAAGAAAGGTCTAAAGAACCACCTTCTTCAGAAGTTGTGCTGTCGCATAACACACTCATATTAACATCATTAGAAAAAGTAATTTCATTTGACTCTATTAAATCAATTACAAGCGGCAATTCTTGTTCTGTCGGTTGGCTAGACTTACTAATTTGTTCTATCGATTTACTTGGCTTAAAAAATTGGTTTATTTTGAGTTGACTCTGATTAAGGCCTGTTCCGAAAATTTTATTTTCTTTATTAGATGAACTATTTTGTTTCCTTGGTGAAGTTTTTTTAATTCGTCCAGCGTCAATTGGATTTGTTACAAAAGCTTGCGACAAAAAAATTGCACAACCAAAAGTTATCTTTATTATATTTTTCATATTAAACCTTAAAATTTCTAATTTTACAAATGAAGCAAATCAATTATATATCAGCTTCACTGACCTAGCGTCAACAAGACAATCAAAGTAAAAAAAACAATATATTAAAATTTAAATTTAAATTAATTAATAAAAATCAATTGGATAAACTAAATTTGTAAATTTAAAAACATGCAAATTGTTTGATATCAACACATTAGATCTAAAACACTTTATTAGTATTAAATATCAACAAGATATTTAAGTTTTTTATGGTTTTAAATTAAAAAATATTTTTTTGATCTCTAAAAATGTTATTCATTGATACGATGAAAAAATTATCAAATATTGGCCTTGAAATAATAAAATTAAAAATCAATACCTTAAAAAAATGCTTTTTATAGAATGTGCAAATTGTAGCTAAATATAAGAATACAAGAACTTAATTTCGTCACATCGCACAAGAACAATTTAGATATAAAAATTGCCCTTGCACTTGTGGATAAGTGTCGCTAGAGTATCACACATGTCATATCAGCAAAAACAAACGCAGAACGATATATCTAAAATCTTGCCTCATAATTTAGAGGCAGAACAAGCCTTGTTGGGCGCTATTTTAGTCAATAATAAAGCCTATGAACAAGTTTCAGAATATTTGTTTGCCGACCATTTCTATCATCCCTCTCATCAAAAAGTGTATGAAGCAATGGCGCGTTTGATTGAACGCGGACAATTGGCTAATCCCACAACGCTTAAAACTTTTTTAGAACATAGTGGTATATTTG
>JAUYSY010000091.1 GCA_030696155.1 Alphaproteobacteria bacterium | reverse complement strand
GGATCTGAGTACCGAAGCGACGCATCAATCGACCACAGTAGTAGAGTTTCGAAAGAAGTATATTTAAAGACGATACCGCAAATTGACAAAACGGAAAAGAAAAAAGACGCCTATACATTAGACCTTATCCTTCGCAAACGTGGTATTAAAACTACTAAAAATTAAATTTAAGGGAGCTTCAAAAATGCTTAAGAAAATTATTTATAGCCTGCTTATATTATGCATAAATATAGAAAATTTATATGCCGATGATTTAAACGAACAATTTGAACATCAATACAATCTTGGTTTTCAAGATGTTGCACAATGTAATCTTGGATTAATACAAATTAAATCACTCGACCTTGATTTACTCAAACATGAAATAAATACACAATTTGAAAATTTTAAAAATAAAAAATATGCAACTTTTTGTCGTCAACATACTCAAATTAATGAATTTAAAGCAATCCTTGTTCATACCTCCTTTAATGCACCTAAAAAATACACAAAACCCACTTTCATTCAAAAAATTGATGAGTATGGCATTGAAAGCCTTTTTAGAGCGCAAGGTAGGTTTTATCTTATTGCCGAAGATAATGTTGATTTATCCGTGGATAGCTTTAATGAAAAAAATGGTTTTTCTGTTGCTGGCGCATCATTTGCAGATGCTTTTTCAAATCTTAAATATTACCTTGATTTTGAAAAAAAAGAAGCTTTTATCGAATATATCAACACTGATCAAGATTATAAAAAAAATGGATTTGAAAAATATTTAATTGAACAATTCATGAATTGGCTAAGAAACATAAACTGTATAGATAGAATTGGATTAAGAACGTCCGAAAATAAACTTGAATCCATATTAAATGAACTCAATTTTAGATATTCAGTGTCTTACGAATTCATTTCTGGATATGAGTCTAATTACTCACTTATTTTAAGGTAAAGCCACAAGAAGTTTTCCTGTGGCTTTTGATATTTAACATCAACCTGTTAAAGTCTTCGCGTTAACCAAGATATTTAAAATTCAACATGTTGAACATTACTAATGCTTATAAGGTCGCCCTACAAATTGTCCATGTAAAAAATAATCTTTTATCGCCCATTCTTCTTTTGCTTCTGCCGAAGCAATGTTATCACTAGCGCTGATTAAATCTGGATTCAAATCGAGATATGTCCGCCAATGAAAATCATTTGGCATTTGAGACTTTTGAAAATCAAACAATTCTAATCTATCTTCTTCTAATCCAGACTCAATAATCACTTGCTCAACAGCAATACAATGTGCTCTATTTTCATCTGAAAATTGCAATTTAATTTGAATATAAGCATCTTTAATTTTAGCACGTAATATTTCCTGCCTTGCGTTCTTTAATGCAGCATGTTCCGCTTCTTTTGCAGCATGTTGCGCTTCTTCTGCAGCACATTTTTCTTCAAACTTTTTAATTTCCAAATTTATAAGTGCAACACCACCAAAATGAGGGTATTTAGGATTAAATGTTTCAACATTAAATTCTTTATCCGCTAAAATCGCATTCACATCTTCTTCAGATAAACCCTTATTTCTCATCGCTGCAATCGCTGTTTCAATCGCTTGACGCATCTCCTCAGCTTCATCAGCTTCATACGCTGCTCTTTCCGCGTCTCGTTTTTTTT
>JAUYSY010000088.1 GCA_030696155.1 Alphaproteobacteria bacterium | reverse complement strand
GATACTTTATTCCTTTTGTTGATTAGCACCACTTATAGGGCAATATCTGAGGCATCTGTATAAAAAAATGAGAATCATAGAACACATAACGATGACAAGCGAATAATCTTATAAAATCGTTGCTTATCAATATATTATTAGGTGTTTTTAATTCCCAATGTCTTATTTTTACACGTTTACTGGCTGTATACCTTTTAAAGAACATGCTTCTGGCTATCCTATGTTTTACCATGGGATTCTATCCACGAATGGCGAAGGTGATGTTTCTAAGGGAAACTTACTTACCGCCCTACTCAGTCATGTTGGTCCCCACTATGCATGCAAAGCCCAAAAACCTGGCTATTATCCTAAGGTGCTTGTTTTAGTTGATGACAACAAAAAACATTTAGAAAGTATTGAGGCACTGCTCAAAGTTTATAATCCGCTCATTCAATTTATTGGTATTGAGTATGAAGTGGGCATTACTTATGCTCCCCGAGACATATCAAAAGAAGACTTTCAGAAATTCTGGAAAAATCTAGCCAATCGAGCAAAACAGTAAAATTCCAATCCCGCTGGTATCATTAGGTTCTATCGGCTTTGTTCAGCAGGGTACAAAAAACTTTAAAATAAGATCAATTGTATTAAATTGGTCAAATTAAAATTTGTATAGAGTGTCCAATGCCGTATAAACAAAAATTAAAAATACCTTGTTTAGTGAAGCGTAAAAATCTAAGTTACAAAGTAACGAATTGGACTGAATATAACAAAAGCTTCAAAAAACGATGCAAATTAAGCCTATCTTTTACTATGGGAGATTTAAAATCTCAAAAGGAATATTCCTGTTATCACACCACACTATAATTTCATTATTCATGGAAAAGAATGGACGAAATGGCATGATAAAATTGTTCAATATATCAAAAACAAAAGAACCATTTATGCTTTTCATAAAAAGAATGGTTATGATCGCAGAGCATTAATTGAATCTCGAATCTCAAGAATTAAGTGTTGTATAAGCAGTACCTTACAAACGCAAAAGATCGCAAGTCAGACCATGATAAATGCGTTTAATTTAGATTGTAAAACATTATGTTATAACTTTATGATTTTTATCAAAAAATTACATTAAATATAAACAACCCTAATTGCTTTAAAATAGAAGAATTAATATGAGGTTAAAATGTTAAGAAGAATTGGTCAACATGAGAAAAGTCTTGATAAAATTTCAGAATCATTAATTTTAAGGCTCGGTTTGTATTATATACACTCACCAAGTATTCGATTTAAACTTTCAGAATATGGTGGGTCTCTTGATATTTTATGGAACAACGCATCTGCAATGAATGATTTTTCTCCTAAAGACCCAGATTCTATAGACATAGATGAAATTTTAGAAAAAAGTTATCTTCTAGATAAAATTATGAAAAAATATCGCTTGGAAATTAAAACAACAAAATCTCGAAAAATGTACCAAGCAAGAATTAGGGCATTGAAAATAATTAATTTTTTATTTAAAGATAAAGAAGATATTTATATTGTTATTCAGGGGAACCAAAGAGAAATTCAAAAAAGAGCAAAACATATTATCTATAATCTTAAGGGGCCTAAAGTTCATAGCAACTTTATTTCTATAAAATATCCTTATGAAGAGGAGGAAGAGGAATGTAACATTTATTTTAGGAGTCTATTTCGCCATCGCTTTTCGGACTTAAAATTAAACAGTCTTTTAAAAAAAATTATTTACAACAGCTTTTTACGGGAGATTTATTTTATTTCAACGTGCAACCCAAATATTATTATTAATATTTATGATGATCTCGGAATAGATGTTGTAGCTCATACTAATGTTATTAATAAGCTTCAAGAGGAATTTAAGCCATGGGTGAAGGAAATATTTAAAGACAAGATTCTACTAGGCCTCTGAATTTTAAGTAAAAATATGTAAATCAATCTACTGACTGTATTGCACAGATGAAACAGAACCGTTTAAGCCATCTCTGTAATGTTGAATGATCAATTTTAGCGCCTCGTATAGACATCATTTCCTCGAGTTCATGATAGCTTAATGAAAATCTACATTTCGTATACACAAATAACATGATTACAGAAGGTGAGGAGCAAAATCCCTTAAAATGATGCAACAGCTTTGATGATATATTTAGCATTTAAATTGACCTTTCGTTTTAGACAATTTATTGCTTTTTTATTCCTCATTCAACAGATGCGTCAGAACCCAGTAAATTGCTTTCTATTTTAGGTTTTTTCTTTTTGGTTCAAAAATGAAGAATTTTGATACAATGTTTTCTTTTTTTGTGATCTAATGACAATAGACACAGCAAGATAAAAAGAAAAATATCAAAGAAAAAATGTTAAAATTTTTCAAATACTTATCTTTTTTTTATATAAATTTCCATGTTGGTTTTAATCATAATATTCTTTATGCTGAAATAAATTCTTCAACTCACATACCACGAACAATTCTAGGTGTGTATCATAGCAAAGAAGGTGAAGATTTTCGTTTTCATCCCCTTCATGTTCATTTTGAAATGCCTTTAAATCATTTGGGTTTAAAGTTGGAATATTGGGATTTAGAAAAAGGTATACCGAATTCGTTCAACCTGGATGATATTCGAGGTGTTTTGGCTTACTTCAATACGGATTCTATACCGATGCCTGAAGAATTTATTTTTTGGGCTAATGAGCTAATTGAAAAAGGTAAAAAATTTGTTTTAATGGGAAATGTCGGATTTGAATATAATTTATCTAGACGTCCAGTAAATGTCGGCATTATTAATTTATTACTAAAAAAAATTGGCCTTTATTGGAACAAAGAATGGGAAATCTCAATTTTAAATCATCAGTACATAAAATCTCATCCCTCTTTATTTGATTTTGAAAAAAAATTAAGTATCAATTTTGATTCATATCCAAAACTAAAATCAATTTCCGATACGACTAAGATATGTTTAGGAATGCAACATATTCTTCAAAACAATCCACCTGATGTATTGGTAAGCTTATCCCCGCATGGTGGATATGCTGCATCGGGAAGTTATCTTTTTGACAATGGAAAGAATCAAGCTCGATGGCTTATGAACCCCTTTTTATTTTTTGAAAATGCCTTTGCAACAAGTGATCTACCCAAACCAGATACAACAACTTTATCTGGAAAAAGAATTTTTTATGCGCATATTGATGGTGACGGGTGGCAGAGTCAATCTATTGCAGAAAACTATGCTAAAAAAAATTTTAATTGCGCTGAAGTTGTAAAACGTGAAATTCTTCTAAAATATCCAGAATTACCGGTAACGATTGCACCTGTTGCAGCAGATATAGATCCCGATTGGTTTGGGTCCAATGAACTCGTACAACAAGCAAAAGAAATTTTTTCTTTTCCTCAAGTTTCTGCAGCATCTCATGGTTATACACATATACTTGATTGGGCATTTTATGACGTCAACAATCCAGAAGAAAAAGAAAAAAATCTTTATAATGTTACAAATGATTTAAAAATTTTTTTTTCTCTTAATCAATCGTATAACAAAAAAACAGAAAATGGTTATACAGCACCCCGATCTTACTTATTTCGAGATTTTAATTTACATAGAGAACTTCAAGGATCAGTTCAATTTATTCAAACTCTTACTCCTGTAGACAAAAAAGTAAATGTCGTTCAATGGACAGGAAATTGTGTTCCCTTTGATGCTGCGTTAAAAACATTAAAAGATAATAACCTTTTCAACATCAATGGTGGAGATACGCGTTTTGACAATGAATTTCCATCTTATGCATTTGTTAGCCCTCTTGGACGGTCATATTCCTCAGGGTATCAAATTTATGCTTCAAATAGTAATGAAAATACTTATACATCAGATTGGACATCTAATTTTTCAGGCTTTCAGAAACTAATTGAAACTTATCAAAATACAGAATCACCAAAACGTGTGAAACCTGCAAATCTTTATTTTCATTTTTATTCTGCAGAAAAGACGGCCTCCTTATATGCTCTTCAAAAAATAATAAGCTATTTCAAATATCAAAATTGGATTTCTATTTCAATGCCACATTTTGTTTCTATCGCAAATGATTTTTATAAGATTTCATTTCAAAAATTAGACGAACGTAAATTTTTAGTTCAAAACAAAGGAATGCTTAGCACTTTGCGTTTTGATTATGCTTCAGATTTAAGTGTAGATTATAGTGAATCTATTGGGGTTTTAGGTGCAATACATTACCAAGGATCACTTTACATATCGCTTGATAAAAAAGTAAATGAACCCATCATTACCATTTTACCTTACGATGAAAAAAAAATGAAACAACAACGTGATCCTGTTTTTCTTCTTGGGTCTAATTGGGACATCTCAAATCTTATTAGAAATAAGGATGAGTTTCATTTTACTGGCGCTGGATTTGGTAAAGCCTGTATTGATTGGAAGGTACCAGAATCTGGAAAATATCTTTTAAGGGCTCAAATTGGCAAAAAAAAAATAGAACTACTTTATGTTGTAAAAAATGATCTTGTTTTACCAATTCGTCTTAATGAGTACATATACTCACCCATAGATTTTTATATAAAAAAACTCATATAGGCGGGAAGTCAGGATACGTGTTTAAATAGGGGGTAGGGGAGCAATCAGGGCCTACGCATGAAGATTTTTATTGACTAGGAAACCTCTTGTTTTATGTGGCTACCTCATCAATTTTTTTTAATTAGAAAGCGTCAAAAAACGAGGAAAACAAAAGGCCTGTTTTTTTCATGCGTAGGCCCTGGGGGAGCAATGGAACAGGGAACCGACTTAAGGAATTTTATGTCCACTTTGAACATGAGAATATTTGTTTGATTCCCTTATTAGGGAGGTGTTAAGGAAACAAACCGCTTAACCCATCTTTATAACGTTGAATGATCAATCTTAGCGCCTCGTATAGACATCATTTCCTCGAGTTCACTATAGCTTAAGGAAAATCTACATTTCATATATACAAATAACATGATCACAGAAGGCGAGGAGCAAAATCCCTTAAAATAATGCAACAGCTTTGATGATATATTCAGCATTTAAATTGACCTTTCGTTTTAGACAGTTTATTGCTTTTTTATTACTCATTCAACAGATACAGAACCAATATATGACAGCTTCATAGACCTTTTTTCAAAAACACCCCAAATTCATCTAAATTTTTATTTGTGCAACACAGCCTGTCAAAAAAAGGAGGATTCTTTACTTAATTTGGCTCAATCTCTACAGATGCGATAGAACAAATAATTGTTGTCTTACATTGAATGTGATCATAGCATAGAAGTAATGCTAGAATGGAGGATGCTGTGGAAAAATCTATATTTATGTGGGGTGTTTTTATAGCTATTGTGCTCACTTTGCTGGTTCTTGATCTTGGTGTTTTTCATAAAAAAGATCGAGAGATAGGGTTTAAAGAGAGCTTGAAGATGAGTTCTTTTTATATACTTATGGCAATCATTTTTGGTTTATGGGTTTGGTATATAAAGGGCTTGGATAGTTTTGCAGAATACATTACGGGCTTTCTTGTCGAAAAATCACTTGCCCTTGACAATATTTTTCTTATTTCCCTCGTCTTTTCTTCTCTCTCAATACCCCAGAAATATCAGCATCGCGTGCTTTTTTGGGGTATTTTAGGAGTTATTGTCTTAAGGGCAATCATGATAGGACTGGGCGTTCAAATCATCACTCGATTTGAATGGATTTTATATATTTTTGCAGCCTTTATGATTTTTACTGGTATCAAGATGTTTTTTATCTCCCACAAGCCGGTAGAAATATCCGACAATTTTTTGCTGATTTGGATGAGAAAGCATTTAAATATCACAGACAAATTACATGATCAAAAATTTTTCGTTTATCAGAATGTTGCTCAATCTAAAACACAAAAAATGTTTGTGACTCCACTCTTTATATCTCTGGTCATGGTTGAGTTTATTGATTTAGTGTTTGCAGTAGACAGTATTCCCGCCATTTTTGCTATTACTCAAGACCCATACATCGTATACACAAGCAATATATTTGCCATATTGGGGTTGAGAGCTCTTTATTTTGCAATAGCCTCCATTATTGATCGATTCTATTACTTAAAATATGCATTAGCTACTGTTCTCATATTTATAGGCTCGAAAATTTTTATAGCCGATGCACTCAATCTTGCAAAAATTCCTCCTATGTTATCATTAACCATTACGTTAACTATTTTAGCTTCTGGAATACTTTGCTCTTTTATCAGAGAAAAACTAATGAGAAAAGATAATGATCACATCAATGGATAAATTTTCTGCGCATCTTAGAGTCATAATAGCAGGCAAGGTATGGAATTATAGTATTGCGGTACTGATTCTTATTAATACTATTGTCCTTGGTATGGAGACATATCCTAATGTTATGAAGGCCTATGGTGATCTTCTAACATCTGTTGACCAAACAATATTGTATATATTCATTATAGAGCTTATTTTGCGATTTATTGCATATCGTCTTGATTTTTTCAAATCTCCTTGGTCTATTTTTGATCTTTGTGTCGTTGGAATAGCCCTCGTGCCATCTCAAGATGCATTCAGCGCACTGAGAGCTGCGCGGGCTTTCCGCACGCTTCGTTTAATTTCAGTATTCCCTAAGCTTAGAAAAGTGATTGAAGGATTGGTTATGGCTATTCCCGGAATATTTGCTATTGCTGGTGTCATGATTATTATCATCTGTGTTTTTGGTTTAATCGCAAGCAAACTATATGGGCCTTCTTACCCAGAATGGTTTGGTAACCTACATTTATCGGTTTTCAGCCTATTTCAAATTATGACGTTAGAAGGATGGCCTGATATCGTTCGAACCGTTATGCAAGAAAAACCATTCGCTTGGGTATTTTTTGTGACCTACATTCTGATTGCTACTTTTAGCGTGCTTAATCTTTTTATCGCAGTTGTTGTGGATGCTATGCAAAGAAATCACCATGAAGATACAGACGATAATCAAGAAAACATCGATGTAATTAATAAAAAATTAGATTTTATTATGGAGAAAATAAAGGGCTGTGTTGCACAAATAAATTTTTAGATGAATTGGGGTGTTTTTAAAAAAAAGCCTATGAAGGGTGCTAATCAACAAAAGGAGATAAAGTATCATAGGATTTTCAAAAACCCCTTATACAGAAAGACATTGGAGAGATTTTGACTTCCCAAAATTACCTTTCATTCAAGGATGTTTTTTTGGAAACTCTCAATCCAATGGAATCCAACATTTTGTCGTCTGAGAAATCGAATTCTCCATTAAAATTAAAATGCCCCCACCACATTATTGATTCATTCCGGACCCCCTCTATTAATTCTTGTTTTCTACCTTCATCTGCATCTTCATCAATTTGCATTTAGAGATAAATATAATTTCAGCACACCAGAGAATTTTTGATTAATCGGCGGCAGCCTTCTGCAATCTCTTGATCCTCTTTCTCACCGTGTAAAAATGAATGGTCATTACAAACAGAAATCACCTTTCCCAATTTATGTGAGTTTTCAACTTTGTTTAGCTGTTTCTCGATTGATTGCCTAAACTCTCAATCATCTGCATATTTTAGAATAAAATTCGTTTTTTGGATCTTGCCAAATTCTTTTAATGCCTTGTAGAGTGGATGTTGTTTGGAATAAGAGTTCAGCCGTCGAAAAAGTTGAGAAGCTGTTGCTACCTTTAGGCTAATTGTTGAAATAAATCGGAGGATCTCATCCCATGAGGTATAATGAGTTTCTCATTGATGTACTTATTTGGCTTAAAACCTTGTGATTTTTGGCTGGTTTCTTTTCTACTGCTGAAGGCATATAACTGTTGGCGACCAATCCCCTTTATTCGTGGAGCAAATGTGAACCCCAACAAATGCGTCACAGTAAAGACCATTTCAGAAAACCCATGGGTGTCTGTTGAATGAATATCACTCTTGATTACATTATTGTACATCAGGCCGTCGATAACGTAAGCTGCTTCACGTTCAGAAGAACTAATGACCGTTGAATACCATATCAGATGTCTCATATCGATGAAACTCATAACACTAACGCCTTTATTCTTTCTCAGGTATTTGAAAGAATGATTGACATTCAATGAATCAACGACTACTTCACATTTTTGGCCATCACTGGATGTGTGTAATATATCGTCATTGTTTCTGTAAACGTTAGGTAAATTCATCTTATCCATAAACTGCAAAACGCGATCATTTGCCTTTTGAATATTGGCTAGAGAAAAATACAAATTGAGGGTATTGTCCAGTTCATTTTCGTTAATTTCCTTAGATGTTTGAGCCAACTTCCGGTGTCCAATATCACAACCATAAGCCATGATTCCAGCAAAAAATGTCTTCTTTTCTGGTCTTTCTTTCCTGTATTTGGGCTGCCAATGCTCAAATTCTTCAAGGAATTCAGTAAAATGATCAACCGTAGCCAGAACTTCAATTAAGTGGATATATTTTTTCTCTGGAAATATAGTTCCAAGTGACATGCTGTCTGTTTCATCTAGTTTTGGCGTGGAAACACGGAATGTTCCATCTTTTCTAAATGTCAGAAATTCGTTAGCTCCAGATATAAAACGGCTATTTGTTTCTTTGTATTGATCATCCAGTTCCTGATCAAGTAACTTTAATGGGCTCTGTCTTCAGCTAATTTATTCAAATTATCAACTAGTAGACATGAAAATAATAAAACCAAAATAAACATTGACTATATATATACATGTATATATATATTAAGCGAAGATACGCAGTAAAAGCCACATATTTATGTTTTGTATTATGAAAATGTCAAACGTTTTAAAAAATCACTATAACTTATTATAATAAAGGTAAAAATTATGATTAAACACTTAAATATAAAATGCTCCCTAATAGTTTTATTAGGTTTTTTATATACAACAGAAATCCATTCTACAAAAATTACAGAAAAATTACCTATTGCTTTATCTCATATCAATGAGGAATATCATTTGACTGATTACAGCTTTTTACCTCAAGCATTGGAAGATCTTGATCTTAACACAGACAATGATGCTGTAAATTTATTAACACAAATTGGCGATACCTTATTAATAAATGCTCAAAATTATTTTTTTAATCCTGCTAATTTTAAATATAAATCAATTCCAAAAATAAAGGCAAAAAAAGCTTTAGCTTTTGAATCTACAAAAGTTTGTACTTACTTACATTCGTATGATACAAAAATTAATTTTGCAATTAATGTTATTTTAAAAGCTTCATTAGAGTACTATAAGGCCGCTTTTAAAATTTCGGATGATAAGGAATTTCAACAGGACTTAATTAATCAATTCAATGTTATTATTGCTGAAATGAGGTATTTTGTCAGTAAGATATCAAAGGATACTTATAAAAAAAAATACATTAACTTAATTGCAAATTATGAAAGTGATCTTGATGCATTTAAAATCAAAAATAACTTTTTATCAATAAAATCAGCACGATCATTAAATCTTAATGATAATAACTCCTAATTTATTAGGGAGACACTTTGAGATTAATAGAGTACAAGATCCTTTCTGACCATCAAGCCGAAGGATCTTATACACAGGATCTGCAGCATCTACGGAAGACTATTTATCAATTTTTCATTCAAGCCATACAGATGCGATAGAACCACTAAATAGATATTCTTCCTTTTCTTATTGGAGTGGTGTTCGACAAGCTTCCACCAAACCTCATCTTGAAGTTTTAAAGAGAAAAATTCCCAATGTTTATATTGTATTCTTGCTATTAATCTTGAACTAACTCCTTGAATAGATTTTAAGATATTGACGACCCTAATGCTTCGAGTAAGAGTGTGTAAATATATTGTTTATTCTAAAAACTAATATTGAATTAAAGAAAAATTAAAAACAAAAATTGATATAACGATAAGAGATAAGAATCTTTTATTTACAAAGAGTTTAAACACAAAAAAGTTACAAGATGAGGTTTGGCAGAAGCTTGCCTAACACCACCCCACATAGTATGACTTGGGTAGGTACCGTGTTAATGCCTTCTAGCACGAAAGCATCAGTACGCGATGATGTAAATTGGTTAGGAAGGTTCATTGATGCTTTAGCACAGTCGCCTACTAATGCATCACCAGAAAAAGGGCCTTCGAATGGTGATTTGGAAACTGTCACTCTTTTTCGCATCAGAATTCCAGAGTCTGCAAAGAGCATGTCTATCTAAATTTTGAAAAAACTAGATATCTACTTCAATCAAGAAAATCTTATCTATATTTATTCCTAGGAGATAACACATGGATTTCAATGAGAAAGTTGTCTTGTTAGCGGATCAAATCGTGGTATTGGACGTGCACTCGTTCAAGCTCTTTTAAAAGAGAACGTGTGCAAAATTTATGCAACTTCACGACATATTGATGCTCTCCCCAATTTCAATGACAATCGCGTCATTCCCCTCTCTCTTGACATTACGAATAATGATAGCGTCACAAAAGCTTCAGAATCTGCTGATGATATAAATATTCTTTTTAATAATGCCGGCATATTAACTTATGCACGCATTCTTACATCGTCAACAAATGAATTAATGGTAGACATGAATACAAATTATTACGGCACATTACGAATGATTCATGCTTTTGCGCCCCTTATCCATAAAAATGGTTGTGGTGCAATTGCCAATACAATCTCTATTGTAGGACTAGCAAACATGCCTTTAATAGGTGGATATTCCGCCTCTAAAGCAGCCCTATTTTCATCAACGCAAGCACTTCGCGCTGAATTAAAAAAGAAAAACATAAGCGTACATGGCATTTTCCGTGGACCGATTGAAACTGATATGGCTGCAAATATAAATATGCAAAAAACACCAGCAAGTGTTGCTGCACACAATATTATTGAAGGATTAAAATCGGATACACTTACTATATTTCCTGATCCAATGTCATTCAAAATGGGACAAATTTGGCTTAATGATCCAATGAATTTAGAAGCTAAAATTTCTATTATTTAAAATATACTGAAAAATTATTGACTAAAATATTGCGACAGATTAATTAGACTTCTTTAGAAACTCGCTAATGTGAGGCGAGTGATAGAAGATTCGACACCGGTTCCCTTCGTGTATTCTTCATACATGAGGATCTGAGCACCGAAACGACACATCAATCGGCCACAGTAGTAGAGTTTCAAAAGAAGTCTATTCAATATATGGCCTATGTGTATGTAACACATGTTTTGATCAACATTAGTTCCTACGCGCTGGGAGTAGGAAAATGAGCTTTAGCGGTGCGATTTTTATTAGAATTTGCTATAGTTTTTAATTTAATGTGGCTATTAATGAAAGGCCTAACATCACCCCTACTACTCTTAAAAATGATTTTCAACAATCATGGTTGATTTGTCCTCATAGACAGGTTTTGGATAGAGATCTTTGAAAGGTTTACCAAAAACCAGAAGCACTCCAATTGCATGATTGGCTCGCAATTTAATCAATTCCCCACCTTTAACAGTATCAAAACCTATCATCGAGTGTGGGGTGTTAAGGAAGATGCGTTTCTGTGAAAGCAGGATAATTACGTCAATTTAACGCGTAACTTTTACCCTGACGAACAAAGCCGTCTAACACACCCCCCGTAGGTGTTATTTTTTCACTTCGACCATAATTTCATTTCGACGCAAAAATGGTAGTGTCCAAGGAGGGTTATAAAAAGCAAAGATAGGCTCACCGATAGTGTTTATTTTTTCTCTATTTGTATACATACGGAGGTCCTCCAGTTGTTTCTTAATGTTTTCATCTCCAGCCAAACCTGAAAACCTTATAACCGCATAACGCTTTGTTGGAAGGGAAAACACTTCAACTTGGCTATTATTAGGCTTTGGAAGAGTTTTTAATGTGTATTCAGCAGGCATGATAAACCTAACGGTCCAATGCCCACTGTCGTCTAAAGCTTGCTGGATGACAGGAGCCGTCATAGCAATTTTTTCTCCCTGTTGTTGTATTACAGGTGCTGTCATGCCTATTTGTTTATGAGGAGCATTATTACCAAAAATATAATCAGCGAGCATTCGAAAGCCTTTTGAAATAGCTTCTTTTCTTTCTCCCTCAACCTTTACTTCAGCTAGAAGTACGGGAACATACTCCCGAACCTGAATGTTTTCATGAGATTCAATAACTTTAAACTTAGGTTCTTGTACTTGGCTCATGATTGTTCCGCTAATTGCTAGTAGGATTATAAAAAGGATCAGAATCCCATACAAAATGTAACTCTTTTTAATTTTCATTTCATAGACTGCTTTAACTTTATTTTATAGCCCAAAATAGAGAATGCTTCATGAAAACATTCGTTTAATTGTATTGCTCTTTATGGTTTGGGTAATTTCGTATTGTAAAGTAAATAGGAATTGATCGATTTATGTTCTTGAACATGGATAAGCTCCCTATTATTGAAGGATTACCATGCATTGAAAGTATAGTCAATTTTATGGGTGTGTAAGGTGGTTAGGGGAGCAATGGAACAAGGAATCGACTTGAGGAATTTGATAATATTTTTATTGATCTTTTTTCTAAAAAAAACGTAACCTATAAATAAATTGTTGAAGAATTAGCAAATGGTTCTTCTACTCAAGAGGAACTTAGTCAGAATATTGGTCTAAAACGCTCTGGGGAAATATGAAATTATATTGATGAGCTTATTCAATCTGGTTTTATATCACGAGATCGGACCTTGCAACTTAAAACAAACAAGATTTATATTCTAAGCCATTACAGAGTTTGTGATAATTATTCTCGTTTTTACTTAAAATACATTCATCCAAATCGTCATAAAATTGAACAGGGTCAATCCATATCAAAGTCTACTTCAATCCTTCCAAATTGGAGTACAATTATGGGATTTCAATTTGAAAATTTGGTATTAAATAATAGAAAAATTGTTTAGAATTTTCTAAAAATTTCTCCCGAAGATATTGTTTCCCACAATCCTTATTTCCAACGTCTTACAAAAAGGCAGCCCAACTGACATGTTTATTGCTTGATTCAGACTCGATTTAACACAGTCTATGTCTATGAAATTAAATTTTCACAAAGAGAATTGGGTGCTAACGTACAAACGATATCAAAGTATCATAGGATTTTGAATAATTCCTTATATAGAAAGGCGTTGGAGTGATTTTGATTTTCCAAAATTGGTTTGTTTTAAGGGCTCTCAGTCAAAATTTTTGACAAAAATTACCATCATCTCCGCCACAGCTACACACTTTTTCGGTCTGAGTAATAAAAACAAGGTAAATGTCAGGTCAGTTTTCTGGAGTCAATAAAGTAAAGAAGTGCGGATCGTGATACATCCATAATTTTGGCGATTGAGGCTTTTGACACTTTCTTGCCTAAAAGCATCTGAATTTCACTCTCCTTACCATCTAGCCTGGAAGGTCCAAATGAGCCTTTTGGACGGCCCAGGATACGACCTTTTGCACGAGCTGCATTCAACCCTTCCCGCGTTCGTTCCGAAATTAAATCTCTCTCAATTTCAGCAAATAAGCCAAACATCGTCACCATCACCTTGCTTTGTATGTCCTGCTTAACACCATCCCTGCTACGCATGGCCTCAAGGGGTGTTTTAAAATCCTTATGTGCTATTTTTACATGTTTACTGGCTATATACCAAATATGAAAGAATGTAAAGAATATTCATTCTTAGTATCTTGCGGTTATTTAAAATCAACTAAAAAACTTTTACTTCCATATGAAACAAAAAAAATAGAAATTTTACAATTGTGTTGAATAATATTTTCTATTTAAAATACTACTCTTTTTACTTTCCGCGGCCTTTACCGCGGGTTGTAAATGTAAATTATTTTAAACTAATCATCATAATGATTAACACATTGAAGAATTTCAACGTTGTCCCCAGGTAAAAACTGATAAACAAGTCTATCTCTTTTAGTAATACGTCTTGAAAACGATTCTGTACCTGTTAGTTTTTCAGGATTGCCACGATTTCCATTCGTTTGAATATCATAGATGAGCATGAAAATTCTTTTGCGCATAAAAATAGAACAGGTTTTTAATTGCTCTTTTGCATCAATCGACCATAAAATTTTATGGACGATTGTATTCTTTTGATTTTTGGGGATAAGTAAATTTCTTTCTTCTGGAGAAATATCTACTGTAAGCATCTTTTTAAAGATACGACTTCTTTCTTTTTGTTTTTGGCTTTTTTTGAACGCCTTTAGATTTCTGCGTTGAAGTTCGTCTAGTTCATATTGAGAGCTTGATGTGCTCGTATTAGAAGTTGATGTGTAATCAGCATCATATGTCATATAAGTGGGAATATAGGTAGGTGGTGTTGAGCTGCTTGATGTTTCGTTCGTTTCGTTTATTTCGCTTGACGATGTATTGGTGTAATCATCGTTCGGAAGGATGATTTCTTGGGTATTAGATGCTGCATTTTCATCATCGCTTTCTGAACTTGAAAGATTGTTATTCTGCTTGTCTTCAGATGAGTTTACTTCGGAAGAATCTGATTCGACTGATTTAAGTTCGTTGAGGAGGTTAATATAATATCCAAAAGCAAGTTCATTTCCTCCCATAAAGGATTCTTCTAAAAGATTTAAAGCTTCTTGTTTAGCGTTTGTTTCGCCTTCTTGTGAAGCTGAAAGCTTCGCAAGTGCTAAAATAAGCTTGCTGTGAGGATT
Organism: Alphaproteobacteria bacterium; assembly: GCA_030696155.1. Taxonomy (GTDB): domain Bacteria; phylum Pseudomonadota; class Alphaproteobacteria; order JAUXUR01; family JAUXUR01; genus JAUXUR01. The sequence goes on along the minus strand of JAUYSY010000088.1, from coordinate 58,811 downwards.
TAAAGGAAAATGAGTTAAAAGCGATTCAATAACATTATAACGTTGTATGTTCGTTATAATTTCATTTCCTTTGAGGTCATTATTAATAATTTTTTGATACATTAGAAGAGAAATATTACATAATAAGCGGTAATATTCGATTTCGTTTTTTTCTATTGATTTAATTCTTTTTTTTATTTTTTTAATTAACGTATTCCTATCTTTTGTTGTTAATTTGTTACCGCTTGGTCCGTATAAATGTTGGATAAAATTGAGGCATTCTGTAAAAATATAATTATCTTTTATTTTCCACAATAATTTTGATAAAGCTATCTCTTTTGTTTTGGGACTTAATTTGATGTTTTTTTCATCAGTTTTTTTATATTCAAATACAATCATGCGCATCAAGGCTGATCGTCCATTATCGCAGTCAGGGGACGCAAAGAAAAAGGAAGCTTCGTTATAATATTTTTTTGCATGTAGCTCAAGTGCGTAATTTTTAATAGGATTGTTGAGCTCTAGACTAAGTTGTTTCGCTAGATTATTTTGCTGATTTTCACTGAAAAATTGACATAAATACATAGATAGAGATATTAGTTTTTTGTCAAAAAATTTAAAATCTACAAAAAGTCGCATTAATCTCATTGTCACGTTTGAAAGATAGATAATTTTATACAAAAATTTATTTGTATCTACTGGTAAATTTAAACTTTTTTCTAAGTCATTATCTATATCTATGTTTTTAAAAGCATCTAAATGGCTTTTCGTAAAGCCTTCCTTTTTTTTAATTATTGTTGATAATTTTTCATATGAACTTCTTGGGCGTTTCATAATTGTTGAAGTTGTTACGCCTTTGGATGCTTCTATCCAGAAAGAAAGCATATACCAAGAAAAAGCATCTACATATAGTTTGTGTTTTTCGTTTATGTTGGTTTCGGCATCGCCTTTTTCTTCTAGAATTTGACCTAATAAAACCATAGATTTATGACAGCCATTTTGTATGTTTTCTTGTAATAATGTTTCATAACCTGATAGGTCGTTTTGAATCTTAAGAGTAAGAGCTTCTTTTACTTTTGCATTTTGATTTTCTTCGATTTTGGTGCGCTTGTTTTGAATTTCTTTAATTTTTTTTTGGGATACTCTACCTAACTTTTTTTCGAGTTCACTTAATTCAATGTCATCAAGCCACCAATTTTTTAGCTCCACAAAGCCAAATTTTTTACCAAGTTCAAGCAATTGATTTATGTCAGTGCTGTTCGGGTTTAGTTTATTTTCAATAAAATTAATACAATCATTATCTTCTGACTGAATTGTTTCATTTTCTGTTTCTTGGAATGATATTGCTGTTGTTTGTCTGTACATTGAAATTCCATCTGTTGCTGTAAAAGCACAAACGAATCCCATGAAAAATCCTAATAAGTTTTTATTCATTTTTAACCCTAAGATTGATTAACTAATATTGAATTATAATAAAGTTAATCAAAAAAATCAATAAAAAATAATATTTAATGTTTTTTATTATTTAATATTATAATATTAAATAATATCTTATTGTTTTATCTTAAAACTTTTCACTGAAATAATAAGACATTACTATAAACATATTACTTGCGTACCAATCTAAAAATAAAATAAAAAGATCTATGTCTCGTTCAGGTTTTGTCGCATTTGTATGACTTGAGTAAAATTGGGTGTCTGTTGTAAAGGTTTTATCTCCTTTTGTTGATTAGTCCCTAAATATTAGCACTTAAAGATGTATTTTTTACGCATGCAGAAGAAACAGCTGAAGAAGACGTTCAAAAGATTGTTGTTAGTGATGATATTATGAAGCGCGCTTATGATGAGCTCAATAGATTTTCTTGGAACGAAGAGGAACTTCTAACCTATGATCAAGCTGAAAAATATGAAGGAACTTATATTGCGTCAATGGAGCAAAAATATGATGAAGGCCTTGAAAAAGGAGAGAAAATAGGTATAGAAAAAGAGAAACAGATCGGATTGGAAAAAGGTCAGAAAATTGAAAAAATAAAAATAGCAGAGAATCTTCTTAATGCAGGTTTAGATAAAAAACTAATTGCACAAAAAACAGGTCTTTCAATTTTGGAAATTAATAAAATTTCTGTGAAAGCAGGATAATTACGTCAATTTAGGTATCAGGTTTAGGGGAGTAATGGAACCGTAAATGCACTTCAGATACAAAACGTTTTAAACGTTTATTTCGAGAATCTGGTAATGCTATTAACATAAAAAAATTATTTAAACATATTGCCAGATGAAAACTAACCATTCTAAAATGCACGAAATTTAAAAAAGGAACCTAAACATGAAATTATTCAGAGCGTTGTGCTCTAAACTAAGCCTTATTTTTCTTGCGTTAAGCTTTTCTAATGTCGGGTACGCCGGAAAAGTGTCAGAAAAAGATTGGAAACAATACATCCCCATTACAGGGCAAACAATTCAAGCCGATATCATGGAAATACAATCCTCTGAAGAATTTGAAAAATTAGCTGCAAAATTACAAGTGGGGTTAAAGAAAAATCCTGAGTGGGCTTTAGAATTTGTAGGTTCAACCCCCAAAGGACAGCCACTCCCTTATCACGAAAATTTGGGTCTAACAAAACAAGAACATGCACAAATGCTGGAATTAAATCAGAATCAAGGGGCATTGAGTTTAAAGAAGTCCGGAACGATTGATGTCACCTTTGAGCCCTTAAAAGATGGTAGGATTAAGATCCTAACGAATGAAAATTCAGCCCTTAACAATCTGATCATCTCTACCAAAGAAGTTGAGACAAGATTTGGTAATTTGATCGATGTTTCAGATATTAATAATCAGGATCCAAAGGCCATTACCGGTCCATGGAAAGGAGTCAAATGGGGAAAAAATACGGTTGATCAGAAGACGATGGTCGGAGAAAGTATTCAGTTCTGTATTGGAAAAAGAGCTGACAATAAAGATCAAGGCATCATTTATTATGATGGTAAAATTCTGCAAGGATACACGACTCCTCCCACGCAATTTACACAAATCCTTTTTTTTCCGTTAGCTAAATAAAGGAACAAAAAGAAGAAGATGTGTAATCCCCCTTGGATTGAGTATCCTGGTTTTTTGCCTTCGGATATATTTTGGCGTCAAGAGGGTGAAGTTTGGGCTCTTGGGGTCTGGTTGCCTTTTTGGGTTTCTTTAAATGACATCGAACGTCAGGCCTACCTTAAAGAGTGGGATGCTCCCTTAAAATGGCAAGAATTTTATAATCCGGCGTTTCAAAAAGAGTTGTCCTCCCTTGATGGTCCAGGAGGGTGGATTTTGCGCAATAACCTTGCCCCCTGTGATGATAATTTACCTCGGTATATTTCTGTGACTAAGAAACCTCCTTCTTTTTTGTCTACACTTAAAAGGTATGCTTTTCTAATTTTTGGAATTAGGCGTTAGGGGAGTAATGGAACAAGGAACCGACTTAAGGAATTTATGTCCACTTTGAACATAATAGGGGTGGTGTTGGCCCAGTAGTAAGATCTGTGCTATTTAGTGCCACTTAGGTAAAATGTAAGCTTAAATCGGTAATTTTTTGATAACGCTCTCATATCCAGTTTAAGCATCTGTGATGGAGAGTTTTGAGTAAATCTCTAGGGATTGCCTGCTTTTGTGACCAGAATACGGCTGAATAAGAGCATCATCTATGCCTTGTTTTTTGAGCCACGTGAATAAAAAATGTCTTAGTTTATGTGGAGAGATTTCTTGAGAAAGACATGATTTTTAGAAAGTGGCACTAAATAGCACAGATCTTACTACTGGGCCTAAACGTGTAAAAATAGGACATTGGGAATTAAAAACACCTAATAACATATTGATAAAAAACGATTTTCTAAGATTATTCGCTTGTCATCCTTATGTGTTCTATGATACTTTATCTCCTTTTGTTGATTAGCACCCGTATATCATTAATTCCATTTGTTTATAATCCGCTTTTAAGCTGGAGAATAGTGATTCTTTTGATGTAATTGCCAATTTGGGCTGGATATGCTGGGAAACCCAAATAAAATAACGAAAACAAATTTTTTTTGCGCATAACGCACATATGTTTAATTTGAGCAATAATTATTTGTAATTTTTACTGCGCATGTTATACATATGTAGGTAATGCGCAAAATGTGAGTGTTGATGAAGACTTTTATTGGACGAGAAAATGAACTTAATAATCTAAAGCAAATTGCTAAAATGCAAGGTCCAAAGCTTGTTGTTATTAAGGGGCGTCGACGCATTGGCAAAAGTCGTTTAATTGAAGAATTTTCAAAAAATAAACATTTTCTTAGTTTTTCTGGTCTTGCACCTACAAAAGCTATAACAGCGCAAGATCAACGTGATGCTTTTGCACGTCAATTTGCACAACATTTTAAAGTGCCACCTTTAAGTTTTACGGATTGGAGTGATGCTTTTAATCATCTTTCCCTTCATATTAAAGGAATAGAGACTGTTATTTTATTTGATGAAATATCTTGGATGGGACACAAAGATCCAACTTTTATTCCAAAATTAAAAATTTGGTGGGATTTATATCTTCAGAAATTCTCACAATTAATATTAGTTTTTTGCGGTTCTGTATCAATATGGATTGAAAAAAACATTATTAATAGTACTGCTTTTTTTGGACGTATTTCACTTCAAATTGATTTAGCTCCTTTATCATTGCCTGAATGTGCTCAATTTCTTAAAACCATAGGATTTAAAGGTTCGACCTATGAAATTTTTGAAATTCTTTCTATTACAGGCGGAATTCCTTGGTATTTAGAAAAAATCAATCCAATGGAAATGGCAGACGCGAATCTTAAGCGTTTGTGTTTTGTAAAAGATGGTATTTTAATTGGTGAATTTGATCGTATTTTTAGTGATTTATTTGGTGGACATGGTAAAACCCATAAAGATATTATTCATTCTTTAGGTGATGGAAGTAAAACATTGTCAATTTTACGCGAATCTATTGATTATCCAAGAAGTGGTACTTTTAGTGAATTGCTGCAAGATTTAATAATTTGCGGTTTTGTAACAAAACATTATCAATGGTCTTTAAAAACGGGGCATATTAGCAAACAAAGTATTTATAGATTAACAGACTGTTATTTAAGGTTTTATATAAAATACATAGAACCGAATCGCTTGAAAATTGAGCAAGGAACTTATCAAGATTTATCCATTAATCAATTAGCAGGATGGGAATCTATGATGGGTATTCAAGTTGAGAGTTTGCTTTTACAAAATCGTCCTCTTTTGTTGAAATTTCTGAGTATAAATCCTGCAGATATTGCAAATGATAATCCTTATATTCAGCATAAAACAACAAGACAACGCGGATGCCAAATTGATTATTTAGTACAAACGAGGAGTCATAATTTGTTTTTGTGCGAATTTAAATTTAAACGCCGTAATATTGGTCCTGAAATTATTGAATCTGTTCAAGATAAAATAAGTCGTTTTTCTATTCCAAAAGGATTTGGGATTGCACCGGTTCTTTTTCATTTAGGCGATGTATCAGATAGAGTTTATGAAAAAAATTATTTTTATAAAATTATAAATATAGAAGATTTACTTCTGATTTAATAAAAAAATATATATTTTTTTTAATATTTATCCATGATTAAGGATACAATTGTTTTTAAAAAACTTAGGATAACTTCTACTGTTTTCGACTCAAAACGCATTGCTTCATTAAAATATACTAACACCTTTGATGTTCTTCCCTTCAATGAAAAGCTAAGACGAATCGCTGAACAAACAGCTAAAGGCATCGCTCTGGTTGTTGATTGAACCTTATGGGGTTCTTCCACAGGATCCCGTTAAGGTCAGTGAAAAGCTGCAATTTTGTATATCCTCTCAATTGGAGGCCTAAGATTTCTTAAAGTCATTGATTTGATAGATAAGAGATTTTCTAAATCTTTTGAATTAAGATGGGCTTGATACCCCTAATAGGGCAATGCGTTTGGAGATTGAAACGGTAGATAAAACTGCACATGTTTTTATTATAAATATAAATATGATAGGCGGTTACTTAGTTTCTCGGTCTCGTTTTTTTTAATGCTTATTCTCTCGATCTCAATTTTTTTATCTGTGCTTATATTTGACTATTTATTTTCTCTCACTTTATTATTAATTTATAGCTTTATTTGCCCAGGTTCTCGATCTCTTTTTTCTCTCAACCCTATCAAATGCTTATGGTCTCCGTCTCTTTTTATTATCCGCTTGGGAAATTTAGCCGTAAAAAAAAGATGTGGGGTAAGAGAAGGCATTGCGTGGGCTTTATCCCCAGAAATTCAAAAGAATTTCTGCCGCAGTTTTACTGCGACGCAATGCTCTCTGTTTTAGTAATACACAAAAAACAGTTAATTAACTTCTTTTTAAATTTTCTATTTCTTCTTGAGAAAGACCTGTTAAGTGCATAATAACAGTATCATCAAACTTTTGCTTAATCATTGCACTAGCTATGTCAAATTTTTCTTTTTTAATACCTTCTTCAAGACCTTCAACATATCCATCTTTTTTATATTTTTTGAGTGTATTGGCTTCTATGCGCAACCATTTTAAATGGTCATCATAAGAATTTCTTTCCTCTTCATTTAAATTCATGACATCCAATACATTTAGGGCTTTTTTTAAATCGGGCTGATTCATCGGATCAGGTACATTTTCACGATTGATCAACGATTGACGCGTTAAAAAAGCAACCCACCTGTCAAGAGCCGTTTTTACTTGTGTAAAACGTTCATCGGCATTAAATTTTGAAAGTTCTATCGTATGTAGTTCTAAATCTTTAAAATATTCAATATCGAGTTCTTTTTCTCTAATCGTAAAAATATTGTGATATTTCTTAGAATCCGGAATCGACATAAAATTTAGGATATGAATCCCAATCGCTTTACATAAAATACCATAATCTTGACCTGTTTTTAATTGTTCTGTATATAATTTACCCCAGTAATAAAGGGCTCTTTTATCATAATCCGCTTCATCACTAATCTGAATTTCAATATTAAAACGTTTGTCATCCAGCCCTACAGCTTTAATATCAAGAATTGATAATTTTTCACTTCGAAATGTTTGCGGATTATAAGGAGTTAAAAGTACAACATCTTGAACTTGATCTTCTTGAGATACAACAGAATTAATTAAAGAAATTAAAAGATCTTTATTTTCTTCAACGCCAAAAATTTTTTTAAAGGCCAAATCAACCCTTGGATCAATAAGTTCGCGCATGTTTTTATCCTATTATATTTAATTTTATCCGATTACATCATCAGAAGATATAAATTGTGATCATTATAGCAAATAAAACCTAGAGTACATATCGAATTTTAACAATTTTATACAAAATGAATAGAACCTCGCTCCTGGTTTTAACAGCTCGCGGAATTTAGCCGTAAAAAAAAGATGTGGGTGGAGGTAAAGGCATTGCGTGGGCTTTAGCCCCAGAAATTCAAATGAATTTCTGCCGCAGTTTTACTGCGACGCAATGCCATTCTCCCACTCAAACATCTGCTGGCTGTTAGGCCGATAAATGTCGATTTAAAATTCACTTGTCTAAGATCGGTTTTTATATTCATATTAAAAGAACCCCCCTTCCCACAGATGACAAAAAAAGAAGAAGGAGGGCCTTGAAAGAGGACATTGAGTGGGCCTAAAAAGAAAGGCCCCGCAAAAAAAACAAAAAAATTCAACGATGCTTTTATTATTGATTTTCACATTCGCATGAATTTCTTGGCACAGTTTTACTGTGACGCAATGCCCTCTAACCTCGTAAAATCTTAGCCACCCATTTGCTTTTGACGTAATTCTTCAACCAAAACCTTTATTTTTTCCAAACGCTTCTTGCCTTCATCAGATAAATCAGAAACTTTTTCAATTAAAACATCCAACATATGAAGTGGTATCCGATCCAACCGACGCACTAATATCTGAAAACTACTATCAACTTCTAAATCACTTTGAAAATATGAAAGCGCAATTTTAAAATTATTTTCAAAAAATCTTGGAATTGATTCATAGGTAGGCGTATAACGATAAGCCTCAACATCTGTCCAAAAAGCAGGGCCTTTAATTTTATGTTTTCTAAATAATTTTTTTAATGCGTCTGAAACTAAAATAATACCAAATTCTTGTTGATCACGCGCAATCCAATGGCCTTTCATAGAATTTTCTTTAAAATATACTTTTTTAAAATTTATAGCACCATCTTCTTCATAAGAATAATCGCTTTTCTCCATATCAATGGCATCTACTTTATTCAAAATATTAATCACATAATATTCATCTTTAATAATGCCATTTTTTGTTTGAATTTCAGTGTCTATAAATTGCACATCATTAGGACAAAACTCTTCTAATAAAATCCTTGTCCTTTTATTAACAATAGGCACACTTGTAATATTTGATATATAATCATAAATTAAAAGTCGTTCTTTATCCCCTTTTACATCATAATAATATACATAAGGAGGGTTTACTTTTTTTTTCCAAATATTATTCAATTTTTCAGGTAAATCATCAGGCCATTTAAAACATCGTCTTAAATAAAACGCATCAGGACTTTTATCAGAATCATAATTTGCAAAATATTTTTCAGGATATTTTTCTAATACACCCCATTTATATGGTTTATTATTTTGGATGGATTTCATGATGAAACCTTTCTCCTGATGTATTGACATGTTTATTACCTTTTAATAATTGCTCACCAAAATCATCCATAAAATGATGAAGCTTTTCTTTAAATTGGGACTGTGTCCATCCCTTAGCAAGACCTTCATCCCTTATTTTATCCAAAGCTTCATTAACTTCCTTCTTATATGGTTGATAATGCTTTCCACGATGCGTTGTCGCACCTGTTTTTAATTCAGCTTCTGTTCCTTTTCTGGGAAGCTACACAAGATTCATTTTATCATCAACATGCGTACCGGCTAATTTAAAAGCATCGTGCTTTGCATATTCTTTTGGCACAATATGATGCCGTTCAAACTTAAATCCTTCCACCAATTTTTGACGTACGAAGTTTTCCCAATCATACCGGATTTTCGCAATACCCGTAAGAAGTGCGGGATTTATTTTATGTGCTTTTCCTCCATCAATATGCGTATCACCATGTTGTTCACGTGCAAACTTACGTTCTTTTGCCTTGAGTGCCGCTTTTGACGTGCCGCCAGGTGTTGCTTTGTAAATCGCGACACCTAAGAACAATCCAGTAAAAGTAAGCGTATCTTTTCTAGTAATACGCAGGAAGCTTTCCATATCTGCTATTCGATCACTATCACTATGCTCGATATGATCTAATAAATCATCTGCACCAATATGAAGACCTTCAGCAACCGCAATCGTGGCAAGTTTTTGACCAATCTTCTTAAGGGGTCCACCTGCACAAAAGCCTGCGACACCCATGGCCGCATTTAAAGTATTACGCAACCATTTGGGTTGGCTTTCTTTAAAATCTTCATACGCATTTTGAAGATAACGTATTTTCTTGGCAACTGAATGTAAGGTGCCTTTCGTATAATCATAATGACCTCGTGTAATGTGTACTTCATAACATCCATCCTCACCGTTGCAACCAGGTTGATTTTCAACTTTTATTTCAACAGGAACATGGGGCGTCGTTTCTTTTGTCTTTGAAAAGAAATTATCTTCAATTTTAGAAATATCTTTTTCTAATGAAGCTGTTTCGCGCTGAATTTCCTTCATTTGATTCAACACATTACTTGCTGCTTGAAACGCTTGTACTTTTTCAGTTTGCGTTAAATCATCGCGTTCTTCGATAGCGTCAAAAATCTGTTTATACGCTTTGATTTCCTGGCGTTCTCTTTTCGTTTCAGCCGATTGAAACAATCCTTGAACATCACTGAACATCTCTTTGAGGGTTTCAATAAATTCACTTGGATCACCAACAGGTACTAAAACCCGCACATAATGCTTGTGATCTTTGACCAATTCGCGCGCTTGGCTTAAATCACGATTTAAATTGCCAATATCCGATTGCGTGACGATTTGCACACCAGACGAAGCACCAGCTTTGAGCACGCCTTTTTGGTTTTTGCTTTGATAGGAAGCATCCACTAAAGCAAATAACGAGTTCCTCGAGAAGCCTACATCCGTAATGCCGAAATCCGTTTTCGGTGCATTATTTTGATCTTGTTTTGCTGGCGCATCCTTCTTTGAACCAGGCATATCGAATTTCTTAATATTGAAGCTGCCTGTATCGAAACTCGTTTGCTTCGATCGGTCATATTCTTCAACATTATTATGAAGAAAACGCGCCGTCTTTAATGTACTGTTCACAGCATCAATATATGCCCCTTGCAAATGCGTTAAATCGCCGATTTCTGCGATGAACTCGCCCAAAGCCGTGATGCCTGTTTGTTCGTTGACTTTAGCTTTGCTGTAAGACCCTTTGCTGCCCTCAACATGGCCGCTTAACTGACCATTTGCCAAATTCAGATCCAACCCGCCAGAAATTGCTTTATTGCGCCCAGATTCAGTATCCACCAAGGATTTCATCAACAACGCATTGGCAATGATTTTGACATCTGTTGCTTTGATTGTAGCGCCTTCCAACGTCAATGTATTGGGTGTTCGGGCTTCGAATCTATCCACAACAATATGTGAATTTTTATGTCTCACGCCATGATTTGAGCAACTTTGATAGCCAGCCGAAAAACCAACATTAGGCAGTAAGAACTCGTTATTGACCGGATCAAAATTCGCACTTGTATGCACTTCTAATGTGCGTATTTTTTTATGGTAATTATAATATTCTTGTGCGGCACGAATATCAATATTGCCTTTAGCCTCTAGACTCATCGTCTCAGCTTTAGCTTGAAGGCCACGCAAATTGATATTATTCCCCGCTTTCATCAGAATATTTTTCGCGCGCATCACGGGCAAAATCGCTTCAAACCATTGTTGTTTTTCTTGACTAAATTCAAGAGAAGCACTTGAACTTAAAAGCTTTTCAACAGCCGCTTTCTTGCAATAATTAACAAAACCCATTTTATCAATGGCTTGATATTCTTTATATAAATCAAGGATGGATTTCACGCTTTCAATTGCCACATCGGGCCCATGTTTCGCTTTGATCAAGCGATTCATTTGGTTTAAAATCCCAAATTCCTGCGCGAAAGCACGTGTCGCCCCACGCATGTCTTTCTTTAAAACGCGATCCATCGCCCTTTTGCCAAAGAAATTCAAATGTGCTGAAAAGCTTTTGCTGTGCACATAATGTTCGACGAGTTCCTCAACAATTGTAATATTATTGCCGGCATTAATCGTAATGTCTTCCATCGCCATCAGCATCGATGCCTTAATATTCACATCATGTTTAGCGGAAAGCTTAATACTATTCGCGTGAATATCGGTTGTGGCAACATTGGAAGTCGAATAAGTCATATTGTTTTTGTAATAAGAAAAACCACGTGAACCATATTCTTTGACTTTATTTTCTGCAATGAGTTGAATCGGCGTTAGATTGATGTTTTCGCCAACAATTTCAACTTCAAGGCCGGCCACAATATCACCACCTTTAATATTAACATTTTTATGCGCAATCATGCGGACATTGCCATTTGCAACAACTTGCACTTTCTGGATGATGATGTCCGATTCTTGTTTGATAGTGCGATTTCGTCTGCCGTTTTCAATGCTGACATTACCTAGATAAGACTCGCCCTTGGCTTCCGCCTTTATGAAACCCTTTGCCTCAACAATAATATCGTCAGCAGCAGCTAATAAAGACGCATACACCGTAGCATCTCCGCCCACGACAAGCTTTACAGAGCCATCGCGTGCTCGGATTTCCGACGGTGTAAATTGGGAGGCGATCGAGAAACAATCCATGCCTTTTTTAGATCCAGCCCCAGGATCCCAGCGAACAACAAATTGGTCAGGTAGATTTTCAATCTTAAGATTTCCATTTGCTACTATTTTAACGTCATTAACGTCAATAATACCGCGATGGTTGAAGTCTTTACCTGTTTTAACATCGAACAGACCTTTGCCGTCGCCGATCGCAAGTATTTGTCCTGAATTTGCTTTGATTGCATTGCGTGCCGCGTGTCCCGTATAGGTTCTGGTTCCTTTAACGCCGTTGACTTCGTCATATTCAGTCACAACAATAATGTCATTGCTGAAAGACCCGTTAATATTCGCTTTTAAAGAATCCACAAAACACATTTGGCCGCTATTATACATATCGCCTTTTGCTTGGAAATGCATGACATCTGCGAAGATGCGACCCGCATCATTAACAATATTATTGCTGGCTTTGACGTTTAATTTTTTCCCAAAATGGAATTTCTCATGATCATGGAACGTAATGGTGGGCACTGTGTAAGCATCATGAATAGTTGTTACACCATTTTTAACGCTTGAATTGTATAAAGTCTTGCTGCCGTAATCACGACGCATACGGGTTATAAAGTCTTTACAATCGAAACTCGAGCTTTCTTTTACAATGAGAGGCGCTTCAATATAAGCAAGATCCGAAACCGTCACATCAATACTGTTATAAGTAGCAATTCCATTCAATTGATCATCAATTTCCGCCAAATACGCATTTGGAAAAACGATATAGGGCATGAGCAGTTTTAAGCTAATAGCACCAACCGTCAGATCTTCTTGCACCAGCCATAACATTGGTTCGGTAACAAGATGGCGCATATGTTCAGGGAACGGCTTTTTGAAATCCAATTGCGCCCAATATTGGCGGGAAAACGCCACCATATTAACCAGCAAATCCTTGACTTGCTGTTCGGGCATTTGCCCACGACTCGCATCATGGAAATAGGGTTTGCCCACAAGTCGAAGTGCTGCATCTTCAAGCACACGGGCAATCACAACTGCATCGCCCAACACCAATTGGTCGTCGAATTCTTCTGCAAACCCGAACATTTTAAGGATAGACAGAATATCCGCGCGTAATTTACCCGTATAAGGCAAGCCCGCCCAGTTTGTTTCTAGGAACACGCCTTTGACGATTTGATCAGCGATTTGCTTTATTTGGGCGTTAATGGCTGGGACGCCAAAGGTATTGGCTAATATTTTCAAAATGTTAGGGAGCTTAATGAAAGTGGACGCGGCATCATCATTGCCAAGAAGACGCATATCTTCTTTATCACCACTTGAAATATTGGCGTTTACAATTGTATATCGATCCTGTTAGGAGCTGTATATGAACTTCATTCTGAAATGCGAGATCATGAACAACAATTAAATATTTGGAGAGATAAAGGAAAAAAATTAATAACAACTTCTTAAAAAATAAAAAAATGTTATCCCCATTTTCTGGGGATAAATATGTTTAAAACATACAAAAAATAATATCAAAAGAATGCCTTAGAGGTAAATTCGATTGTCTTACACAAATCACACAAATACGACAGAACCATTGAAATCAATATTTACGAAAAACCAAATCTAAAAAATTTTATATAAAACCCATAGAAACAACATATCAATACGTTATTACAGATTAATTTTAACGCCTTTTATAATAGTCGTTATCATTTATAATGCTTTCTATAAGGAGCTTAAATAAAATCTCCATGTCCTATAAATAGCAAAAAATATCACTTTTATGGCATAAAAAATATACAGATAAAATAGAACCTATTTATTCGCCTAAATATTAAAAAGTTATTTGATATTTTGTTGCAGAGCCTTGTCCAGATTTTTGTATAAGATTATTTTTAAACAGACCTGAAAGTGCATATGCAACCGTCCTTAAAGGAAGTCCAGTTTCATTTGCTATTCGTTGCGTATTCAATCTTATTTCTGGGTGTTCTTTAAAACAATTAATAACTCAATGATAAGGGCGAAAAAACTGAAGATATTTACAACAACGAAACTGACATCCAAACGCATATACATCCTGAAAATTTATTAACGATCTATGATTTTATCAAAGCTGAGAATTCAAAAGGTCCGAAAATTCCTTGTGATCGTTATATTAAATATACAAAAAACGTAGAGAATGATGCATTGTTTGATTTCCCTTTTTATGATCTTTTTTATTATGTAAATTATAATTTTCTTATTGATCTTCAAGACATGTTGAAGCCAACGAATATTGATCTCAATCTCTGGGAAAATAATGAGCTTAATGAAGGTAAAATTATTGCAACTATCAGAGAAGTTTTTCAAGGATTCAAAGAAAGATATCGTAATCTTATTTAGATCTTTTTTAAAAGAAAGGCCTTAGAAAGGTGGCCTTTCTTTTATATAAATAGAACCTTTTGACATTTCGCAAAATAATCAAATTAACATCTTCGTATGTCCTAATAATAACACTATCAGTAACTTTATGGACATGAAGAGCTCATAATAATGCGTTGCGCTTGACTTACACAAAAAACAAGCTTATCGTGTCTCTATAGTTACGTTATTAGTAACTTTAAGGACATGAAAAGCTATGAATTTACAATCATACATAAAAGATATCCGAAAAGATGGAAAACGCTGCTTTACCATCGAGGATATCGTTGCGCAATTTCACGTTTCACACAACCATGCGAGGGTTTCCTTACATCGGTTACTTAAAACTAGGGATGTGATTTCACCTGCCAGAGGTTTGTATGTCATCATTCCACCTGAACATCAACCGCATGGTTCTATACCAGCAAAAGAATTAGTTCCTTTGATGATGCAATATTTAGGTGCTAATTATTATGTTGCGTTGCTAACCGCAGGGTTGTTCCATGGAGCTACGCACCAAAAACCTGCTAGATTCCAGGTTATATCAGACAAAAGAATTAAACATTCATTAACTTTTGGTGATATAGAGATAGAGTTTATTTATAAAAAATCCATATCAGCTTTACCGATCCAAAATTTTACTGTTAGTACCGGTTACCTTAAAATAGCAACCCCTGAATTGATAGCGCTTGATTTACTGAATTACCCGAACCATGCAGGTGGCTTAAACCATATAGCAACGGTTTTATCAGAGCTGGTTGAAAACTTAGATGCTACCAAGCTTATAAAACTTGCGAAGGATATCAAAGCTGAACATCAATTGCAACGCATTGGTTATATCCTAGACAATATTGAAATTATAGATGATAACCATGCTGAAATAATTATTAATGCTCTTGCTTCGTATGTCGCAGAGCACAAACTAAAATATCTCCCACTTGCTTCTGAAATACCTAAAACCGGCTATCCCAGATGTAAAAAGTGGAGAATTATTAATAATACAGAAATAGAGAGCGATTTATGATTCCAGAAATTTTCATTGAACATTGGCGTCAAACTGTCAAATGGCAGACACTTGAACAAATAGAACAAGATTTAATTATTAGCCGGGCTCTGGTTGATTTGTATAACGAGCCATACATAAAAGATGCACTTGTTTTTCGTGGCGGTACCGCACTCAATAAACTATTTCTAAAGCCACCAGCAAGATATAGTGAAGACATTGATTTCGTACAAAAAAGATCTGAACCTATCGGAAAAACAATTGATGCAATCAGAGCGCTTCTAAAACCATGGCTTGGTGATCCAAAATGGAAAATTACCGAACGCAGTGCCAAATTAATTTATAAATACGAGGCTATTAATACACTACCAGCAAAACTAAAAATTGAAATAAACACCACTGAGCATTTTCAGGTATTACCTTTTCGCTTAGAGAAATTAGATGTGCAATCTGAATGGTTTAATGGCTCTGCGGATATTGTCACCTATGAAATTGATGAGCTTATAGCAACTAAACTGCGCGCCTTATACCAACGTCGAAAAGGGCGAGATTTATTTGATTTATGGTACGTTACAAAGCAAGAATTGATTAACTTGGATAGAGTTTTTGAAATTTTTTCTAAATATTGCATTTATAACGATGTGAAGATCTCACGGGAAGAATTCATAAAAAATCTCGATCAGAAGAAAAATCATCGTGATTTCCATATGGATATGAGCATTTTATTGCCTTCCAAATTGCACTGGAACTTCGAAGAAGCTTATCAACTCGTTATAGATAAGATTATTAGCAGGCTCCCATGAAATTGATTTGGCTAACAGACATTCATCTTAACTTTCTAGGGCCAGAGCGCAGAATGGAGTTTTACAAAAAAGTAATAGCGATATCCGGTGATATGATTTTGATTAGCGGCGATATTGCTGAAGCGCCATCAGTTTCAGAAATTCTAAAGGAAATGGTCAAAGAAATTCAAAAACCAATATATTTTGTGCTCGGCAACCATGATTATTACCGCGGCCAAGTGGATTCATTACGCCAAGAAATGCGCGATCTAACCAAAAATGAACCGTTACTTCATTGGCTTCCAGCGTCTGGTGTGCACGATCTAGGGAGTCAAACTATTTTGCTCGGTGAAGATTGTTGGGCCGATGGCAGATATGGGGATTATACCAATAGTTGTGTCACCCTAAATGACAGCCGAATGATCATCGATCTGTTTCAAAGCAACATTTTTGGTAAATACATGTTACTTGAGAAAATGCAGCAATTAGCCGATCAAGATGCCCAGCATTTGAAAGCGAGATTGTCTGATGCCATTAGCAATAATCGTCCTAAAAAAGTTATTATTTTGATTCATGTGCCACCATTTAAAGAAGCCTGTATGCATGAAGGTAAAATAAGCAACGATGATTTTCTTCCATTCTTCTCATCAAAAATAACAGGCGATGTGCTGATGCAAATCGCTCAAGCAAATACTGATATTGAATTTTTAGCACTTTGCGGTCATACACATAGCAAAGCCAACTGGCAGCCATGTAACAATCTGATCGTTAAAGCGGGAGCTGCTGAATACACTAAGCCTAAGATTCAAGAGGTTATTAATGTATAAAATTCCTTCTACCCTTTTTCGAAGATCTGACTTATCATAAATCTAATATTCAAAAAATATTTTAATAATAGTGAAACTCCACGGGGCAAGCCCCATGGTTTTGCGCTTGTACTATAAAATTAGCTTAAAAAAAATCTCCAAAAATTGACATTTATCATTTTACGGAGAATAATAATCCAATTTTTTCTGAAAAACTTTTCCTGCCGCCCTGTTTTTATTCATATAAATGGTGTGTCAGAAGAAGTAGCCGAAAGTGATTTTTTTACAAAAATAATCGATTTTGGAGATTTTTTGAAGTAAGATTCTTCACTTCAATTTAAGATAGCGATATAAAGTTGGTTTTGAAATCTGCAACTCCTTGCAAATATTTTCTATTGGCATTGATTTATCGTGATGTAATTTTTGAGCCGCTAATACTTTTGAGTTATATTTGCTTATTGGTTTTCTGCCCCCTACCCTGCCCCTTGCTCGTGCTGCCTCTAATCCTGATTTTGTTCTTTCTTGAATAAGGCGTCGTTCAAATTGAGCAAGAGACGAAAATATATTAAATATAAGCTCTCCTGATGCCGTCGTTGTATCTATATGTCCATCTGAAATAGATTTAAATCCAATTTTTTTGGCAATCAAATTTTCGATAGTTGAAACAAGATGAGACATTGACCTCCCTAAACGGTCTAATCGCCAAACAACAAGTGTGTCGCCTGATTGTAAAGTTTCTAAACACTCATTTAATCCAGGCCTATCCGTTTTAGAGCCAGAGACAACATCCGTAAAAATATTCTTTTTTTCACATCCAATTTTTTTAAGCGCATCGATCTGAAGATTGAGTTCCTGACCTGATGTTGAAACACGTGCATATCCGATTAATTTGCTCATTAAGAATAGCTTCCTTATTTTTATATCATAAATGGTTAGTATTGATGAGTTTATGATATATTGATTTATGATATAAGTTAATGATAATTTTAAGCACTCTATATATCTTTGATTCAGTCGTTTTTTAATATCGATATTTTAGTATCAAAAAACGGCCGTTTGATGATACTAAAATATAACTTATAGAATTTGTTAATCTGAACTTAAAGAAACATTAGTTGGGTTACTGTAATTAAAAAATTTAAAATTATAATTATCTGGAATATTAACAACACAATTTTCTAATGTTTTTGAAAGAATATTGTTAATATAAAAATTAATATTTCCTGAAGTGTTTAATATTTCAATTTTAATTGTTGTAAAATCGTTTAATGGATCAAGATAAAAAGTATATTGTCCATTAATTCTAATTGAATGAATTTTTCCATATTCATTTAAATCAATATCACTATCTCCTTCAGCTTCATTCCAAGAATCTCTAAAATAACCATCTTTTCCACAAGTAGACATAAAAAGATATTCATCAAAAAGAAGCATTTGGTACACTCTTTGCCCAAATTCATTATAATCTAATGTCCATCCCTTTTCTCTAACAGTATCCGCATAAGGCGCTTCTATAAGTTGATTAAAAGCAGGTTTACTAAAACATCTCATTGCTTGGCTCCAAACGGATGTATTAATATTTTTTCTATAAACTTCACCCCAAGGCCAAATTCCAGCATAAATAGAGCCAGCATAAAGGCACATGGCCATTAATTCTCTCTCGTTTGATCCAACAGGATTGAGAATAGGTGGCTCCATTGTATCTATTTGTTGCGTATCTGTTATTGAATGAATACGACCAGATGGATAATGTCCATACAGCATTTCACCGTTGACTTTTAAAGCACAATATACTTGATTGCTAATTTTTTCATAATTTAGTTTTATATTTTTTATGCCGCCGCTTTCAGAAACACTATATATCCAACCAAGGTGTGTACAAAAAATAAAAGCATTAGATTGATATGCAATACAATATGGATAATCATCATCATCTTGAAGTCTAGATGCCCATAAAAATAACCAACGATCAGTATTTAGTTTATACAATTTGATGGCACAAAATCCTGTACCAGTAACTAAATCATGCGCTGCATCAACTAGAACACTCAAACAAATATAATCTTTGTACAAAAGATACGATTGAATAACACCAGGAGTATTTTCTGTCAATGTTGGAAATATATTAGATGTAATATTTTTTCTATCTCCGCTTAATATTGTATCATTAGAATACGTGTAATAAGGACTAAAAGGAGATATATTTAAATTAACAAAAACATTATTAACCAAATCATATTTTGATAGAAAAACCTGTTGTTTAGTACTTAAAGGATAAGTATATAAATCTCTATCCTGCACCATAAGACCATTGCCAGTTGAATCTACAAAAGGATTGTTATAGGAATAATTATTTTCAGAAACGTTTTGCATAAAATCAGGATGAACAGAAAAGGTAATACCAAATGAATTTGAAGCTCTTGTTGTTTGCCAAAAAAATAAATAAAAAATAGAAATTATTTTTTTTCCAAATTCATCTGTAAATTCAAAAATATTTTCAACTTTATTATCTATTAAATCCTGGCTGTTTATTTTGAATTCAATTGTTAGATTTTTGACTGCAACTGCTTGAAAAATTATGAAAAAAAAAATTACAGTTACTATTTTAATCATACAAACCCACTATCATTAATTTTTCTTATATTTTTATAAGTGCGTATGACATTACAAGAATGTTCATTTTTTAACACATGCTTTCATCGTAATATAAAAAATATGAAAAGTTAACAAAGAAAAAAATATTAAAATCCTTAAGATTTATTGAATAAAATTTTGAAGCAATAGCAACATATTGTTATATAAAATATAATATTTAAAACATTCAAAAATATTATACCATCAATAAAACTTAATTCTTTTATAAACAAAAACCCTAAGAATAATATTATTAAAAATAATACTTTTATAAAAATTAGTTTTTTTTGTTGATTTTTAATAATAAATATTCCAATAAATGGAAAAACAAAAAATTCAAAAATAAATTTTAATATATTGATATTTATCAAATATTCTAATTCTATCCATTGTTGACCTAAAAAATAAACAAACAAACCTATTTTATTAAAAATAAACAATGATCCATAAATTAAAATTGCTAGAAATAATGAAATTATTATAAAAAAATAAATATTTTTTATAACAATTTTAGGATTACTCATTTCAATTAAAAAATATTTAGAAAGAGACATACCAATAATTGCTATTGGTAAATAAAAAATTTTGTTACATAAGAAATATGACCCTAAATCTTCAAATCCGAATGTATTTTTAATATAAAAAAATGGAAAAAACTGAATTAAGCAATCTAATGTTGTTAGAATTAAATACATAAAAATATAATTTTTATTTTTTAATAAAAATTTTTTATAAAAAAATAGAATATTATTTTTTTTAAATGAAAACGAGTTTTCTTTTATAAAAAAAATAAAGCTTAATGGTAATAAATAACCAACCATAAAACCAATAATTAAATATGCAACATTTTTATTAAAAAACAAAACACTAGAAATTTGAATGGCAATTGTAATTATGCAAAACAAAAAATTATATAATAAATTTAAACTAAACTTTTTATCTTTTATAAAATTATTTAAAATCACATCAAATATAGTCATTAAAAATAAATTTAACGGCATAATAAGAAATAGATAATTTTTTTCACTAAAAAAAACTAAAAACATTATAGATAAAAATAAAAAAAAGAAAAAAGAATGAATATAAATAAAATTATTTATTGTTTTTGACTTATTTTTGTTTATAAATATAAAATTTTCCATTCCTAATATTGAAAATGGAAATAATATTGACAAGATCGACATATAATATCCAAACTCACCAAATTCTTGTGGAGAATAGAATTTAGCTATAAAAAATAAACTTATCGATGTTAATATTTTATTAAAAAACAAACCAATCGATATAAGATTTATATTTTTTATTTTTAATAAATTTTCAGAAAAAATGCTTATATTTTCATTAATCATGTTTACAATATAATATGCTATGTTTATTCATTAAAGTATTTTTATAAGTAGAAATTGTTAAATGATCCAGCCCATTTTTTTGCTTAAACTGAAGATAAAAGTTTTTCTTTTTAAGCACGCCCACACGCCCATAACTGACATCTCCTACATAAATTTCAGCAAATCCATTACCATCAAATTCTAAATTCATACATACGTCATAATTACTATCATAATTATCTATATATTTGAAATTATAAATTTGATTTTTTTGATATATATTTTTAAAAAATATATTATTAACGTCTTCAATAATAAGGTTATTTTTCAACTCAACAACAGGACTTATCATTTTTATTTTATCTATTTTAAAAAGCCTATATCCCGATTCATCTATGAGTAATTTAGAATATGTAGGATTTCCCGCAATTTCACCTATATATGAATTATAGAAAGTTGCCGGCATATATGGTGATAAATATATATACTTTATATCATTTTTTTCTAAAAATTTAAGTGCATTTTCTTTTGTATTCATTTTATAAAAATCTATCATAACAGGATCTAAATCCTTTAGAATTTTACTTTTGCCGTAAAACACAAAAAGCTCTTGCTCAAAAGCCAATACTTTTCCATCTAATTTTAATACATTCAATTGATCAAAGAATTTTTTACTTACATGTTGATGAATAGGATCATTAATCGAATATGTTGACCAATTGGAAAAAAATTTAAACCCATACAAAGAAAACAACGTAAAAACAATATATATATTACGCAATGAATTGCTTATAACAGGTTGATATATAAAAAATAATAAAGGAATTATCGTTAAAAAATACCTTGGATTTTTAGCGCCTAGATTTCCAGAAAATACAATAATCAAAAAAAACAAAAAGACGCCAAAGCAAGACATCGTGTAAAGAATTGACCTTTTTTTAAACCCATTTTTGATTATTGCATAAAATGCTAAATAAAAATGAATCCCAAAAAAATGTATTTTCGTAAACCCCTGAAGAAGACCAAATAAAATCCAATTAAATGTCGTATCTATACGCCTTCTAAAAGCAAGATCTGCTTTTTCATTAATATTATCAAGCTCCCATACTGGATTAGTGTCTGTTACTATTTTTCCAAATTCAAGAAAGTTTTTAATATAGACCTCACCTCCAATCAAAATTGATCCAATACAAACAATGGCTAATTTCCACCATTCTTTTTTAGGCATATAAACAAAGCCAAACCCTATAAACATTAGACATAAAACAGAAATAGAGTGTGCCAGAAGCGTTAATCCAAGTGTTAAAGACGTCCAAAAAATACTTTGTTTGCGTTCAAAAAATTCGGACAAAATACAAATTGATAAGATGAATAAGAAAATACGATAAACATCAATTTGACATGTCGAAAAAACATAAATAAATAGTGGAACTGATAATATGTATAATATCCCATAACGCCCAACATATTTAGAAATCAAAAAGACAAAAAGAACGATATAATAAGCATTAGTAAATTTTACCGCTAATTCTACCTTAAATCCTATAAGCAATTGAAATACAAGTAGAGAAGGATATCCTAAAGGATGCCGAATCGGTGTATAAAATCCAGTTATTGGATCTGCTTCTACAAAAGGATATATAGAAAAACTTTTATCTCTAAAAAAAATATTAGCCATATTGGCATATTCAAGAGCATCATTTTCGTAAAGAGGTAACCCTAGCAACATAACAAAAAATATTACAAACAAAAGAATTCCTGCATATATTTCACGTTCAAAAGTTATTTTTTTTCTTTTTAAGAAAAAACCTAATAAAGCAAAAATGAATATCAATAATATTGAATTTAAATAAAAATATGTTTCTTTCCCTGGCAAAAGAGAGAATAAATAATAAACAATAAGTCCTAAAATTGGAGGCATCAAACCAAATGAAATGATTGTTTTTAATCTGTTTTTTTGATCGAAAATACAAGACATAAAAAAAGGTAAAACGAAAAAAAACATACAAGATAGAAAAATTGTGGTATATAAACTCATCAATTAGGCCTTTTTAAAAAAAAACCATACCACGAGGATCTATGCTATTCAATTCATATATCTTTATATATATTTTTTTACCAATTTCTATTTTTCTATATAGAATTGTGAATTCTTTAAAAAAGATAGAAATCAAACAATATACAATTTCTATAATCTCATTGATCTTCTATAGTGTTTGGTCTTTTTTTGATCTAAAAATATTCGTAATATCTATTTTATTCAATTACATATCAGGAATATCTATTTCTTCATTTAAAAAAAAATATTTAAAAAAAACAATATTTTTTGTATCCATATTTTTAAATTTATCATTATTATTTTATTTTAAATATTTTAATTTTATATCGTCATCTTTATTTGAAAATTTTACATTTGTTAATGTAATTCTTCCTTTGGGTATATCGTTTTTTACATTTGAACAAATATCTTTTCTATCAGATATATACAATAAAAAAACAACAATAAAAAGTTTTTCTAATTATCTTTTTTTTATAACATTTTTTCCAAGATTAATCGCTGGACCAATTTATTATTACAGAGAATATAGAGATTCTATAGAAAAAGCGAGCTCTATAAATCCAACAATCAATTATATCAATATAGGTTTATTTTTTTTTTCAATTGGTTTATTTAAAAAAGTAATAATAGCTGATTCTTTTTCAATTTTAGCAGATGCATATTTTTCAGAACCATTCATAGATAAAAATTTTTTAGATCACTGGATTGGTACATTATCATACACATTTCAAATTTATTTTGATTTTTCAGGTTATTCTGAAATGGCTCTTGGATTGGGATATCTATTTGGTATAAAACTCCCTAAAAACTTTAATTCTCCTTATAAATCAGCATCAATTATTGAATTTTGGCAAAGATGGCATATAACACTTTCAAATTTTATAAAAGAATATATTTATTTTAATTTAGGTGGCAATAAATATGGAACATATAGAAAATACATTAATATAATCCTTACCATGACAATTGCTGGTTTATGGCATGGCGCAGGCTATAATTTTATTGTTTGGGGCTTATTATATGGCGTTTTAATTACAATAAATCATATTATACGAGATAATTTTAATATAAATTTACCAAAAATATTAAAAATTTTGTTTACTTTTTTAATTGTACATTTAATGTGGGTTATTTTTAGATCAAAAGACCTATATCAAGCTTTTGATATATATAAAGGTCTTTTAAATATAGATTTCATTGCAATTGAAAACATTAAAAACAACCTATCTACTATTTTTTATTTAATTTTAGTATTTTTATTTTGTACAATTTCACCTAATTCATTTGAATTTTTACATTTTAATTTACTTAAAAATAAAAAATTATATAAATTTTTTGGAATCATATTTGGAATCATTTGTTTTTTATCTGTTTTAAAAATTTCCAAAACAGATTCTTTTTTATATTTTAATTTTTAGGAGAGAAAATGCGTTATTCATTTTTTTTATACCTATTTTCCACTTTTTTAATATTAAGCTTTTCACTTAGTATTTATAATTTTTATAAAGATCCATATTGGTTTTGGACTGATAAACCAAATTGGAAACATTCTCTTTCCCTTGATACAAAACAGCGCTTTATAAAGCCAATCAAAGCAATTAAATATAATGCAGATTTGCTTATAATAGGCTCATCAAGAGTATATAGAGGTATAGATCCAGATGAATTTCTAAAATATGGATATAAAAAACCTTATAATTTAGGTATTTCGTCCCTTAAAATATATGAAATGTATCATATATTGAAAAACCATTTTAAAATTAATCATCCAAAAAAAATAGTAATTGGTCTTGATTATTGGATGTTTAATATTGACTCTTTAAAAGAAAAAGATTTTAAAGAGGACACCATAAAACAAAATTATATTTATTTTTATATAAACAATTTAATTGGATCTCTTTTAAGTTATTCCGCATTTAAAGATTCTAGAAAAAAAACCAAAGATATTGAATCAACAGAGGGTAGTTGGAAAGAAAATGGTTTTCATAAAACAACAAAGAGAGAGACTGAAACATCAATATTAATGTTGGATGGATACACATCCTATCTTAAAGATTTTAATTATAAAAAAATCTCTATTAATTTTATAGAAAAAATTATTAAATTATGTTCAAAAAAAAATATTGAATTAGCTATTTATATATCCCCTATTCATTTTCAAACGTTATTATCTTATTTTAATTCTAAAAATTTTAATAAATTTAATGAATGGAAAGAATCAATTTCACTTTCTTGCTCTAAAAACAATATACATTTTATTGATTTTTCAAATGATTTTTTAAAATTTTTTAAAACAGAACCTGGAACTAATTGGCTTGATTACTCACATTTTTCACCTATCATAGGTAATAAAATCATTTCTAAAATGATCAAAAATTAAGAAACAAACCGTTTCATGTAATTTCTAATAATAAATAATGAAGAAACAAAACTAAGTGATGTTCCTATAGCAGCACCATAAAGGCCTAAAAAATAAACAAAAATCATATTAAGTATGATATTAGATCCTAATATAAAAAGATTTATCTTTGTCTGTTGAACAGGATTACCTATTTGATTTGCAAAAAATTGAATGGGTAGATAAAATGATGATATTGTAACTCCAAATATAATTATTAAAAAAACATTCAAAGATTCTAAATAAAATTCTTCATTAAAAAAATAATAAAGTATTAAAAATAATGGCACACACAAAATAGATAATACAAAAGATATTAGAAGTGAGTTTTTACCAAATTTTTTTATTTTTTTTGATAATTCATCAATATCTTTTTTATAATAAAGCTCTGTTAAATATGGATTTAATATATTTCTAAAAACTGAAATTACTTGTAAAATACCTTCTACAAAAAAAAGTGCAAAACTATATATACCAACTTCTTTTTCTGTTTGAAAATAAGATAAAATTAAAACATCTACCCTGCTATTGAGCTCAATTGATGCGCCTGCTAAAAAACTTTTTATAGAAAATGTAAAATGTTTTTGAATCCAATCAAAATTTAAATAGGATATTTTTATATATTTATAATTATAAAATATGCACCAAATAAATAGCAAAACTTCAGGAATCAAAAAAACAAAAGATATAAATTTTAAATCGAGACTAAACACCATAAATGGCAAAAATGTTAGTAACATAAAAATATATCTGAGCGATATACCAATAGCATATCGCTCCATAAATTTTTGACCATTCATAAAAGAAAGAAAGATTTTATTAAAACTAAAAAAAAGAAGACCTGGAATTGCTATAAACCAACAAAATTGTGCATTTTCAAATTTAAAAAGTCCAGGAATAATGAATGGAATAACAAAACAAAAAAGTAGAGAGGGAACACACATAATGGCACAACTCAAAAGAGCCGTACTTAAAATTGTTTTTTGTAAGATATAGTTTTCAGTATGTTCGGCCGTATATTTAAGCGTTGAATAATGAAGGCCAAATACTGAAAATTGCGAGGCTACAATAAAAAGAGCCATAATCAGGTTAAAAAGACCCAATCCTTCTGGTCCATAAAAAATAGGCATAAGAATATTAAGCAAAAGACCAACAATGCCTAATACACCAATGCTTCCAAAATTATAAATAAAGGCCTTGTTCATTTTGTTTTATTTAGTAAATAAAGCCAAGCAATAGAAGCACTTTGTAATTCCCATGGTGCCAATGGAAAAGAATAATAATGAGCAACATCTTGATCTAAATCACATTTATAATCTTTTAATTCTTCATAGACAAAAGGATATACACCCCCTTTTTTAACGGCATCAAGCGCATATTCTTTAAAGCCTTTTGGAAAAACATCTGGATGAAATTTCAAAACTGTCAAAAGACCTATTAAATCAATAGATTTATAGGATATATGCGCCATTGAATTATCAGGGGGATAAGAAGGTAAATTAATTGAAAGATCTTCTTTTGCCTCTCTTCCCTCCCTCATTTTACCCCAAGAATAGTGCCATTCGAAATTTTGAGGGAAATGTTTATAAAATTCTTCATTTCTAAGAAAAATAATGGATGCATCTTTAATAAAATTTTCTTGAGGAGAGTCCTTTTTTAAATTCATATAGGGAAATTCACTTGTAAGAGAGTTCATATAATTATAGGGTAGATTCAATCCATCATGTGGAAAAGGCGCATTTTTTTTTGCTGTTAAATAACATTCTCCCTTTTTAAGACCCGTGTTATCATCACTTGATCTAACTATAGTGTCAAAAAATTTTTGATCTATTTTTTGTGAAAATAAATCATCAATATAATTTTTTGATGTCAATTTAAACGGAGATATAAGAAGTTCTTCATATCGTCTTAATACTCTATAAATCCTAGCACAATGCAGCGTTCCTAAAATTGGAAAACGATCAACAGAATACCTAAAAGAGATAAGACCATATTCATTTATCAGTCTATCTAACAAATATATTTCAATTGTTAATCTATTTTTTAATTTAAAGATTATTTCATCAGAAAGATGTTTTTCAAACATCTGCCAATTTTGTACCAAATTAATAAGACCGTTTAAATAATATGTTTGAGACCATGGCACCAAACCTTCTTCATTATTACACCCCATATTAAGAATACCAGATGGCTCAAAAGACTCAAAAAAATGCTCAATTTTATCATTTGAGAATTCAAAAGTATCATTCGTTTCATTACGTGTTTTTAAATCAATAGATTGTATTAATTTTGTATTATCTATTTTATCTGAAAAATTAGATTTTTTAAAAAACCCTATGAATCTATCACCCTCTTGCCGATATGTTAAAAACTCATAATTTTTTGGAAATTCAAATCGATCAAAACTTGGTGTTATAATGTTTCTATAAATATAAACAACATTTCCAGCTATAAAATGAATAGCTTTTTTATTACCATATTCTGGATCATTAAAATGAAATGCATTAATACATAATGAATGATTCGAAATATGCTTATTACCCCAATCAGCTTCTCTTACCCATAACTCATCAAAAGAATAATCAGATAGATTAATTCGATAGAAAAAGTGCCTAAAAGAGACAGGATTATAATAAATAACAACAATTTCTTTTTCACCAATTGCTGCATTCATAAATAAGAATTTTTTTAAATTTTTTGGGAGTTCAATATCTTTTAAAAAAGTATTTTTATTAAAAATAGAAATACGATTTTCTCCATCAAATAATTTTTTTGAAAAAATAATTTTATTTTCTTTGTGTTCAATTATTTTCAAAGGAAGATTTTTGGGCTCAAGATTTATATAATCATTTTCATTTTTTATTCTGAAAAGAATATCTTGTGGTTTAAACTCAAGACTTGTTTTTTTTTCGTTATCAAATGAAACAAAAGGAACATTATGCCAAGATTTTTCATAATCTTCAGCTTTAACATTATAACCAAATGATAACGAAAAAAAAATTAAAAAAAATAATCTCACCTTAATTCCTTATTATAATCTTGATCCATCCACATGGCTAAAAAAATGGCTTGAACACCGCCAGCAAGCATGAATAATAACAAAATCAATGTGACCTCTGGCACCTCTCCATTAACAAACCATAATCTGAAAAATCGAATTGAAAACAAAAAAGAACAGCCTAGTGAAAAAAATCCGAAAAAATAGAAAAAAACAAGAGGATGAAAATCTCTTATAATGTATTTTTCTTTTAATCTCCAGAAAAACTTTTTCAGTAATAAAATACTTATTGTAAAAATGGCTTTTCTAATTTTAAGTTTTGATTGTTCCCCAACGTTATAAACAGGTTTTTGAGGAATATCGCGCACTTTAAAATTATGAATATTTAACCTTACTAGCAAATCATTTGGTTGGCCATAACGTTTATACATTAAATCCCAGTCGATTATTTGAAGCGCTTTAAGATTAATAACTGTATAACCTGTTTGTGAATCAGATATATGCCAATAGCCAGATGCTATTTTTGTAAGTAATGATAAAATAGCATTTCCCCAAAAACGAACCTTGGGCACAATTTCGTAAGCTTTTGCATAAATTAAACGATTTGCCTTAGAATAATCAACCTCGCCAGATACAACCGGGTCTAAAAGCTCTGCTAAATCATTTGGATCCATCTGACCATCACCAGCCATAACAGCCGTTGCATCACATTCATGATCACGTGCCCATTTATAACCTGTTGCAATTGACCCGCCAACACCTTGATTAATTTCATGACGAATTAGCACAATTTTAGGGTTTGTTTTACAATGCTCTTCAACAACAGCCGCCATATTATCTGTGCTTTTATCATCAATAATAATAATATGATCAACATAATCAGGCATCGTCGTAATAACTTTTGATATTTGTGTTTCTTCGTTAAAAGAAGGAACAACAACCGCTATTTTTTTGTTTTTGTACATGATTTAATCTCTATTTTACGTTTGAGTATAGTTTAGGTGCTTCATTAATAATATTAATGGCTTTGTTTAAATCAAACCCTATCATTTTTGCATAATCTTTCATAGCCTCAAAGCGCATAACATTGTCTCTTTTTACCATTGATAATGCTTCATCACGCGTAATTATATTTTCTCTTATCTGCGTGCTTCTAAATGTATCATGCTCTGTGAATCCAGCAATTGTTGAATAGATATAATTATAGAAGGAAGCTGTTCCATCACCTATACGCCAAGTAGTTGTGGTTGAAGTTGCCGTTTCCCAATTATAATGTTCTTTTAATGCGGAATTAATAACATCTTCATCCCATTGAATATAATCATAAAAAACAGTAAGATCATGTTTCATCATATAAGAACAATAAAACGAATAAGCCGTATCTAACAATGATCTATTAATATAAGATGGTGTTTTTATAAAATTTGATATAAAATACCAAATCATTTTTATTTTTTGTGTAATTTTTACATCAAAATACCATGAATTTCTTTCATGTACACCACAAAATCCAGATTTAAAGTTACTTTGCTCCATTCTATGAGAGGCTAAAAACAATAATCCTATATCAAGCTCTTTTTTAATTTTTTGAGGATAATAAAAAAATTGTTTGTCCCCCGCCATTAATAAACTAACCATACCTAAATCTGGATTTTTAAACCATGCATTTAAATTAAGCCTAACATTGGTTCTTTTTTTATCTATATCCGCAGATACAAGAATATTTTCAACTCCCAATTTACCACACATACGCGCTATATTTCGGCGCGCTAAATCAGTTACAACACCCCAATCATAGGTGACGGTGATAGGATTCATACCTAGCTCACATTTTAAATAATGCAACGCATAAGAACTATCACGACCACCACTAAAGGCCAAAACACAATCAGGCGATCCATCTTTCTTACGATTTTTGTCACACAATTCTTCTAAGGCATAACGACCATAAGGCTTGAACGATTTATACTCATTGCAAATATTACAAATGCCTTTTTCATCAAAAGCAATTCCAGGAAAAGTCTGTGGCAAAATACATTTAGTACATCTTTTGAGTTCGACAGAATTTTTTGCAACTTTATTGTAATCTTGAAAAATAGTTTTAATAGAAGGTGGTAATTCTATTTTTTTTATATCGCCAGGCTTAAGTTGATGTGTTTTTATATTATTAAAATATTTTTTAGAAATTGTATTTATAAAAGTTTTTTGTGAAGCAAAAACAATTGACCCATTTGAATCCTCAAGATAATAAAGCGATCCAGTATTAGTTGTTAACGTACATACATTTTGACGTGCAAATAAACAAGCAAGGGATGCATCACCTTCTATTACGTCATAAAATTTCTGTAGGGATTCCTCTATAGAAAGCGTTTTAAGGCTTTCGTCTAGAAATGGTGGTATAATTGCGGTATCAAGATCAGATTTAGATGAGGAATTCAGATAGTTTTTCCATATATCTTCGTAATTACAAATAATACCATTATGAACAGCAACAATCTCTTTATCCAAAACAGGTTGATTGTTAAATATATTTGAACGATCACCATTTGTACAAAGACGGGCGTGACCCAATACCAATATATTTCCTTTTTTAATATCAATTTCTTTTAAAATAGACTTAAATTCATCATCTTTAATTAAATCAAGGCTTGAATCTTTGTGCCTTAATACATTAATTTTCCCTTGATGTCTAATAGCAATACCACTTGCTTCTTTTCCACGTGAATGAGAAAGTTTTGCAAGATCTTCTAAAAGATTCTTCCATTTGCCTGTAAATTTTTCATCAATATAAAATCCAAATATTCCACACATTAATCGTTCTCGCTTCCATTTATAATTTTGATATTTTGTATAACAAAATTTGCATTTTCGTTCATATGATTCTTTTTAAATTGTAAAAAAAGAATCGAGTTCGGAGGTATATTTTTTTCTATTATTTTTGATTTTTGGCCAATAGATAAAACAGAACTATCTCCATTAAAAAATAATAAAATTTTTATTAAAAAATTATTAAAAGAATTTTTTAATAAAAATTTATTTATACCATTTAAGTTCAACGTTGATAAAAAAACTTCACCATCTCCAACTAAATCCATATTGATTAACTTAAAATTTTTATCTTTATTTTGAAAAAAAATAAGTGTATTTGATTTAATATTACCACCATCAAACAACATAGAATATGTTTTTGGATAAATTTGATTTAAATCATAAAATTTATTTTCTTTTTTATAAAAATTTATTTTAAAATTTTCAATAGAAATAGGATGTTTTTTAGACGAAAATAAACATCTAAAGGGTTTGCTCGTAGTTAAAAACCGTGTTGAAATATTATTTTTTCCTTTTTTTAAATATAAAGTATCCTTAAGAATATAATTATTTCTGTAAGATTCGTAATTTAAAATTGAAAACAAAACAATAGAATCTTCATTAGCTATTATTTCCATATCACATATACAATCATAAAATCCATCTTCTAAAATGGGAAATTCATCATATTTTATATCTGGCTTAGCCAACAATGATGGATATTCATTTTTATGTGTTAAATAAAAATAACTATTTTTCAAAAAATCTATTTCAGATACATCAAATTTAAAACCTTCTGAATTAATTGTATTATTGGTTTTATTTAATTCAAAAACCTTATACCCAAGATCATCAAATACCAATGAACTTTTATCATATTGATTTATAATATCATTTAATTTTGTTTTATAAAATATTGGATCATTATAATGATTACTAATAATACAATCAAAATCATATATTTTATTTATATCATTCGTAAAATCAATTGTTTTATCATCAAAAATATGCTGTATATTTAAATTAGAATATGTTAAAAACTCACCATCTCGTAATACAAAAGCTTTTTTATAATTACGTTCTTCTAAAAAAGAAAATAATTTTAAAAAATAATTTTGATCTTTTTTATTAAAATCATTTAACCTTAAATCGTTAAATGAAAAATAATCAATTTGCAATATATAATAAAAAATACCATAAAAAATTAATATAAAAATTAATGATTTTTTTAAAAAACGTATCATCTCCATATCCTTTTCATCTGAAGCGCTACGACGAGACAAACAATAGGATGAATTTGAAGTAAATACCTTGGATTAAATGCAAATGTACCAACGCCAGCAATTGTTGCAAAAACAACAAACAAATAAAAGATAAAAACAAAAAATATTGAAAAATTATATATAGTTAAAATATTATTAGTTTTTATCATTTTTATAGACAAAAACAAAGAAATAATAAATAAAAAATAAACAATACCAAATATACTTATTTCTGTAAATATTTTAAAAATACCAAATACAAATTTATCACATAAAGTCTTTATACCTCTACTTAAATCAAAATACATTTTGTATTCATCTGACATAAAATTAATTATTTTTATATTTTCTAAATCTGCTAAAATTTTTCCATGAACCTTAAACGAATTATATAAATCAACACAAACAATTAAAACCATTGTCAAAGTCGTCAAAAAAATCAAAGGAATATACTTTTTTAGCATTACATAAAACGACATTTCTTTCCTTTGATTTAAAAGAAAAATGATTGAAAACACCCCCATACATATAACATATGTTAATATGCCAGATGAATGATAAAACCAAGAAAAGCCAAATGAAGTACCTAAAATTAAAAAATAAATGACATCTTTCTGAAAAATAATTTTTTCTGAAACATTTTTAAGATATTCATAGACAAGCAAAAAAGAAGCAAAAAAAAGAAGCATACGACTTGAATCAATATGGCATTCAAGTGCACCACTTAAACATAAAGGTGTTGTTAGTAACAACAAAGAGGCCCAAAAATTAAAACGAGTTGTTTCTTTATAAAGAACAATAATAAGCGCTAAAGCAAGAAAAAATGTCATTGAAAATGAACATATCTTTGCAAAGAAAAGACCAATATCTTTCGATAATCCAAGCCTACCCCAGGCAAGAAGACCTGGATATCCCAAAGGATGAGACCATGGTACAACAAACCCTCTTTCATCAACAGCAGTCGTTGATGGATAGAAAGAAATTTCCTTTAAATTATCTATAAGATTTGAAAGATAAAAATATTGCAATGGATCATTTCCAAGCAATGGTTTTTTTAAAAACCATAACATAATGAAAAAAATCATAAAAAGAAAACAAAAAAAAGAAAATTTATTTATTTTTTTTGCAATTGATTTTAGCATACAAAATTCATTCAAAAAAAACCTAAAGAATTTAGCTTTCAAAACCAACAAAGAGACAAAAGGAATAATGGTTAATAATATATAAAATCCAGAATGTTGGTATGGAAATACTCTTAATAATAATATATAAAACCATGGAATTAAACCAAAAGCAAAAACATAAGAATATATAATATTATATCTAATTTTAATTTGAGTAGAGCATAAAAAAGCATATATACTTGCTGGAGCTATAAAAAATATATTTAAAATTTTTATTATTAAATATATATATGTCATTTATAATTTAACATCAAACATATCAGACCATTCTCCAAAACTCGCTATACGCCATAAAGTGAAATCAAAATGGTGTGATCCATTTAAGCTCTCTCCTAAATAATCCATTAATGAACTTTTGTCAAAAAATTCTGGAAATTTATTACATGCTTTACCAATTGAATTTTTTATAAAATTCTTTAAGGTACCCCTAATCCACTTTGTTTCAGGAACAGAGAACCCTAATTTGCTTTTTCTTTTATAAATTTTAGATGGTAAAATATCCTTCATTGCTTCTCTTATAAGTACTTTTGTATACCCATTTTTATATTTATATGAATTACCAAGAGCAATAGAAAGCTCAACAAGTTTTGGATCCAAAAATGGAACACGTGCTTCTATCGAATGTGCCATGGAATTTCTATCTTCATAATGCAATAACATTGGTAAATGAAGAGACTGAACGTAAGCAGAACATAAATTACCAATATCAGAAGAAGTTGATAGATCTAAATAGTCTAATGCATTTTTTTCTGTTGAATAATTTTCTTCATTTTCTAAAAAATAATTATTATTAATTATTAATTCTTTTGATTTATTTTTTTTGTTAAATAATCTTTTTAGTGACCTTAAAACAAAAACAGGCTCGCTCATTGAAAAATTAAGAGCAAAACTTGCAAAATCAATATATTGATGACGCGCTAAAAGCCACTTCATATAATGCGGCATCATAAACAGATAACCTGCAAGTTGTTCATCAGCACCTTGCCCGTCCAGCATTACTTTTAAACCATGTTGATGCGCCTCTTTAAAAACAGACCATTGAGCAAAAATACTCATGCTTCCAAATGGTTCATCTTGATGCCATGTTATTTTTTTGATATCAGCCAAAAGATCTTCTTCTTTTGGAAAAATAAAATGAGAAGTACAATTTGTTTTATCAACAACAGCTTTAATAAATTCTCTTTCATCAAAAAATTTATCATTATAACATGCACTAATCGTAACAAGTTCTTTTGTATTTTTTAAATAATCGGCCATACCTACAATTGACGAACTATCCAACCCACCCGAAAGACAAAAACCAATAGGCACCTCAGACATAAGATGTTCTTGAACTGATTTTTTGAATTTTTCTCTAAATTGATCAATTGCGTCTTTGAGTGTTATTTGAATTGAATCAGGATGTGGTAACACATACCATTTTTTTTTCTTAAAAGAGTGTGTCTTTTTAAAATCCTTTAAAGAAATAAACGCACACTCCCCGCCCCTTATTTGCTTCACTTCATCAAAAAGAGTGTCGTCGCGATGATCAAAAATACCATTTTTTAAAAAATCATAAGCACGTTTTTTGTGAATACGCCGTTCAAAATCTTCTAAACACGTAAATTGTTTTATCTCCGATGCAAAAGCTAAAAAATTTCCTTTTTGATAATAATATAGTGGCTTTATGCCAAATGGATCTCTTGCCACAAAAATATGGTCTGATTTTTTATCATAAATTACAAAAGAAAACATCCCAGAAAATTTATGAAGACATGTTTCGCCCCATTGAACATAAGATTTTAAAATAACCTCTGTGTCTGTATTAGTTTTAAACTGATGTCCAAATCCTTCAAGTTCTTGGCGTAAATCTTTATAATTGTAAATCTCTCCATTATACGTAATCCACAACGAATGAATTGTATCTTCCATAGGTTGATGACCCGCAGAAGACGCATCAACAATTGAAAGACGTCTATGCCCCATAAAAATTGGGCCGAATGAAGATTCGAACTTTAAAAAGTCTGCATCATCTGGACCACGGTGTTTAATGATATCAATTACATTTGATGATATTTCTCGTGAAAATGAAAACCAAATACCACACATTTTATATTATTTGCCACTTAATTGTTTGTTTTTTATTTTTGTAATTTCAGCCATAATGGCTGCACCTATTATTTTTACATCAAAATGCTCAAAAGCGTAATTTTTTGATTTTTCTTGAAGACTCTTTCTAAGGGGTTCATTTTCAACCAAATGTAAAATATTTTTTGCCAAGGCTTCCGGATCATCTGGCTGCACTTTAATAAGCCAATCATAATCAGAAATCCCTTTAATATCAGAAGAGATGATTGCAAGCCCTGATGCTGCATAATCCCTAATTTTAATAGGACTTAATCCAATTTTTTTATTTCTTTCAGAGGTAAAAGGTGCAATAGCAATATCAAAATCAGACAACACTAAAGGAACATCTTGAAAAGAAACTTCCCCGCAAAAATCAACATTGTTTTTTAAATTTAAAGAATGAGACAGCTGCTCAAGATTTTTCTTTTCAGGGCCATCTCCAATAATTATTAATTTTATATCTTTTCTATGTTTAAGAATGATAGGCATTGCCATTAACGCAATATGTACACCTTGCCACGCAGCTAAATTTCCTATAAATCCTATTTTATAATAATCTGATTTTATTTTTTTAAAATTCTTTTTATCTTCAAAAGAAGCAATATCGGTACCATTTTGAAAAACAACTATTTTTTCTTGTCTTATTCCATTATTAACAAATTTTTCTTTTATACCATCCACGACTACACGTGCTAAGTGAGCCATTTTAACATCTAATATTTGAAGTTTTTTAAATAAAAATGAAACAAGTTTACTTTTTTTGTTCGATTTTAATTCATCTTCAACCCATCCGTGATGTTCTGTTACGATAAAAGTATTTGAAAAAAATCTTATAAAAAATACTAGAAAAAAGCTCATAAGATTATAACGTATATAAACAATATCAATATGTTCTTTTCTAACAATATTTAAAATTTTAGGAATATTAATAAGAAAATTTATTGAATTTGGAAGTTTTTTATTAAAATAACCACTTTTTTTAATAATATTATTTTTTTTTAATATTGAAAATAATTTTGAATTTTTTTCAGCAGTAAAAATAATGATTTCATCATTTGATAGATAAGAAAAAGAATTTGCTGTTCTTAAAAAATTAATTGAACATGCGTTGTTTTGATTTATATTAATGCCTGCGGTTAATAAAATTTTCATATTTTTTTATATCACATTTACTGCAGAATAAAAACTAGATTAAAGATCATATGATACACTTTCAAAAGTTTAAACAAAAAAATAATTGATACTTATTTATAAACATCATATTTTTAAACCTGTATAACCTTTTTAATTAATAATAATCTTAATTTTTATGCCAAATAAATTCTCAAGATCACGTTGATAGTTTGTTCCTATCCATTGTTTTTTAAAATTATTATCAACAAAAATATCTATTGAATTTGATAATTTAAATATTTTCGTATCTTTAAACCAAGAAATATATTTTGCAGTACCTATTTTTTCACAAATTTTATGATGTATTTCTTTTATTTCGTATGGTAATTTAGTATCATCAATTTTTTGATGAATGTTTTCTTCGGTTTCAAAAGAAGTTTTTAAATCTTTAACACCAAATTGTTTTTCAAAAATTTTTTGAATAAAATCAAATTTTAAAATAGTATCCAAAGAAATTTTAAATCCATTTTTAATTTTTCCCATTAAATAATCACTGCTACTTATTTTAAAACAATAATTTTTCCATTGTGTTATGTCATAATTAAACTTATATTTAAGAGCTGCAACAAGAAACTTACATCTATTTTTAGTAAGTTCATAATTTACATCCGGATTAATTATTTCATTCCAAATATCAATCATTTGTTTTGTCAACGGCTTTTTTATTTTTTCTTTTTTAATTACAGAAAAAGAATTATTTATTGATTTATTAAGATTTATTAAGATATCTTTGTTTGTTTTCTTATCTATATACATCGGCTCATTTTGAATTGAACATGGGCTCATTTTGAATTGTTCATCTATAACATTTTGATCAGGGATAGCGTTTAAATGCGAAGAAGTTTGTACGGAATGATCAATACTAGGGATAGATAATATTTCAGTAATACGATTATAATTGATTGTATACCAATTTGTTCTATTGTTTTTAAAATCAGACAATTTTTCAACAAATAGAATGCCTAAGTTTTTTAATGTATTTATTGATCTTCCAATAGTGCTTCTTGATATTATTTTAATGTCAGAAGTCCATGCTTCGTAGGAATTTGCAATCCACTTCATTTTGTTATGAATTTTACCCTGAACATTTTCATTACTAATCCAATAATGAATTTGTTGTAATAATAATGCTGCTGATTTGCCCGCAATTTTAATAAGTTCCGGCTGCATAACAAGACACTTATCTTCTTGTAATAAAACTTTAGATTTTATCATGTGTGTGATCCAACTCTTTATAAGTTAATACACATACAAGCAACAACATTTGTTTGACATTACGTATTGTTTGTTATAGACTCAAGATACTTTGTGTGATCTTGAGCGTGTTGAAGCTCATGTGTAAGAAAAACCTTCTGTTATAGCAGAAGGTTTTTTTTGTTTGTGTTTAAAATTTAAATTTTACGAAAATGTTTTTTTAAACTTTCCCAAAATTCATATCCTATTAACCAACAAATCAACTCTTCTTGTCAAGGGGGAATTTTTAACAATCAAAGAAAATGTTATTATTTTTTGGATTATGCTTAAAAGCTAAAAAAGAAGCATGATACGTTTTTTGATTTAATTGAATATAACTTGTATCTTGTAAAAATTTATGTAATTATCCAATAAGACTAGATTAAGAGATAAAAATGGAAAACATCACCTATAATCAAGCTATGATTGCACAGCTTTGCCAAGCGACACCACTTATTGTGTCAAGGTTAATTGTGTCTCAAAATATTCAGCCAATTCATAATGATAATAATTATACAAAGCGTTATCCATTTTCAGTTACGCGTGAAATTACAGATTTGGTTTATGCCAGTCACAAAAGACCAATCTTTCAAAAAATACATGTTTTTTATAATTTTAAAGGTGGTACTGGTAAAACAAGTATGTGTTATCAGGTTGCTACGCATTTATCTCTTTTGGGTTTTAAAGTTTTATGCATTGATTTAGATCCTCAGGGACATTTATCAAATGTAATGAATGTTCCAGAAGATTGGAGTGGTCCAACAATATATGATATTATGATAAATGGTGTTTCTGTTGATGATGCTATTGTAAAAGTTATGCCTGGATTAGATCTTATTCCTTCAAATATATCGGTGACAAGGATCGAGGTTCCGTTAAGTTCTAAAAATAAGAGAGAAGAAAAGCTAAAACTCATTTTAGATCCACTGTGTGAAGATTATGATTTTATCATTATGGATTGTAACCCTACAATTAGTACGCTTAATCTTAATGCTCTTGTTGCTTGTGATAGGCTTAATATTGTATGTGAAACACAGCCGTTCAGTCTTAATGGTTTGGGTGTTTTTATTAATGAGATGAATAATTTTTATCATGACATGGGGTTAAATCCCAATTATTGTATTATACCTAATAAGTATGAGATTAAGACGGCCATCGCTCAAGAGGTGTTGGGTGCTCTTAGGGTGAATTATGGAAACCATGTTATGGGATCTGTCGTGAGAAAATCAGAAGATATAAACATTGCTGCAAAAATGAGACTTCCAATTTCTGCTTTCTGCAAATCAAGGTCTGCTGCTTTTGAAGATGTAATGGATTTAGTTCATGAGCTTGTACAGCAAAGTTCTAAAAATAGTAATGTTAAAGTGGCTGCTTAATTTTCGCGGCCGCGAAAGTTTTAGGGTTTTATATGAAAATAGATAATGCAAAAATTAGAATAACATCCAATGAATTTAATTCAAATACATCGGTTTCAAAAAGAGTAAGTGTTTTTAGTGATGATAAACGATATGAAGTTGCGTATCTTTCTATTGATCAATTAAAGCCATATAATAAACAAACAAGAAAATTGTTTTCCGAAGAGGAGATCGAACAACTTGCCGTTACTATAAAAGAGCATGGTATTAGGCAACCATTAACTGTACTAAGAAGCTCAAGTGATGAATTGGTTTTTGAGGTAATTAGTGGTGAGCGTAGATTAAGAGCAGCAAAACTTGTTGGGTTGTTAAAAATTCCATGTATAATTGTTGAGGATCTTGCCAAAGCGGAAGAAATTGCTCTTATTGAGAATGTCCAACGTCAGGATTTGCA
The DNA here is from genome assembly GCA_030696155.1 of Alphaproteobacteria bacterium. Lineage (GTDB taxonomy): Bacteria > Pseudomonadota > Alphaproteobacteria > JAUXUR01 > JAUXUR01 > JAUXUR01. The sequence goes on along the minus strand of JAUYSY010000088.1, from coordinate 19,025 downwards.
TCCAATGGAAATTGCGCGTGCTTTAAAATCGTTAATAGATAGAGTTGGGTGGGGAGGGCAGACAGAACTTAAGTCTAAAGTTGGTCTTTCTAATTCTCAAATTTCAGAATTGATTAAATTAAACACACTTCATCCAGATGTGCAGAATTTAATTTTGGAAACAGATTTTCGCGGCCGCGAAAATCTAAGAAAACTTTTCAATATTTCTTCACAAGATGAGCAAGCTGATTTTATAAAAGGGATGAGTGGGAACGCTTCTTTTAAAAAGATAAAAAAAACGTTTTCAGTTCTTAGGCTTGCTTTTAATGAAAATGAATTGAAAATTCAAAAAAAATCTCTTTCAAAGCTTACATTGCAACAGAAAATTGTGATTAAGGATAATTTAAATAAATTAATCGACGAAATTGATGAATCACTTGATGGTTCTATTTAGTAAAATTTGTTGTTAAAATAATTGTGTAAAAGACAACATAGAAAATGACATTTTTAACCAATTAAATTTATAGTAAATGATAAATCGACAGTGATATGTACAATCAGGATTTGTTTTAATGGGCTATAAAAAAACTCTCTACGTTTTTTTATAGCTTAACGATTTTCGTGGTCTGTTCTTTGGTTTGTTCTGAACTTCTAATATTTTTTCTTCTGTATTGTAAGGTGTCGTTGAACCAGGCCATTTGTATTTTGATTTAACCATCTTTTTAGCGAATGGTACAGTTTTGCGAAATACGCTCAGCTTCTAATGCGGCTTTCATCAAAAAATTGATAATTATATTTATCAGGAATTTTAACAACGCAATTTTCTAGCGTTTTTATAAGTATTTTATCAATGTAAATATTAATTTTTTGTAAAGAATTAAGTATTTCAATTTTAATCAAGGTAAACTTACTTGATGCTTTAATATAAAGTGTGTATTGGCCATTAATTTTGATTGAATGGATCTTTCCATATTCATCTAAATTAATATGATCTTCTGCATTTTTCCATAAATCTCTTGGACAAGAACTTTTTCCACACGTTGATAAAAATAAATATTCATCATAGGGAACGATATGATAAACTCTTTGTCCAAATTCATTATAAACAAAACTTAACCCATTGGCTTCTATAACATCTTTATAAGGTGCTTCATTAAATTGATTAAAATCTGGTTTATCAAAACATCTCATTGCTTGGGCCCAAACGGATGTATTTATATTTTTTTTATAAACTTCACCCCAGGGCCAAATGCCAGTATAAACAGAGCCAGCATAAAGACACATGGCCATTAATTCTCTTTCATTTGGCCAAACAGGATTAAGAATGGGAGGTTCCATTGTATCTATTTGTTGCGTATCTGTTATTAAGTGAATGCGCCCTGATGGGTAATGTCCATACAGCACTTCATCGTTGAATTTTAAAGCACAATAAAGTTGATTGCTGATTCCATCATAATTAGTACCTATGCATTCTATTCCATTTTCAGATGCTTTATATATCCATCCATAAGATGTGCATAAAATAAATTCATTAAGTTGACAGGAAATACAATATAAAAAATCATTTTTATTTTTTAATCTAGATAAATGCAAAAAATTCCATTTATTTTCATCAGTGCTAAATTTATACATTTTTAATGCAACAAATCCAATACCATCTGGATCGGATTCTTTATCAACAATAAAATCCAAACAAATAAAATTTCCAGATAATAAATAGTTACCTATTGCTCCAGATAAGGATTCTTTTAAATCTGGAAAATTGGTAAATTTAATGTTTTTTCTATCGCCACTTAATATAGTATCATTAGAAAATGTGTAATAAGGGTTAAATTGTATTTCATCTAAACTAAAAAACTTATTTTGATTTATATCATACTTTAATAACACATTGTTTTCATTTAATGTGCTATTAATTGGATATGAATATAAACACTCATCTTGAACCATAAGGCCAGTTCCGGTTGAATGTTTAAATGGATTATCATATATAAAATGCTCTTCAATTGCTTCTTCTAGAAATTCGGGATGAACAGAAAAAATGATTCCATATGGATTTGAAGATCTAGTTGTTTGCCAGGTGCTTAAATGAACTATAGAAATTATTTTTTTACCAAATTCATCCGTTAGTTCAAATATGTTATTTATTTTGTTTTTAATTAAATTTTTTGTTTTAATTTCGAATTTAATAACAAAATCATTGCACTCAGCATTGTTTTGAAATGAATTCAAAATTAACATTATGTTAATGGTAGTAAAATATATAATTTTTTTAAAAAACTAGTCATATATATCCCGTATAATTTTAGTATTTAAATCTTTAGATTTAAATACATGATAAAACTGAGACCTTCCAGGTTGATTGTAGCATTAAAAAAAGATTATTGGAAAAAAAATTAAAATAATTATAAAAAAAGAGCATTCAAACAAGCTCAAGAAAAATAGATTCATAGCTTATTGATGTTTCGTGTTATTTTTAAGCGAACCTGAAATTTGTTTCGGACTTTATTGCTCTGTTGTTAATTTTTCTTCAATAAGAAAAGTAGACGCACTATGTTCCAACTCTTTAGCTATAGACAATACTCCTATACATCTTTTCAAAAGTGCATAAATCTGGCAACGTTTTTCATAGATCAGGTGGTGATAATTCGTTATAAGATGTTCTCCTTTTTGCTAGGGTAATCTTGAGTTACTTGGCTTATAAAAATAAATCCTGATTGTGCACTTAACTGTTAAATGTGCGTATTTTTTTATATAAAACTTTTTAAGTATTAATTTTAGAGAATTTAGTTGATTTTTTTTTGTTTTTGTATAGATTGACGATATCGTTTTATAACTAAAATTACAGAGAATAGATGTGTGTGGCGTATTTGGGTTTTATATAGATAAAGAGTTTGATGGACAGTGGAAAAAGTTACTATTTGATCTGGCTAAACTTTCCAACTCTCGTGGGAAAGAAGCAAGTGGTATAGCAATACGCCATCAAGGAAAAATTAAAATCTTAAGACACAAGGGATCTGTTTTAGAGCTAATGAAAGAGAAGGAGTTAATAAACCTTCTAGATGAAGTTAATATAAAAAACGGAGATTTATTGATTTTAGGACATTCAAGGCTTTGCACGAATGGCGATCGTTCTAATGTTTTTAATAATCAACCCGTTTTAGAAAAAGATATAGTAGTAATTCATAATGGTATAATTTGCAATTATGAAAAAATTTGGAAAGATCATTTAAATCAATCTCCAAAATCAGAACTTGACACCGCCGTAATTCCAGAATTTTTAGATAAAAAAATTAAAGAAACATCAATTGAGAGTGCTTTAAATGATTTCTACTCAATAATTGAGGGAGATGCATCCTTAGCGTGCCTTTTTAAAAAAGAAAACATTTTAACACTTAGCACAAATACTGGATCTTTATACTATTTAGAAGATAAAAATAATGCGGTTGTTTTTGCTTCTCAGCAAACATTTATCAAAAATATTTCTAAAAAATATTTTAACGATATAAATGTACATCAACTAAAAAAAGGCGATATTAAAAAAATAGAATTAAAAAAAGAAGAATACCAATTAATAGATATAAACAAAAATAACATAAAAAAAATAAATCTTAAAAGGTGCTCTAAATGCGTACTTCCTGAAACTTTTCCAGGAATTAAATTTGATGCGCATGGTGTTTGTTCTATTTGCAATACCTATATTCCTTACAAACCGTTAGGTATTGATGCTTTAAGGGCTTTATGTGATAAACATAAGAAAAATGATGGATCGCCTGATTGTATACTTGCTTTTAGTGGTGGCCGTGATAGCTCTTACGCCCTTCATGTCTTAAAAGTAGAGCTCGGTATGAATCCCGTTACTTATACTTATGACTGGGGCATGGTTACAGATCTTGCTAGACGTAATATTGCAAGAATGTGCGGTCAGCTTGGTGTTGAAAATATACTTGTTTCAGCAGATATTCCAAAAAAAAGAAAATATGTTCAAAAGAATTTATTAGCCTGGCTTAAGAGACCATCATTAGGAATGGTTACATTATTAATGGCAGGTGATAAAGAATATTTTTACCATCCACAAGTTATTTCAAAAAATCTAAATATAGATTTAGTCTTTTTTGCTGGAAATAAGATGGAGCAAAGTGGATTTAAATCAGGATTTTGTGGTGTAAAAGAATCAAATGGCTGGTATACATATGTTCCTAAGCTTCAAAAAATTAAAATGGTTCAATATTTCTTTTTAGAATATTTAAAAAATGTGAGATATTTTAATTCTTCTTTATACGATACTGCATTTGCTTTTTATTGTGCGTATATATTAAAACATAATATACATTCCATTTACGATTATATAGATTGGGATGAAAAACATCTTATTGATGTTTTAAAAAATAATTATAATTGGGAAACAGAAAAATCTTCTGATACTACTTGGCGAATAGGCGACGGAACTGCTGCTTTTTACAATTATATTTATATGGAGATGGCTGGTTTTAGTGAAAACGATACCTTTAGAAGCTCACAGATTCGTCAAGGTCTTATTACAAGAGAAGAGGCTATGGACAAAATTAATATTGATAACAAACCAAGGTTTGAGTCTATGAAAGAATATGCAGGCGTTGTTGGCTTTGATTTAAATCATGCAATAGAAATTATAAAAAATGCCCCAAAATTATATTAAAGATTTTACACTTGATCAATACAAAGTCCTTTTCCTTTCCCTTCAAAAAATGGGGTATAAATTTTTTGATTTTAAATCATTTTATGAAAATTATAATGAATTAAAAAATGAGAAATGCATCATTATGCGTCATGATGTTGATAGAATTCCTTATAATGCATTTAAAATGGCTGAATTAGAAAATGAATTTTCTATTAAATCAACCTATTATTTTAGGCATATTCCTATCGTTTTTAATGAAAAACTTATTAAAAAAATTGAACTTCTGGGGCATGAAATTGGGTATCATTACGAAACACTTTCAAAGTCAAAAGGAGATTACTCCAAAGCATATGATTTGTTTAAAAGTGAACTTGAAAATTTTAGAAAAATAGTAGGTATAAAAACAATATGTATGCACGGTAGTCCATTATCAAAATATGATAATAGAGATTTGTGGAAAAAATTTGACTTTACAAACAATGGAATTATTGCTGAACCTTATATTTCGATTGATTATAAAAAAGTTCAATATTTTACAGATACATCACGTAGTTGGGGAAATACAAAATCGAACTTAAGAGATAATGTTCAAAAAAATGGATTAGACTTATCAAACTTAAAAAGCACGTCCAGTCTTATCGACTTTATTTACAAAAATAAAAATAATGTAGAATTTAATAACATTATCATCCAAACTCATCCAGAAAGATGGTCTCATTCTTTTTCTTCACATATATTATCTTTTTCAATGGATATTGCATCTGTGGCTTTAAAGAATACAATAAAATATATGCGGAAAAAATAATGAATTTATTAAGTTTAAATCCTAAAAATATAGAAAAATATAATAAATTTATATATGAATCTGAAATTTCAGAAATATATCATACGCTTGGATGGATGAATGTAACAAAAAATACTTATAATTTTAAACCCTTGTATTTTTTATCTGAAGAAAATGATGAATTTTCATGTGTTTTTAATTTGTTTGAGGTTAATGGATTATTAAAAGGAAAAAGATTAATTTCGATTCCATTTTCACACTCTGTTCCAATAATAAGTAAAAATGATTTTATAAAAAAAGAGTCTATTAATAATTTACTTTCAACATTATCAAATAAATACAATTATATTGAATTTAGAGATAATATTAAAGATTTTTCTGAAAACGTTACAATTTCTAACGAAAATTGTATATCTGTCGTCTCTATCAAAGATTTTAAATCATCGGATGAATATTTTAAATCTCTTGCTGATACTAATAAAAGAAATATTAAAAAAGCAATCAAGAATATCGAAATTAAAATTGGTAATTCGGTCGAAGATTATGAAAATTTTTACAAAATAATTAGACAAACACGCACAAGACAAGGATCACCTTTATATCCAAAAAAATTATTTTCTGAAATTCATAGTGAATTGAATAAAGAAACTTTAATATTTAATGCATTTCATAATAATAGATTATGCGCATCTATAATGATTTTTTATCATAACAATAAAGCGTTATATTCCTATGGCGGGTCATTTGATAATCCTGAAGCCATTTTACAGAGACCAATGAATTTATTGCTTTGGGAAGCCATTAAATATTCTTTTAATCAACAGCATTCAGTTTTTGATTTAGGTTCAGCACCAAAATTTCATACAGGTTTAATAAACTTCAAAAAACAATTTACACAAAATATATATGACATTCCAACAAGCGTTATACATTGTAAAAAACAAAAAAGTATAAAAAGAGATGGCTCTTTAGGAAAAATAGTTTCTTTTGTTATACGTAAATCACCTGAATGGGTTAATGAAATGATTGGACCTTCCTTACTAAAGGAAGGTGTATAATGTTTAAAATTTTATTTTTATTTATAAGTTATTCTGAAATTATTTTACATAATTTTATGAATAATTTTAAAAAAAATAAAATTAAAAATTTAAAAATATGCACAGAAAATAAAAAAAGAATTGATTATGTAAAATCATATGATGATATAGAGCAAATTTTAAAAATTTATAGAAATAATTTCAAAGATTCTCTTGATTCAGAATTAAAAAATTATCTTTTAAAAACACCTGATCTAACATATATATTGTATGTTGATAATAAAATTATAGGATATGCAACGTTTAGATTATCTACAAAATTATGGCTTTATTCAACGAGTATAGTACAAGAATATCAAAATAAGGGGCTAGGAAAAGAGCTTTTAAGTTATGCACTTGAAGATGTTTTAAAAAAAACAAAAAAGAAGAATGTTTTTTTAATTGTTAACAGTGCTAATAATGCTAGATTTTTATATAATAAACTATTATTTAACGAAATTATTTTTTTTTCTAGTGGAAAAAAAATAATAATGAAAAAAACAATAATCTAGATTTATTGTTCTAACGAAACACCACGGGGGTTGCCCCATGGAGTTTCACTTGTTTTTAACATTCAGTTTTTACCAAATCGAAAAACCAGAAAATTATGAAATTTATTTTAACCTTGAAACATTGATATTAATCATGTAAAACAATAAGGATGGTTTTTTTGCAGGGTCAAAATGAATTTTATTGATATACTAATTCAAATATCAAAAATATTAGCTATAACAATATTTATACCATTTACATTTTATAATATATGTATTCCTTATGATGCAACAAAAATAGAAAAAAGATTTTTGTTCTGTGCATGTTTAGGTATTGGAATCCCTTTTGTTTCTTTTGTTTTTTTGTTATTCACTAGAATTCTTAATGAACAATCTTTTTATACATTGTTTTCTATAACGACACTTCCATTCTTTTTTTATTCTTTATTTTATTTAAAAAAATTAAAATTGTTTATTGTTAATAATTATACTTTACCTTTAAAATATAATTTGAAAAATATTTTTGTTTTGTTTTTTGTTGTTGTTTTGCTTTTATTTTTAATTTTATCTTGTGTTTTTTTTCCAGTTATCGAAAACGATTCAATAGAGTATTTTCATATTTCAAGATTGATCTTAGGCAAAAGCTTTATATATGATTATCCTTCTAAAGATGCTATAAAAGGTTTTGTTCTACCCCTTACACATCCCCTTGGTTTTCCTTCATACCTGGCATTTGGTGCAGTCTTACTTGATGTTGATATTCAAAATTTAAATTCTAAATTTTTTGTAATAATGGTTCCTATTATTATTTCATTTATCTTAATAAAAATATCAACCTATCAGAAACATATAAAAAATCCTTTTATTGCAACATTTCTTGTATTAAGTTTTCCATTTTTCTTTTTGATGTCTTTTGGTTTTCATATTGACCCTATAAGGTGTTTAACATTTTTTTCAGCCTCTTTATTTGCCTACTTAACCATCAAAAGAGATAATTATTCAAATTACATATTATTGGGTTTATCAATAGGTTTATCATGGTTTGTCCACAGCTCTGGGATTCTAACATTGTTTATTTTATTTACAATAGTATTTATAAAAAATAGAAAAAAATTAATAAAAACAATAACTTATATTTGTGTTTCTTTTTTAGTATGTTTATCTGTTGTTATTCTTGATTTTATAAAAATATATGACGTATTAGGATCTATATTCGGTGATCTTTATACAATGGATATTGCAAAAGAAAACAAAGAAGCTTTTACTCATTTTAGAAAACTAGATAGAGATGTGTCTTCTTTCTCTGAAAAATTCTTTTATGGATTTGGAAAAATGTTTTTTGAATATAGAAATTTTGGATTTTTCTATCTTATTACCATTCCTGCATGTATCATTTATATTAAAAGAAAAATTAATACTATTTTTAAAATTAATACTTTTTTAGATTTTTCAATTTTAATAGTTTTTATGTTTTATCTCGGTGTTCTTTTTGCCTCTTTTATAGGTATAGATATCTTCTTACATAACCATAGATACATGCTACAGCCTATTTTGCATATGGCTTTAATAGGATCATTATTTACTGAAAAGGTATTTTCTAGATATGGCATCATTCGTTTTAGAAAAACTTAAATACATTGTTTTTTGTTTTTTTGTGGTACTTTTATCAAGTATACCCATTATACATTTTTATAAAAATATAAAATCGTATGCCTTTTATAATTCGGATTTTCATAAAATCTTACATGGAAATAATTCTTTATCTTTTGTAATTAAAGCTGTTAATTCTATTATTGGTAAAAATAAAGTAGTAGCAATGAGACAAGCAGAGCTTATATACATGAAACCAACACCGTTTCATTTATATAGTCAACAAATATACGAAATATTAAATAAATCAAATAAAAGCACAGAAGATTTGTTCAATAAATTTATAGAAAACGATTTTATTTATTTTTTGATTAATGATTATAATGACCCTACTTTGTATTCTACAAAATTATACGATTTGTTGAACGATCCGCATTTGTCTCAAGTTGTTTTCAATCAAGCGGGTTGGAAAATTATAAAATTAAATAAAAATTTTAATGAACAGCTTGTCGACAACATCAAAATAAAAAAAATTAAACCATCAATAAAAAAAATATTTGAAGAAATTTTAAATCAAATGGATTATTCTAAAAAATCATTTTCATTAAGCAATGAAAATGAGGATTATTATTATTCTCCAAATAGTTACGAAAATTACCAATTAAAACAAAAAGGTAAATATAATTATACATATTCAACTAAAGTATATTCTAATAGTGATTACAAATTATTCTCTTATTATTTAAGCTACAATGAATTAGGTGAAATTATTTCATCCAGTAAATTAAATACCTTTTATATTAAAAAAGGCATTAATGAAATAAAAGATTCATTTATAAAAACAGAAGAACCGTTTAGGTTAATGTTTACTTCAAAAAAAGAAAATAATTTAGATTTAGATTTGAAAATTTTAAGTACAAAAATATCAGATAGATTAGAATTTTCAAAAAATATTGATTACCAAAAACCATTTGTTAAAATACATAGCAGATCTGAAGATTTATGGAACAATTCTACTTTGGATGGTGTTGTATTCGCTGATGAAACAATAGAAATTGAAAATGCAAAAAAAATTAAACTAGTTGTTGGTGGAATTGGAGGTATTAAAATAAATTTTATGCCAAAAAATAATTCTAATAGAAGTATTTTTGATTTATTTTTAGAAAAAATTGGACTAGAAAAAAAGAAAATACCAATTAAAAAAAATAAACTTTTTGGTATTAATGGAAAAGAACGAACAATTATTATAACAAATAATTGGGAGCATAATGTATTAATAAAATTATGTGTTGACTATCCAAAAAATATAATAATTAAAAAAATTGAAATTGAATAATTAAAAAAATTATGAATTCCCATACCGCCTGAATCTGGCAGGTTAGAATCTTTGCTGGAAGTCTGTATCATTCTAATGAAATATTTTCATATTAGATGACTTTTTTGCGTTTGAAGATTGTCGATATGGTTATTGATAATATTGTCTGCAACATTATCTCTGGTAGTGCTAAAAAATTCTCTATCATAAAAATGATACCCTCAGTAATTTTTTCGAAGTTCCGGAAATTACTCCTGAACTTTTCTTGATAATCTTCCTTTTAGCAATTTTTGAAAATGCACTCACCGATATATGCGGAAGAATTTTTGCAAAAAAGAAACGTTTATTAAAATTTTTAATAAGCATACCTTAGCAATAATGTCAATTTTATTGACATTTCTTTTTGTTGTGTATACAATAAATAAATTATTATTCTTTATTTTGTAAAATAGTTTGTATTTACAATATAACTTGTTGAGGTTTTTAATGTTTAAATATTTATATATCTTATTTTTTAGTTTTAGTTTTAGTTTTAATGTTTTTGCTGTTAAAGATATTGTTATTGAATTTGAAATTGATAATAAAAATTTATCAGAAAATAAGATAGATAATATCTTTGATTTTGTGGATATGAACAATAAAATTATTTTTTCGATTTCTCATTTATTTTCTTGGCAAACAACCAGATCCTCAAATCCATATGGAATTATTTTTTCTATTCATCCTGAATTTCTAAATATAATAACTAAAGATTGTTTTTTATATAATAATCCCTTTGAAGACTCAACGGGAACTGGCCTTATGGTTCAGGATGGGCGTTTATATGCTTATCCATTATCAACTAAAAAAAATGTCTTTTTGTCTCAATACGACATAGACACAAATAGATTTTTTAATTTAGATGAAATACAATTTAGCCCTTATTATACATTTTCTAATGATACGACTTTAACTCAAAACAGAAAGACTATTCAATTCACTGACTTTCCAGATTTGAAAGAAGGTTCACCAGGAATAATAGGTAAGTATTTATTATCTGGAGATTATGTTTGTTTAAATGTTGTTGTGAATCCAGAATCTGATCCCGATGGTATTGGATTTTCTGCATTAAAAATTTATAAATTTAACGTTGCTAGAAACAAATGGAAATTTTTATTTGCATCAAGACTTCAAGATAAAGATGATTTTTTATATTGTATTTCTTGTCAATTTAATAAATTTATTTTATGCACTTCTCATGGATGGATATATAAAGCATCCGAAAATGGAATAAAGTGTATAGGTACTAATTACGATAGAATCAGTAATCAACTTTACTGTGCTTTAAAACTCGACGGTGAAATGCTATATGGACATTATCCATCAGGACACATCCATAAAATAATAGATGATAAACAAATAGATACAATGGAACCACCTATTCTTAATCCTGTTTCAGAAAACGAGAGAGAATTGATGGTTATGGTTCGTTATGGCGGATCAATATATGTTGGAATTTGGCCTTGGGGAGAGGTTTATAAAAAAGATATAAATACCTTGGATTGGACCCCTGAAATGCGTTGTTTTACCTATCCGGCTTTCAATAAATTAGAAGCACCCTATGCAAATATTATCAAAAGACATGAATGGAAATTTGAATACAATGAATTTGGACAAAGAGTGTATCATATGGTGCCATTTGACGAATATATGTTTATATCCACTTCTGGAAAGAGCGGTAATTTTAGAGATCTTTGGAATCAAGCTGAAGGAAGTGGCAACATTGATTTAAATGAATATGGAAGAATTCACTCAATTAAAATTAATGGTCAATATGCTTTTTATGTTAATAAAAGGGATGGTGTTATTAAAATTAAGATTGAGATATTAAATTCTTTAAATAAAATTAACTTTTATGTTGATGATATTATTATAAAGACGTTGAAAAATTGTTCTATAAAGATTCCTGTACGTTATAGCTATAAAATGTTTGATCACATAAATACAATTAGTGTAAATTATTCTGAACATTAATGTATAGTGAAATAACTTCAAATTGATACATCGTCAAACCTTTCTCATGTAGGAAGAGACTACACATCGCGCGTCATTCCTTGTCTGAATCTAAAGTTATTTCAATATAGTGTGCATGTTTTTCATGATTCAATATTATTGTTGCTCCGCCACGTGTTAATAGGACTTATATCCTCATAAAATTGACTAGATTTTAAATGCGTGGTAATCGGGTTAGGGGAGTAGTATAACCGTAAATTCACTTAAGGAGCATCTTTCAGATTACGTATAGGTCTTAATTCACCCCTTTCTATAGCATCTGAAACCGCAAACAAGTACCGTCCCAACATATTGATATGAGTATGAATAAGGCCTAGTGTGTACGTAGACTCTGTTTTCGGTCAACATTAGTTTCTACTACAATAATCTAGTTGTCATTAATCATTTTTTCATCCGAGAAATCAAACTCTCTATTAAAATTAAAATGGCTCCACCACATTATTGATCCCTTCCGGACACCATCTATTATTTCTTGTTTTTTGCTCTCATCCGTCTCCACGTCTTTCTTCGTTTGAAGATAAAGGTAATTCCAGCACATCAGAACATTTTTAATCAACCGACGACAGCCCTCGGCAATCTCTTGGTCCTTTTTATCTCCATGAAGGAAGGCGTGATTATTACAAATAGAAATCGCCTTGCCCAATATGTGAGCTCTCGACCTTGTTCAGTTGCTTTTCAATTGTTTGTCTAAAATTATGGTCATCCGAATATTTCAAAATAAAATTCGTTTTTGGAATCTTCCCAAATTTCTTTAAGCCCTTGTAAAGAGGATGCTGTTTGGAATAAGAGTTCAACCGTCGAAAGAACTGAGAAGCCGTTACCACCTTGAGTCTAATTGTTGCAATAAACCTCAGGACTTCGTCCCATTGTGGTACAATGAGTTTTTCATTGATGTACTTGTCTGGTTTGAATCCTTGAGATTTTTGGCTGCTTTTCTTTCTACCACTGAAGGCATATAACTGCTGTCGATCAAGCCTTTTATCCGCGGGGCAAATGTGAATCCCAACAAATATGTCACGGTAAAGATCATTTCAGAAAATCCATGGGTATAGGTTGAATGAATATCACTCTTGATCACGTCATTGTGCATCAATCCGTCTATAACATAGGCAGTCTCGCGTTCGGTAGAACTAATGACGGTTGAATACCATATCATATGCCGCATGTCGATGAAGCTTATGACACTAACCCCCTTATCCTTCCCCAGGTATTTGAATGAGTGATTGGCGTTCAGTGAGTCAACTGTCACTTCACATTTTTGGCCATCATTGGATGTGTGTAATTCATCGTCAGTATTTCTGTAGAGATTTGGTGGGTCCATCCGATCCATAAACTGCAAGACGCGGTCATTTGCTTTTTGGATATTGGCCAAAGAGAAATACCAAGCGAATATCGTTAGCGGCGGATAATAAAGAGGCATAAATTTTAGCGTCTCCATCTACGACAATCTTCACCGAGCCATCGCGTGCGCGGATTTCCGATGGTGTAAAAGCGGATGCAATCGAGAAACAATTCATGCCTTGTTTGGCTCTCGCCCCTGGATCCCAACGAACGATGAATTGATCAGGTAGATTCTCAATCTTAAGATTCCCGCTCACCACTATTTTAGCGTCGTTTACGTCAATAATGCCGCGATGGTTGAAGTGCTTACCTGTTTTAACATCGAACAGACCTTTGCCGTCGCCGATCGCAAGTATTTGACCCGAATATGCTTTGATTGCATTGCGTGCAGCATGGCCCGTATAGGTGCGCGTGCCTTTAGTGCCATTAACTTCCTCATATTCAGTCACAACAATAATGTCATTGCTGAAAGACTCGTTAATATTCGTTTTTAAAGAATCCACAAAACACATTTGGCCTGTATTACCCATATCATTGCCTACTTCGAAATACATCGCATTGGCGAAGATGCGGCCTGCATCATTAACAATATTATTGCTGGCTTAGACGTTGAGTTCCCCGAAATGCATTTCCTCGTGATCGCGGAACGTAATGGTGGGAACGATATGCGCATCATGAGTAGTCGTTTTGCCTTTTTTAGTACTTGTATTGTATAAAATCTTTTGGCCATAATCCCGACGCATGCGGGTTACAAAGTCTTTACAATCGAAACTCGAACTTTCTGTAACATTGATAGGTGTTTCAATATAAGCAAGATTCGAAGCCTTGACATTAAGTGTTTTGAGGCTATAAGGCGCCTTTAATTGTTGCGCGATTTCAGCCAAGATTGTATCTGGGAATATAATATAGGGCATGAGTAACTTTAATTTGATTGCGCCCACGCTCAAATCTTCTTCCACAAGCCATAACATCGGCTTTGTGACAAGATGACGCATCGATTGAGGGAAAGGCTTCTTAAAGTCGATTAATGACCAATGTTTATGCACAAACACAATCATGTTGATCAGTAATTCTTTGACTTGCTTCTCCGCCATTTTGCCACGATCATCCTCATGGAAATAAGGATTGCCAGTGAGACGCAAAGCGGTATCCTCGAGCACACGCGCAATGACGACTGCATCGCCCAGAATTGTTGTGCCGTCGAATTCTTCTGAGAAACCAAAGGTTTTGAGGATACCCAGAATATCAGACCGTAATTTACCCGTGTAAGGAAGGCCGCCCCACTTTGTTAATAACGCAATCTGATCAGCGAATTTACCAGCGATTTGTGCGATATGCGCATTATAGCTGGGGACATCGAAGATATTGGTAATATTGATTTTTTAAGGAGGCAATGCGTGAGGAGATTGAAACGGTAGAGAGATTATTTTAGAAGATTCTTATATTTAATATGATAAAAAAACTTAATTCATACGCGCATTTTCGGTTGCCTTATACCAAAAAAGCGCGTTAATATTAAAATATATATCTAGCAATAAATGAGCATCATGATCCAAAGAAATCACTATCTACTTCAAATTAAAGAGGCTTTCGAAATACATTCTATATGTGCCATTCTTGGACCTCGTCAATGCGGCAAAACAACCTTAGCAAAACTTTATACAAAAAATTTACCAGAAATTCATCTATTCGACTTAGAAAACCCACAAGATTTAGCAATGTTAGATGCACCTTCTTTAACATTACCTCCTTTAAATGGCATTATTGTTATTGATGAAATTCAACGAAAACCTGAATTGTTTCCATATTTACGTTTTTTAGCAGACAATTCTGATAAAAAATTTCTTATTTTAGGCAGTGCTTCACAAGATCTTATTCAGCAAAGCAGCGAATCTTTAGCTGGCCGTATCACTTATATTGAGTTACCTCCTTTTCAATTAAATGAAGTAAATGATATGCGTATTCATTGGATGCGTGGTGGATTTCCAAAGTCTTTTTTAGCACCATCTACAATTCAAAGCGATAAATGGAGAATTAATTACATTAAAACATTTCTTGAGCGAGATCTTTCTATGATGGGCATTCAAACAGTACCAAATAATATGCGAAGACTTTGGTCTATGCTTGCGCATTATCATGCTCAAATTGCTAATCTTTCAGATCTATCACGCTCTTTGGATATGACGGATAAAACGATTAAGCGTTATATGGACATTTTAGAAGGTTGCTTCATGATTTATCAATTAAAACCTTGGTTTGAAAACATTTCAAAACGTCAAATCAAACGTTCTAAATTATATATACGAGATAGCGGCATTTTCCATACATTACTCGGTGTATCAGGTGATAATATTCTTAAACATCCTAAATGTGGCGCATCTTGGGAAGGATACGCATTAGAAAATATTATTCATTCATATGATAATGATTTATATGAGTTTTATTTTTGGGCAATTGAAAAAGGGTCAGAACTCGATTTACTTGTTATTAAGGGTGATCAGCGAATTGGTTATGAATTTAAATATTCAGAAGCACCAAAAATAACAAAATCAATGCATATTGCGATGGATCACTTGAAATTAGATCATCTATATGTCGTTACGCCAGTAGAACGCTCTTATCCATTAGGAGATCGGATAAGTGTTAAAAGTTTAAAAGAAGCAATATCGCATCAAATCTAACACAATAATTTTTATTTTATTTACTCAAAATTTTGGTCTTTTTTTTAAACGCTTATTGTCTCAGTCTCGCTTTTTTATCCGCTTGGTTAAATTTAGGCGCAGAAAAAAAGATGTGTGGATGAGGAAAGGCATTGCGTCACAGCAAAGCTGTGGAAGAAATTCATTAATTTTCAAACAAATATTTGGAATATAGATGAATTTCTTGAGGGCCTTTAGCCCCACGCAATGCCTTTCCTCACTCAAACATTTATCCAGCCGCAAAACCGAATAAATGTGGAATTTAATTTTACTTGTCTATGATCATTGATCCTGAAAAACACAAAAGAGGCGTGGAACCAAAAAATTGTCTTCTTTCTTCTTGTATTTTTTGATCAATTTTGTACATGATATTAAAAGAACCCCCCTTCCCACAAATGACAAAAAAAGTAGAAAGAGGGTCTTGAAAAAGGACATTGCATGGGCTTCAGCCCCAGAAATTTTTTAGAATTTCTGCCGCAGTTTTGACTGTGACGCAATGCCCTCTAACTCCGTAAAATCTCAAACACCTTTTTGCTTCTGACGTAATTCTTCAACTAAAATTTTTATTTTTTCCAAACGTTTCTTACCTTCATCGGATAAATCAGTCACTTTTTCTATTAATGTATCCAACATATAAAATGGAATCTTATGCAATTTACGTGAAAGAATTTGAAAAAAACTATCACGTTCTAAATCACCCTGAAATTGAAAAAGAGCAAATTCAAAATTATGTTCAAAAGTCTCAGGAATCGTTTGATGTGAAGGCGTATGAAGACGATAGGCCCTTTCATCTGTCTTAAAAAAAGGTCCTTTAATTTTATATTTATGAAACAAGTTTTTGAATTCTTGTGAGACCAATATTATACTTAATCTTTGCTGGTCACGGGCAATCCAATGTCCTTGCATACAATTTTCTTTAAAATAGGTTTTATCAAAATGTATATCTCCCTCTTCGTCATAATAATAATCTGTTTCCTCCATATCGATGGCATCAACTTTATGTAAAATATTTACCACATAATATTCATCTTTAATAATGCCATTTTTTGTTTCTCTGTCTCGTTATTTTAAACGCTTACTCTCTCGATCTCGATTTTTTATTTTTTTAACAAAAAGTCGCTTAAAATGACATATATTCGTTACAATATATACATATTGTTTTACAATGCACAGGGTTCATATCCAATTGCATGTTGAAATTTATAATAAAAAGAGAATTAATGATGAAACACATCCCTATAAGCGATTTTTATAATGGATTTTTAGATAATTTAAAAAAGCGTGTTGTTTCATCACGTTATAAAGCGGCAATTAGTGTCAACAAAGAACTCATCTTACTTTATCATCACATTGGTACTGAAATATTAAATGCACAAAAAACACATGGTTGGGGCGCCAAAATCATAGATCAATTAAGCCATGATATGAAAATTGAATTTCCTGAAATGAAAGGGTTTAGCACTAGAAATCTAAAATATATGCGTAAATTTGCCGAAGAATATCAGGATTCTGACTTTGTGCAACAAGCTGTTGCACAATTACCGTGGGGTCATAATATTTTTTTAATGGATTTAGTGACGGATAAGAGCGATAGATTGTTTTATATAAAAAAAGCAATAGAACATGGCTGGTCACGTAATTTGATGGTAACACAAATTGAAAAAGAATTACACAAACGCCAAGGACAAGCTATTACCAATTTTAAAGATAAAATGACTTCTCCTCAATCAGATCTTGCACACTACACGCTTAAAGACCCATATATATTTGATTTTCTAAGTATAAGCGACGAAGCTCAAGAACGAGAAGTTGAAAAAGCACTCATCCATCATATGGAAAAATTTTTACTCGAATTAGGCGCTGGTTTTGCTTTTGTCGGTCGCCAACACCATCTTGTAATAGCTGATCAAGATTTTTATATCGATTTACTTTTTTATCATTTAAAACTTCGCTGTTTTGTTGTTATTGAACTTAAAGATAAAGATTTTAAACCGGAATATGCCGGCAAAATGAATTTCTATCTTTCTGCCGTTGATGATCTTGTTAAACATGAAAGTGACCAGCCCTCTATAGGTCTTATTCTATGCAAATCTAAAAACAACATCTTAGCCGAATACACCCTTCGGGATATGACAAAACCCATTGGACTTGCTGAATATAGATTAAATGAAGCATTACCTGAGGAAATAAAAACAAATCTTCCTACAATAGAACAATTAGAAGCTGAATTATCAAAAGATTTAGAACTAACAAATAAATAATAATATTGAAAATTTAAGTGTAGGTTTTATCTGCCCAAACCCTCGATCTTGTTTTTAAAACGCTTACTCTCTCGGTCTCGTTTTTTTTGGACTACATACAACTTTGCAGCTGATTTTTGCAGCGTGCGGAATTTAGCCGCAAAAAAAAAGATGTGGGGGTGGGGGTGAGGAAAGGTATTGCGTGGGCTTTAGCCCCAGAAATTCTAAGAATTTCTGCCGCAGTTTTACTGCGACGCAATGCCACCTCTCCTCACTCAATCATTTGTTCAGCTGCTAAACCAAATAAATGTTGAATTTATTTTCACTTAGCGTACGTTTTCGTTCCATTGGACTTCAAACCCCAATACCACGGTCAGTATAAGGTTTTTTCCATGAAGATTCAAATAGGTGTTTTCCACCTTTTTGGGTAATAGATTGGCCATGAAAGCCGCCAATCCATTGAAATTTATTCAAAGCTATAAATTGGAGATGCTCAAGATAATTACGAAAATATAATTATAAAATTTCTGGTGTGATTAAGACTATAATTCAACTTGGCCCCAAAACGGGCTTTCCTTA
This sequence comes from Alphaproteobacteria bacterium, assembly GCA_030696155.1. Taxonomy (GTDB): domain Bacteria; phylum Pseudomonadota; class Alphaproteobacteria; order JAUXUR01; family JAUXUR01; genus JAUXUR01. The sequence continues at coordinate 219 of JAUYSY010000088.1, read as the reverse complement.
ACACCCCTCCATATAAGGCATATGGATGGGGTTTGGGCCTACTACCCCTGAATGAAAGGTAATTTTGGGAAGTCAAAGTCTCTCCAATGCCTTGATGTATAAGGGTTTTTTGAAAATCTTATGATACTTTATTCCTTTTGTTGATTAGCACCACTTATAGGGCAATATCTGAGGCATCTGTATAAAAAAATGAGAATCATAGAACACATAACGATGACA
>JAUYSY010000083.1 GCA_030696155.1 Alphaproteobacteria bacterium | reverse complement strand
ACATTGTTTTTCGAAAAAATTGATGAAAAACGCAATGAAAATGCACGTTTAAGTCTCGATCTTATTAAATTAATCGGTGAAAAATTATATTTCAACGATAGTTTAAACGATAAAATCAACTTAATCGAAAAAGGATTACGTGACGTTCTTCCGCTTCTTATTGAAGAAGAAAAAATTGTTTTAAACCTTGAGGATGCCCTTATCGAACCATTTTCAAAACGTCTTCAAGAATCAAATGATTATACAAACATAATCAATAGATTGAATTTTAATACCATGAATTCAAAAGAAAATTTAATTGGACGCATCCAATGGAAAAAAGGGGAAATTGACATTAATCCAGAACATCTTTGGCAAAAAATTTCAGCAATTTTTGATAATTATCAACAACATTTAAGTCAACAAACAGACATACATAAGGAAATTACAAATGAATGATCAAGAAAATCAAAACAAAGACTTAAACTTAGAAGAATTATCATCTGATATTAAAAATGAAGCATCAACTTCAAATAACGCCAATCAACTAAATGATGATTCAGGCTTTAATGTCGCACGCGAATTAGAAGCCATTTATAACGTACCTGTCCAAATTGCAGCAGTCTTAGGCAAAGCCAATATGCAAATAAGTCAATTGCTAAAATTAGGACGTGGTGCCGTCGTAGAATTAGACCGTAAAGTTGGTGAAGCCATTGATATTTATGTTAATGATCGTCTTGTAGCACGTGGTGAAGTCGTCATCATGGACGAAAAACTTGGCATTACAATGACTGAAATCATTAAATCGGATAGAGCAAACTAAATGCAAAATCTACCTAACAACCTAAAATCATTTCCAAGTGCATCAAGCAAAGACACTAAACCTATCCCAAAAACAAAACTTGATATTGCAACGATCCTTGGATTAATTCTTGGTTTTAGTCTTATAGTTACAGCAATTTTAATGGGTGGCGGTGCATCAGATTTTATTGACTTTCCATCAATCCTGATTGTTTTTGGGGGCACTTATGCTGCAACCACCATTTGTTTTTCAATGGAAGAAATGAAACAAGCTTTTACAGCAACAATGCATGCACTTTTTAGATCCATTAAAAACCCTCAAATCTCAGCCATTAAAGCCATGCAACTCGCTGAAATTGCACGTGCAAAAGGCCCCCTATTCTTACAAACATTAAATCAACAATTTAACAATGAACGCATTCTTTATAAAGGCATTGAACTTATCACTGACATTACATCTACAGAAGATGTAGCCCGCGTTCTTTATCAAGAATCAGCTGCTATTGAAATATCCCAATTTCAAAGCGCGCAAGTCCTTCAAAAGGCATCAGAATTTGCACCCGCCATGGGATTAATTGGCACACTTGTAGGCCTTATTCACATGCTTGGACATCTTAATGATCCAGCAATTATTGGCCCAAGTATGGCGGTTGCAATTCTCACAACATTTTATGGTGCTATTTTAGCCAATCTTGTCTTCGCACCTTTAGGATCAAAACTTCTTAAAATCTCTCAAGATGATGCTTTGATTAACAAAATATACACCATTACAATCTTGTCGATGAGCAAGCAAGAAAACCCCAGACAATTAGAAACTCAACTCAATAGTATTTTACCACCCGATAAAAGAATTAGGTACTTTAATAAATAAGAAAGGGCATGAAATGCGGTTATTAATTGTTGGCGGTTTAGACGGATTTATTGCAAATGCCGGTAAAATTGCACTCGCAAAAGGTGCAAAAGTAGCGCATGTCAATAACATTGAAGCAGCACTTTTAGCCTTAAGATCCGGACAAGGTGCTGATCTTGTTATGATTGATGTTGCCCTAAACGTCAAAGAATTAGTCCAATCCTTGGAACGCGAACGCATTTATGTTTCAATTGTCGCCTGTGGCATTAAAAATGACACAGATGCTGCCGTCAAAGCCATTAAAGCCGGTGCCAAAGAATATATTCCTTTACCACCTGATCCTGAATTAATTGCAGCCATTTTACAAGCCGTCTGCAATGAATCATCAAATATCCTTTTTGCCGATGACAAAATGAAAGTTCAAGTTCAACTTGCAGAAAAACTGGCACCTAGTGACGCGAATTTAATGATCACCGGTGAATCAGGCACTGGTAAAGAAGTAATGGCACGCTTTATTCACACACATAGTAAACGTGCTGATCAAAAAATGGTCTCTCTCAATTGTGCAGCTATACCTGAAAATTTACTGGAATCTGAACTTTTTGGCCATGAAAAAGGGGCATTTACAGGCGCCATTGCAAGACGGATTGGTAAATTTGAAGAAGCAAATGGCGGTACATTATTTTTAGACGAAATCAGTGAAATGGACCCTCGCCTTCAAGCTAAATTATTACGCGCTATTCAAGAACGTGAAATTGATCGCGTTGGCGGTACAAAACCGATTAAAGTCAATATTCGTCTCATTGCAACAAGCAACCGTAATTTGCTTGAAGAAGTTAAAAATAAAAACTTCCGAGAAGATCTTTATTTTAGATTAAACGTCCTTAATATTCATTTACCCCCTTTAAGAGAACGCCCCAAAGACATTGATTTACTTTCTCAATATTTTGTTCATAAATTTGCTGATGAAAACATGGTCCCACGTCTTCCTATTTCTGAAGAAGCGCGAAACGTTTTAAATAATTATCAATGGCCTGGCAATGTCCGTGAACTTGAAAACACATTACACCGTGCTGTTTTACTATCACAAGGCGACAAAGAAATTTCTGTTGATGCCCTTAAACTTGTTACCCAAACGGGACAATCAACAACTGGACAAACAAACCAAAATCAAAAATATGATGATGCTAATAATCCCAATCTTGTGGGACGAACAGTCTCCGCTGTCGAAAAAGAACTTATCCTAAATACGTTAGAGCATTGTTTATGGAACAGAACACATGCCGCAACAATTTTAGGCATATCAATCAGAACATTACGAAATAAATTAAAATTATATACGGATGAAGGCACCCAAATTCCTCAAGGTAAAGAACAACGCATAACTGGTTAAAAGAATTGGGCTAAACAAATGACTAATCTACAAAAAAATACAAATAGTATGCCCTCCCCTACGTCCCTGCTTCTTGTCCGCGGGATCCAGAAAGTAAATAAAGAAGATGTCATTGTCCAATTTATACAATGTTAACTTTAGGGAAGATCGTCTGGATCCCGCGATCAAGTCGCGGGACGTAGGAAGCGGGTATGTTCATATTTAGGGATAATGATGTGGCCACGGGGCCTAAAAAAGAAAAGGACATCGATAGTTACTGTACTTTTCAACATGTAGCTTTTTCAAGTTATTTCACTATAATAACATGGACTTAAGGACTTAACAGTAAATGGCTGATCTACAAGAAAATACAAAGACAGAACAAGTAGGTTTCGATTGGGGCATCATTACCAAACGGAAAGATCTTGCTTTTGCCTTTGGTATTGTAATGATCTTGGCCGTTTTAGTTGTGCCATTACCTAAATGGATGCTGGATATCTGTCTTGCTTTATCCATCACTTTTTCTATTCTTATTCTCATGACGGTTCTTTTTATTCAACGACCTCTTGATTTTAACTCGTTCCCCACCGTTTTACTGATTGCAACCATGTTGCGATTATCGCTTAATTTAGCCTCGACCCGACTTATTTTATCCGATGGACATATGGGTACCAAAGCTGCAGGCGCCATTATTGAGGCCTTTGGAAAATTCTTCATGGGCGGTAATTTTGTCATTGGTATTATTGTTTTTTCAATCCTTGTTATCGTCAATTTCGTTGTGATTACAAAAGGTTCTGGACGAATCGCCGAAGTATCAGCAAGATTTACCTTGGATGCCATGCCTGGTAAACAAATGGCCATTGACGCCGATTTATCGGCAGGTCTTATTAACGAAACAGAAGCACGCAAAAGACGCGTTGAACTCGAAGAAGAAAGCAGCTTTTTTGGGGCAATGGATGGTGCGGCCAAATTTGTTCGTGGTGATGCCATTGCAGGTCTATTAATTACAATTATTAACGTTGTTGGCGGCATTATTATTGGGACAATTCAACAAGGATTAACCCTCGGTGAGGCTGCGCAATCTTACACGATTTTAACCGTTGGTGATGGACTTGTCGCACAAATTCCAGCGCTTATTGTTTCAACAGCTTCTGGTCTTCTCGTTACAAAAGGTGGCATCAAAGGCACGACCGATCAAGCCTTTACGCGTCAATTAGGGGGATATCCCCGTGCTTTAGGCATGAGCGCTTTTCTGATGTTTGGCCTAGGACTTGTCCCCAATGTACCCATGTTCCCTTTTCTTTTCTTAGCGTGTCTTACAGGTGCAGGTGCCTGGTACGCAAATAATATTCAAAAAAAAGAAATCAAAGAACCAATTATTGTTGATGAAAAAAACACAAAAACAGGTGAAGAACAACCCTTAACCCAAGGATTGCATTTGGATACAATCCGCCTTGAAGTAGGATATGGCCTTATTCCTCTCGTCAATTCATCAACCTATGGCACACCTTTGACAGATCAAATTAAGACTTTACGTAAACAATATATTCTTGATTATGGATTTTTAATCCCCGTTATTCGACTTCAGGACAATCTTCAATTACAACCAAATGAATATGCTATTTACGTCAAAGAAGTTGTCGCTGCCAAAGCCCAAGTCCGCATTGATCGTCAACTTGCCATTGATCCAAAAGGGGAACCCATAATGCTTCCTGGCGAACAAACCACCGAACCAGCTTTTGGACTAAAGGCCGTATGGATTGAACCCCATTTAAAAGAAGATGCCTTATTCAGAGGCTATACCGTTGTTGATGCAGCTTCTGTGATTATTACGCATCTTACTGAAATCATTAAAGATAATATGTCAGAGCTTTTATCTTATACAGAAACACAAAAACTCATTGACGAGATCGCTTCTAAACATAAAAAATTGATTGAAGACCTTATTCCATCACAAACCAATGTCGGTCAAATCCAACGCGTATTACAAGGCCTTGTCAAAGAACATATCTCCATCCGCGATTTACCCACCATTCTTGAGGGGATGGGCGAGATTATTTCAGTTACCAAAAGCACTACACGCATCATCGAACAAGTAAGATTAAGACTTTCACGTCAGATTTGTGAATCTTATATGAAGCAACCCGAAAATTACATTCCTTTAGCCCCCTTAAACCCGCAATGGGAACAAAAATTAATTGATTCCTTACGTGGACCAGATGATGATCGACAATTAGCTTTATCACCAAGCGAATTACAAAGCTTTATTCAAGATATCAAGAAAGCCTATGAACGTTTTGATTCGATGGGTGAAAACCCCATTCTTTTAACAAATCCGATGGTACGGCCTTATGTCAGATCTATTTTGGAACGCTTAAGGCCCCAAACAATTGTAATGTCTCAAGCTGAAATTCATCCTAAAGTGAAAATAAGAACATTAGGGTTGATTGGATGAAACAAATAACAAAAATCTCGTCATTGCGAACCCCCGCAGGGGGTGTGGCAATCTCAATTTTTCAAGAGGATTGCCACGGGGCCCCTTTTAAATTTGGGCCCCTCGCAATGACGACGAAGGGAAGATTGCCACGGAACTGCGCTCCTCGCAATGACGGACTTTTTAGACCTCTTTCGAAACTCGCTAGTGTGAGGCGAGTGATAGGAGATTTGGCACGGAAGACCGAAGTGTATCCTTATATACATGAGGATCTGAGTACCGAAGCGACGCATCAATCGTCCACAGTAGTAGAGTTTCAAAAGAGGTATAATGCGCTTTAAAACCTTCACAGCTGCAACCATCGCCGAAGCGATGAAACTCGTTAGCCAGTCTTTGGGTGAAGAAGCTGTTATTGTTGCAACTGATAAAGGACCTCAGGGAAAAGGGGTGCGCGTTACAGCGGCCGTTGAAAATATTCATTTTGAATTGCCGCATATTCCTGAACACGATGTCCCGTCACCTCAATCTGAAGATCCTTACGATGTCATCCTTTCTTATCTGGAACGACATGGGACACCCGCACATCTTGCAAATAAACTATTACGCGCTGCCACCGCAATTCCTACAACCAACCCAAAACTTGCACTTGCAAGTGCTTTTGACCGTTTCTTCACCTTTTTAAATATTACGCATAAAGACAACCCGAAACCCTTAATGTTTGTGGGACCACCAGGCACTGGCAAAACCATCGCCGTTGCTAAAGTTGTAGCCCGTGCTGTCATGGATCATGAACCTGTTCGTGTTATTACAACGGACAATTTAAAAGCCGGTGGCATTGAACAACTTTCTTTTTTAACAAGTATCATGGGACTTGATTTAAGCGCTGTAAAAAGCCCCGCAGGTCTATTAAAAGCTGTTTTTGATGATCCTCTTGAAAAAGGATTGATTATTGTCGATACCAATGCTGTTAACCCTTATGCCAAGGACGAATTAAATGTTTTACATGAATATATCGATGCCATTGGCGCTGATCCCATTTTAGTATTACCTGCAGGCGGGGATACAGGTGAAACAACTGATATTGCAAGTGCTTTTCAAGCCATTGGTGTCGATAAAATTCTTATCACACGCGTTGATGTCACAAGACGCTTAGGAAGTGTCCTTACAGCTGTTGAACAAACAAAAATGCATTTTACTGAAATTTCAATATCACCACTCATTGCACTTGGATTAACTGCCATCACACCTGTGTCATTATCAAGACTCGTTTTAAGTGACCCAAGTCAACTTATCAATAAAGCCTTTAACAATAATACGAAATAAAAAATAATAGAATTAGGAAGTCAGAGGAAAAAATGAAAAGCAACGCAACAGCCATAAAACAAGATCCAAGTTCTGCGCAAGAACATGTCCCAAGAACGGACAATATCATTGCGATTGCCTCAGGCAAAGGCGGTGTTGGTAAAACGTTTTTAAGTATTTCTTTAAGCCAAGCTTTTTCAAAATTAAATAAAAAAACGCTTCTTTTTGATGGTGATTTAGGACTCGCCAATGTCGATATTCAACTTGGTCTGATGCCCGAACGCGATTTAGGCTCTGTTCTTGGTGGCGGCATTAATCTTAAACAATCAATCATTCATTTTGACCTCGCCAATTTTGATATTATTGCAGGACGATCAGGTGTCGGTAATTTTGCAACCTTACCCCCTTTAAGACTTGCACAACTTAGGAACGAACTATTTGCCCTTGGCAATAGTTACGATTTCGTGCTTGTTGATTTAGGTGCGGGTGTTGACAGAACAATGCGTCTTTTATCTGCCTATGCGGGTTCTTATATCGTTGTCACAAATGCTGAACCAACGGCGCTTACGGATGCTTATGCTTTCATCAAAATTACGCTTTATGAAGATCCTGACGCTAAAATTAAAATCATTATCAATATGGCCGATTCTCATAAAGAAGGAGAACGAACTTTCTTAACATTATCAAATGCATGTCGAGAATTTTTAAAAATTTCACCACAACTCGCAGGCGTTGTAAGACGTGATAAAAAAGTGCCTGATCCCATTCGGTATCAAACACCTGTTTTAACGCGTTATCCAAATTGTCATGCAGCAAGTGATATTATGGATATTGCCTACAGACTGACCAATATGGCTAGCAAAAATAAATGAGCATAAATGCAACGATCATTTCACCCAATCTAAACACTTTGTTGCAACCAAGTATTAGTTCTACTATACCCAACACGCAACAAATATTAACCAATGAAAACCAAAATCAAAATATAAAAATTACTTCAAAAACAACCTTAAATAATATAATTAATATATTATTTGAACCTCTTGAAAATTTGATTAATATTTCAAAATCTGAAAACAGCCTTAAAGAATTTCTTAATGTTATACCAAAATTAGACAAAAATTTATCTGTACAATTATCACAATTCACCGAAAAAATACTTGATAAATTTTCATTGGCACATCTATTAGATAAAAACACACAATCCAAAATTGATACATTGCCACTCAAATCGATGGAATCTTTTTTAATCAAAGAAGATGAAAACACAACTCATTGGAAAATGATCCTCTTCCCTATTCTTGATAGCGAAAAAATATTACCTTTAAAATTTTATTATAGACACACACACAAAGAAGATTTTCAGCAAGATAAAGATCCTGATAACAAAAACAATAAAAAAACAACAAAACAGAACATTCAAACGAGATTCGTCGCTGAATTCAATTTATCCGAAATAGGACTCGTGCAATTCGATGGTTTAATCGATCCCAAAACGTTCCACCTCTATTTACGTTCTCAAACGAATTTTCCAGAAGACATTCAGAAAGACATTCAATCGCTTTTTAAATCAATCTTAAATGCTTCAACTAAAAATGGTGACTTAGTTTTTGAAACCCATAAACAATTGCCCCAAATTGCTATCATTGAGGATAAAAATGATCAAAGGCCTCTCCTTATTTAAACGCGCTGCCCCTGACATTGCTTTTTTAGCGTCACGTTCAGAACTTGCGCAATCTGCATTAATGAAATTTGAAAAGCTTTATAAACATACCGAACCCTATCAAGCAGAAATCATTGTAGCACTTGGCGGTGATGGTTTCATGCTTGAAACGCTTCATAGATTTATCAATGACGATATCCCCGTTTATGGGATGAATTTGGGGTCAACTGGATTTTTGATGAATAATTATTCTTCCTCAAATCTTATAGAACGTCTTGAAAAAGCTCAATTAATAAAATTACGCCCTCTTCTGATGCGCGCAGAATGCATTGATGGCAAAATTAAAGAAGCACTTGCCATTAACGAAGTCTCCCTTTTACGTGAAACACGCCAAACGGCAAAATTACGCATTTCAATTGACGATCATGTACGCATTCAAGAATTAATCGCAGATGGCGCTATTGTTTCAACACCCGCAGGTAGCACCGCCTATAATTTATCCGTCCATGGCCCCATTTTGCCGTTACAATCAAATGTCATCGCTTTAACCCCTATTAGTGCTTTTAGACCACGACGCTGGCGCGGGGCTATTTTATCCCATGGATCGAAAATAGGGTTTGACATTCTTGAAGCTGAAAAACGCCCAGTGAGCGCTGTTGCTGATTTCACCGAAATTCGTGACGTACGTAAAGTTGAGGTTTTAGAGGATCCCAAGCGCAAACTTTCGCTTCTTTTTGATCCAGAACATAATTTAGATGAACGCATTTTTGCCGAGCAATTCTTACCATGAACGAAGAATTATATGAAATATCCCATGACTTACCTGAAAATACGCCTCAAGATTATGTTGGCCACAGACAACGTCTTAAAGAACGTTTTTTAAAAGGTGGCCCTGACGCACTCGCCGATTATGAAATGCTAGAACTCGTTCTATTTTTAGGCATTCCCAGAGGCGACGTTAAACCTTTAGCCAAAGAGCTCATGCGTATTTACAGTTCCTTTGCCGCAATTATTTCAGCACCTATTGAAAAACTACTTAATCATAAAGGCATCGGCACACATGCCGTTTTCGCCATCAAAATAATAGGTGCCGCCGCTATAAGATTGGCGCGTGAACAAATTATCAATAAACCCATTTTAAGTTCTTGGCGACTTGTACTTGATTATTGCCATGCAAACCTTGCCTTTGCTGAAAACGAAGAATTTCATGTCCTTTATTTAGACAACAAAAACAGATTAATAACGGATGAAGCCCATCAAAAAGGCACTATTGATCAAGCGTCCGTTTACCCACGCGACATTATCAAAAGGTGCTTTGAACTAAACGCTTTAAGCATCGTCCTTGTGCATAATCACCCTAGTGGAGATCCCTCTCCTTCCAAAGCTGACATTGAAATCACAAAAGAAATTAACCAAATAACTAAATTATTAGGTATTTCGATTCATGATCATCTGATTATTGGTAAAAATGGCCATGCTTCTTTTAAATCATTGGGACTTTTATAAAAACAAGAAATCAAACGTTTAAATTGTTGTTTAAGTAATATTTTTTTTATGATAAAATTAAGTAAACAAGATGTAAATTTAAAATTTACATAAATAACAATAAATTGGAGGGTAACATGAAATTCATCTCACTTACATTTGCAACAATATTGTCTGTTTCATTATACACAACACAAGTTACTGCAGCCGCTGTAGGCGCTGCAAATGATGTTGATGCTGTAACGCACATCACTGTTGAAGTACACCATAAAAAAGATGGCAGTATGGAATTCAAACCATCTGCAAAACATTTTGGCGATGGTTCCAAAAAAGCTGATGCTGATGCGGTATTATTTAGCCTCAAAGATACATTCAATAAAGTCGTAGACAAAAGCAAAGAACTTGTTGGTAAAGCTGGGGAAGTTGCTAAATCAGCTGCTGGTGCAGTTTTTGATGCTGGTAAACAAGTTGCAAGTTCAGCTTTACAAGGTACTGTTAATTTCGTGACAGACCCTGCCAACATTATAAAAATAGCAAAAGGTGGTATTGAAGCTGGTACTGCATATGCAACAGGCGGCACAAAAGGCCTTACAGATCATGTAGCAGGTAAAATAACAGGTGCTGGTAAAAAGCCTGTAGCAAGCAATGATAACGACGAATAAATCTATCAACGTAAAGCCTGTTTTCTTTTCAACAGAAGACAGGCTACTTTAAAACAATTCATTTATAATCAATCATTCTTTTGACTTAATACATCAGAATTAACGTTATGAAATGTCAACAGCCTCTAATATAGTGTTTTTTAAAAATAATCGAACTAATGAAACAATGAAAATTACTCTTCCCACTCATCATTGCTAGGGGCAAAGCCCCGCGGCAATCTAAAAATACTCAAAACAAAGCAAATAGTTGCATTAACAGCTCTTAATTTTAAACAAAATAAGTTCGATTTTTAATAGAAAATACTATAAAAAATTCATTACATTTCAAATTCATGACTATCATCACCTCTAAGTTTGCGTTCGATAAGGGGCGCAGATAAATCAATAGACAATATGCCGTACGAAAGAACAGCATTGTGAAATTCTTTTAGGTTGAATTTGTTGCCTAGTTTTTGTTCAAGCTCTTCTTTTAATTTAATAAGACGTTGCTGTCCGTAATAATAACAAATAGCTTGGGCTAATCCCAAATTTCCTGCAAATCTGGCAATTGCTGTATCCGCTAGTGTTTCAGGAATATCAAGTTCAGTCATAAGAGTCTCTTTAATTTCGGCTTGATTTTTTTCGCCTAACATTAATTGAATACAAAGCGCCGCTTTTAATGAGATGAATCGTTGAAAATCCAACTCGCTTATTCGTTGTTCCTCATGCGCGAAGAATGGAAGCAGTGCATGTTCTGCATAACAAGCCCATCCTTCAATTGTCGCAAAATCGAATAATAGATTAGTTCTAAGATAGTTTTGCTCTTGGTCAAGAATAGACGAAAAATGCAGTTCATGACCTGGGCGTCCTTCATGTGCCGTTAAAAAGTGGGCGCTAAATTTGTTGCCATTATTTTTCCAATCGGCCAAAACAAGTTCAGGGCGAAAACGACCATGATTGTTGAAAACTTTTGGTGGGGTACATCTAGATGCTTGGACAACCATTCCTTCTAATGTTCCTGATAATCTTACGGACATTTCGCTTTCGGGTAGATCAAAAAGATCATTGTTTCTTATAATATTTTCTAGATCTTTCGCCGTATCATTGTATAAAATCAGCGCTTCATTTTGTGATTTTACGGCTGTTTTTATCTTAAGTTCGTTCATGATTTCATTCGGTAAGGCACTTACTGTATTGTACTTAGCGGATAAACCTATAGATAAATCTGAAAATTCTTTATGGGCATTTTCAAAGTGCTTTAACGCTTCTTCTGCCAATTTTTTTGGATCATCAACATAAATGCCTTGTAAATTCATATATGCTTTATATAAATCTTCAGGTAGAGCATAGTCGTCCGTACAATGAGGAAGAATTTTTTGTTCTAAGAACCAAATATAGTTATTAACTTGTGACCAAAAGTGCCATGTTTTAGATGTGGCGCCCCATAATTTTGTTAAAGCAAAAGGCGCAAGGAATTTTAATTTGTTCGCTTGTGCAATCATGCTTTGGATTTGCTTGCATGGTGGATAAAGAATTTTCTTATCTTTTTGAATATATTGAGCAATTTTTGTTTCTAAATATTGTTGAACGCCTTGAATAAAAGGAGGATTGTCATTTTGGCCATAAAGGTACAGATTGAAACGTTGCGTTGCTGCATCAACACCACGTTCTTGAAGCAATAAAAATGTTTGTATAAATATAAACATAACAGGATCTATAGCATCAAACATGGTATTGAAATACGTATTAGGAATTGTTAATCGCGCATATTTTTCATTTTGTTCTAAAACTTTAAGGTTGGCGTCGCATTTTCTTTGTAGATTCAAGAGTTCTACATAGGTTTCGTGGGATTCAAGAGACATTTCTTCAGGATTATTTCCATGTGTCGCTTTTAAATTAGAAAGTTCTTCATCAAGGCGATTGCGCCATCTGGTATTAAATCGCCCCTCCACATCATCTTGATTTTTTTGAATATAACCAACTTGATTATCATATTCGGATAATCCTAAAAAACTGCCGGCTTCGGGTACATGTATACTTAGATCTTTAATATATTCTAAAGCAAGATCATTTGTTGCTTGGAGTGATGATGAAAAAAGAACAATAATTCCAAAAAATAAAAACTTTAGCATGGCAATCCCTAAATATTGTAGAAAAAAGTTGTTTTTTAATAGTGTAAAGGAGTAAATATGATTAAGTCAATTGGACCAAGATCATGAAGTGGCAATGGTTTAAAATGGATCAAGGAGAATGCAAAAGATGAAAAATAATTTAAATTTAATTGATCAAAATTTTTATAATCAACTTCAACAACAATTTTATACCTCAATTCCTTTTCCACTTGATACATTAAGCATTGAAAAAGCAATGAGTGCTTTTTTTAAATTTTTAGAAGAGCCTGATTTCATTAAAAATCATATTGATTTTACAGTTTCGCCTATTCATCGTAGGGGTGATGTTGGGTTTAAGCATCGTGATCCGAATGATCATATGTATAATGACAGTAAGGATTTCTTTCATTTTCATCCTGCTATTTTTAAAAAATATCACGATTTCTTGCAACAACATCCTGTTGTTAATGATTTTATGCTCAAAGCAAAGCCTATCTGGGATTTAGTATATGACACGATGAGTCAGATATTGAATTATTTTGAACCAGAAAATAAAGGCTTGTATTCTAAAGTTTTTGACGCTGAAATGCCTCATATTTTATTACGGTTTTTGAAGTATAATTGGGATGAATCGGGTAAGTATCTTGCAAAACCACATTTTGATGCGGGATCTTTTACTTTAGGTATTGCTGAAAGTTGTCCAGGACTTCGTATTGGTAGTCATCCTGAAAATTTGAAGCTTGTTGAGCACAAAGAAAATCACGCAATTTTTATGATTTCAAGTAATTTCAGAAAGATTATGAATAACGAGGATTTGTTTCCTGGTTGGCATGATGTTATTCAATTAGATGAATCCTATATTGGCAAACCTTTTGCCAGATGGGCGATTGTTGCGTTTATTGAGGCCGATGGAGTTGAGGCTTTACCTCGTTCTGAAACACGTAAATATTATATGCCAGATGTTGCTTGAAGTATATTCACGAATTAGACATCTTTCAAAACTCGCTAATATAAGGCGAGTAATAGAAGATTCGGCACGGATTCCCTTGTGTATTCTTTATACATGAGGATCTGAGTGCCGAAGCGACGCATCAATCGACCACAGTAGTAGCGTTCGAAAGAAGTCTATTTTACTGCCTTAACAAGCGTTATAACAGCATCACGATTTTCTGGATTTTTAACAAAATTGATTAATTTTTCCATTGTGCTAATTTGCTTTGGTGGATTAATCATATTTCTTAATTCCTGAAGTAGTAAAACAAGTTTTGCAGTTTTCGTATTGAGTTCAAGATCACTTTTAAATTCACTTGTTAATTCTGCAAATCTTTGTTGAAAATCTTCAGCTAATTGATTGTTTTTAGAATCAGCATCAATAAATTGTGATAATATATAAAAGAAAGATTGTGAAACTTTATTAAGCAATTTGTTTGAATTGACCAATTTTAATTTGGTGTCAATTGTTGATTCATCTTCAGCATTTGTAATAGTGATTTTAGTAATAGATTCAGAATCTATCTCATCTGGATTTACTTCGTTACTTGTAATTGGACAACGTTTTTTTGCAGCTTTTACAAATTTATATAAAGTGAATCCTGCGCCTCCAATTATGCTTGCGCCTGTTATAATAGGAATACTTAAGGGGGCAGAGACAAGCATACAAGCGCCTGTTGCAAGTGTTGTACTAATCGTAGCTACTGCACCGGCAGCGCCAATGCTGCCTGCAATATTTACAACACTTGATGCGGGGTTAATGCGGTACATGCGAAAGTTTTGTTTGCTGTTGATATATTTTACAACCGTTTCATGTGGCGCTATTGATGAAATTTGATTTCCTTGTCTAATAACGACAAGATGATCAGACTTATTTTTGATGATAATTGGGTAAGATTCATCGTCAAAATATAATAAATCATCGAAATCATTTTGTACTATTAAACTAAGGTCAGCACTAGATGATGATTGATTTGAAGAATTGTCCAATCTATCTTCCAAAATTACAAAGTCATCAACTTTTTCTGGTGCTTGTTGAACAAGATTACCTAATTTTGTTTCAAATTCTTGTGTTTTGTCAGCACTTGGTTTAGCGCGAATAATAAATTCATAATTGTTGCCAAAAAGATATTTATATTGATACGTAAGATCAAAAATTTGATCGTCAGGATTGAAAGTAGCTTTTGTAAGTGTTGGAAAAGATAATTTGTTGGTATAGGGTAGAGCTTTTTGTATATCTAAAGAATTTGCTGTAAATTCAGTACCATTTTGCTTAATTGAATTGTCGGTATCGTTGATGCCAGAACAATTAGTTTTTTCTAATTGTCTTAAAAAATCCCATGTAAGATCAATAGGTACATATTCTTGAATCAATTGTTTGTTTGAAGGGCTCGATAAATCTAAATTTATATCGTTGGTGCCAGCAAAAGCAGCTTGTGTGAAAATACTGAAAATGGCAATTTGAAATATAGAATTTCGAATAAAATTGTTAATTCTCATAACGTTAAATCCTTTGTTTAAAAAAATAAAAAATACTTGATAAAATTAAATATAGTTACAGTGTAAAGATATTATTAAATTATGTCAATATAATTTACGTTATTTATTGGGAAAATTGCACTAATGGATTGAAGAATTGAGTCTTAAGGTTAGGTTAATGCTTTAACAAGTGCCATTATTGCTGCATGGTTTTCTGAATTTTTAACAAACTTAATTAATTTTCGCGTCATACTTGTTTGTTTTGGAGGTGTTAAGATGTTCGTTAATTGTTGATAAAGCAAATATAATTGCGCAACTTTATGATTAAAGCTTGGGTTATTATCATAAAAGGCCGAACATTCATCAAATTGTTTTTGATATTGATTGAGTAATTGATCGTTTTTTGAAGAAAGGTCGTTTAATTTTTTTGGAATATGTTTTAAAAACTTGTTCATTAATTGTGTTGCATCTAAAATTTTTAATGTTGAACTAATTGATATTTCGTTATTTGTATTATTAATCGTCATTTTTGCAATGGATGATTCAATAATGCGTGCAGGGTCAATTTCTTGTCCGGCAATAGAAAAGTCTTTTTGCAAAGATGTTATCCATTTATACACTTTATAGCTTGCACCACCTAGCATTGCGGCACTTGTTATCGTTGGAATACTTAAAGGGGCTGAAATAAGAAAAAAGGTGCTTGTTGCAATTGTTGTTATAGCGCTTACTGCACCAATTGTATTTGAAATATTGTTAATGCTTGACGCCAAATCAATACGATACAAACGAAAGTTTTCCTTATCATCAATATAATTAATAATTGTTTCATGCGGCGCTATAAAACAAGGCGAAGATAAATCTACTGGTATGATAGCGACCAGAAAATCAGATTTGTTTTTTATAATAATAGGATAGGACAGAGAGGATATTTCAAAAAAATCTTTTTCGTCTAACATATTTATTTTTTCTAATTTTTTTTTGTCATGCAATATTTCCATGCCTTCTATGTAGTCTTTAAAAATGATAAAGCTGTTATAATGGGTTACAATTGGATCAGTTATGCCTGCAAAAGAAAGTTGAGTGAAAATGCTTATAATGATTATTTGAAGCGTAGCATTCCGTATAACAAAGCCAAGGAACATTATCTTACGTCCTTTCCATTGAAATATTAAATTATACAAATAAAACAATAAGATAAATGTATCATGATTATAATAAAATGTCAATATTTTGTGTTTTTTTAAATGAAAATTATAATATTGAAGATTTAATGGGTGTGTGTATTTAGGCGCATGACGAAAGTCTGGGAATTTGTTGTGTGAGGTAAAAAGTAAAGACCGCGGATCTTATCCCGTGGTCTTTATTTAAGCTTAGTCTTTATAAAAACGAAGTTCATCTCTTGCATTTAGGTGCATATCTGGTGGTAAGCGTGTTTCAAAATGCGTGGATTCACCAGGTTGTAATTTAGTTGCATTCACTTTGAATTTTGCAGCACTTAAGACTTCATCTTTTCTTTCATAAGGCACGCATTTCATTAATGGAATAATTTTTTCTTCATTTGATATATTTTTTATTTCTCCCTCAAGGATCATATATTTTCCAGTTTCAGGATCACGATCAAATGATGTCTTCAGGTTTTCAAATTTAAGTCCTTCGCCAATTATTGGCCCTTGTGATTTAGTCCACGTTATTCTTTCAAAGAAAGGAATTGCGAAAGGTGCAATGGCAGGAAATTGTATTGTAAATTTTTCTTTTATAGATTCCCTATTTTTTTGGATAAAGTCTACAAAAGTTTGAAATTCTTTAATTCCAAGTTCAGCAAGTTCATTGCCTTTGAGCTCTGTTTTTGGGTCTTTAATAAGATTAATGAATTGATTGATCTTGCTTTCATATTTTTCATACAACTTTGGATCTTTTAAAACATCAATTAAAGGTGAAAACCAACCAGAACAAAGAAATTTAGTATGTTTTTGAAAAAGAGGGTTTTTATAAATTTCAAGAAGTTCTTTAAGTTCTTCTTCAGAAAAATGGTCACCTAAAACGTTAAAAGAAATTGAAGATGCAAGTTCCTTGAATTGTTTAAGTTCAGTTTGATTATCTTCCAATGATTTTTTGATTGTTTGTTCGAAAGGCATTGTTGTAAATCCAAGTGCCTTAAATTCAGATTCAATGGGTTTAATAAAATAAAGCATTGAGTCATCAGCGTTGGATAAAAAATGGGTAAAGGATAGATCACATAATTCTTTAATGAGAGCCTTTTTGATTTCAGAAATTTTAGGTTGTTGTGTTTCTTGAGTGGCAACAGGATTATTGTTGTCAGCATAAAGCGGGTTCATAAAAACAATCAGTAAAAAACTAAAAGCTGTAATACGTAAAAATATCTTGTTCATTGTATATACCCTTAATTAATTTGGTAAAGTTAATGTTTGATCGGTGGCTATTGCAGAAGAAGTCTCTGCATTTTGCGCAGCTTCTTTTTGGCTAGGGTTAAAAACTAATTTTAAAAGGGGCATTTTTTCAATAGATTCTTTTAGTTCATCTATTTTTTTCTGAGTGATTTCTTTGCCAAACCATTTTTCAAGATTGGGGGCAAGACCTGTATAACGTTGTTTTAATTTTTCAAGAAATTCAGGTGTTAAAATATGTTTATTTTGTATAAAGGCTTCAAATTCTTTAGTTACGATAGAAGCATATTCTTTGTCAGAGGAATTTGTAGCAGCCATTGTAATGCCAATTGCCATAATTTTTGATGAATATTCTGCAAAAAGTTTTGGATCTTTTAACGCTTTTATAACAGGCTCGGTAAAGATATTTAAGACTTGCATATTGGCTTTTTGGATAACAGGTTTTTTGTACAAAGCAACTAAGTCAACGAGTTCCTGTTGTGTAAACGTGTTTTCATGTGCGCGCGTATAAAGATCTTTAAGAAGATCTATCAATGGTGCACTTAGCTCAGCTGTTTGCGCGTTAAATTTTTTAATGCTTTGTGCGAATGGTTTTTCAGGCAGACCTAATTCTTTAAGTTCTTTTTCAAAAGGTTGCAAAAAAGCTTCAAGAGTTATTTTGTCAAATTGAAAAAGGGTAAATAATTCTTCGATTAATTGTTGTTTTGTTTGTAGTTTTGCTGATTCTACAGGTACATCTTTATTCCCCATAGCAATACTTTGTTCGATCGATGCTTGATAGATAGAAAAACTTAAACATGCAATAAGATAAAATTTAGGATTCATAACAACCTCAATATTTAAACGTTGGCTTAAATTAACATATGAAAAATAAAAGTCAAATTAATAAAGAAAAAGCCCCAAAAAGGGGCTTAATTTGCTTTAAAAATTGTTTAGCTTACGTGACGAAGTCTAGGAAGGGTAAAGAATCGGAACGGAGTGTACCTTTTTGTACATGAGTACCGATTTGCACCCTGACGACGAACTTGTTTATACCCAATTGATTTCAAACTGTGGAGGGCGTCAGATTTCAGGATTCGCCATGCTCATGTATGAAAAGATACACTCCGCGTGTCTCACCGCTCATCTTCCTACCCACATTTTGAAATCAATCGGGTATATTAAAGTAAAGAATTACTATTTTCTCTTATTAACAGGCACAAAAGAACGTCTTGTTTCCCCCGTATATAATTGACGTGGACGTCCAATTTTTTGGTTTTCTTCGTTGGTCATTTCATTCCATTGAGCAATCCAACCGACGGTACGTGCGACTGCAAAAAGAACAGTGAACATTGAGGCTGGAAAACCAATAGCGCGCAATATGATACCAGAGTAAAAATCAACATTGGGATAGAGTTTTTTCTCAATGAAGTATGGATCTTCTAAAGCAACGCGCTCGAGTTCAATCGCAAGTCTCATTAAGGGTTCATTTTGAAGTCCTAATTCATTAAGCACCTCATGACATGTTTTGCGCATGACTTTAGCACGTGGATCATAGTTTTTATAAACGCGATGTCCAAAGCCCATTAATCTGAATGGATCATTTTTGTCTTTTGCACGTCTAATGAATTCAGGAATATTCTTTTCATGGCCTATTTCTTTAAGCATGTTAATCACAGCTTCATTGGCACCACCATGTGCGGGGCCCCAAAGACACGCGATGCCTGATGCGATACATGCATAAGGATTTGCGCCTGATGATCCAGCAAGACGAACGGTTGATGTTGATGCATTTTGCTCATGATCAGCATGAAGCGTAAAAATACGATCCATCGCGCGTGTAATGACGGCATTAGATCTGTAATCTTCACATGGGACTGCAAAACACATTCTGATGAAGTTTTCAGTATAGGGCAGATCATTGCGTGGATAAATGAAAGGTTGTCCTATTGAGTATTTATAAGCCATTGCAGCAATTGTTGGAATTTTTGCAATAATGCGATGGGCAACGATTTCACGTTCACCTGGATTTTGAATATCAGTATGTTCATGATAAAAAGCAGAAAGAGCGCCAACAACACCGACCATAACGGCCATTGGGTGCGCATCACGTCTGAAGCCCCTGAAAAAATTAATCAATTGCTCATGGACCATGCTGTGATACACAACAGAATATTCGAATTCTTTTTTTTGTGCAGCAGTCGGTAATTCACCATAAATAAGCAAATATGATGTTTCCATGAAATCGCTATATTCTGCAAGTTCTTCAATAGGGTAACCACGGTAAAGAAGAACGCCTTCATCGCCGTCAATATAAGTTATTTTTGAATTACAGCTACCGGTTGAGGTAAAGCCTGGATCAAATGTAAAATAACCTGTTTCGTTATAAAGTTGACGAATATCGATTAGATTAGGTCCTGCGGAGCCTTTAATGAGGGGTAAGTCAATTGACTTTCCTGTTCTATTATCTATAAGTGTTACGCTATCTGCGTTTTTTTTAGTCATTGGTATCGCCTGACTTGTCATTATCTCATCCCTTTATAACACTTCTACCATTATTATTAGGATAAGCCAACTTATTGTGTTGTGCAACATAGTTTTTTTTGCACTGCAAAAAACTCTTCTTCTTTTTAACTGTGGAGGGCGTCAGATTTCGGGATTCAACATGCTCATGTATGAAAAGATACACTCCGCGTGTTTCACCGCTCATCTTCCTACCCACATTTAAAAATAATTCGAGTATATCTTAACAGCCTACTTCATAATCTAAACAATTATATCTACATGAAGATTTATCATTAGACTTCTTTCGAAACTCGCTAATGTGAGGCGAGTAATAGAAGATTCGGCACGGAAGACCGCAGTGTATTCTTCATACATGAGGATCTGAGTACCGAAACGACGCATTAATCGGCCACAGTAGTAGAGTTTCGAAAGAAGTCTATTAAATAAAATCACCCAATCTTAATAGCGACTCCTCTTTGCCTAAAGCAAGCATGACATCAACAATAGAAGGGGCGTTAAGTTTAGAAGTTAAAATTAATCTTAAGCTTGGTCCAATTTTACCTAATTTCAATCCTTTTTGCTCTAAAAACAGTTTAAGCTCAAGATCAAGCATTGGATGTGACCATTCTTGAATTGAGGATAAATGTTGGAATAAGTCGCTAAAAACTTCTTTTAGGTCGGCAATTGTTTTTAATTGATCTTCATTTTCGATTTTTATGGGTCTGATATCACGATAAATCCAAGCGTTTTCAGCAAGTTCAACCAATGTCTGTGCGCGCTTTTTAAGGCCTTCAATACCTATTGTAATGCGGTCTTTTTCATGTGACAGCAAGGGCTTGTCAGTTTGTTTAAATTGGTCTTCCAATAGTATCAGCAATTCTTCTGTTGATTTGTGTTGAATATAATGATGGTTGATATGAAATAATTTTGCCATATCAAGTCTTGAAGCTGATTTGCCAATCCCATTAAAATCAAACCATTTTATAGCTTGTTGCATATTTATAATTTCGTCATCACCATGTCCCCAGCCAAGGCGAAGTAAATAATTACACATGGCTTCAGGAAGGATCCCCATATCACGGTAGGCTTCAACACCTAACGCACCATGGCGTTTGGATAATTTTGCGCCATCTTGACCATGGATTAAAGGAATATGTCCAAATATAGGTAAATTCCAGCCAAAGGCATTATACAATTGGATTTGACGGAAGGTGTTTGTTAAATGGTCGTCTCCACGAATCACATGGGTAATACCCATATCAAAATCATCAACTACAACGGATAGCATATAAGTAGGCGTGCCATCACCCCGCAAAAGAACCATATCGTCAAGTTGGATATTGGCTACGTTAATAAGGCCTTGAACGTGATCATATAAAATTGTTTCGCCTTCATTTGGTGCTTTAAGGCGAATAACGGGTTTAATATCTTTTGGAGCGTCTTTCGGATCCCGATCACGCCATCTGCCATCATATTTTTGTGGTTTTCCTTCGAGTTTCGCTTTTTCACGCATTTCTTCTAGTTCTTGGGGCGTGCAATAGCAATAATAGGCTTTGCCTTCATTTAAAAGCTTTAGAGCCATGTCAGCGTGATGTTTTGCACGTTGAAATTGAAAAATAGGCTCTTCATCTGGAATAAGACCTAGCCAATTGAGACCATCAATAATCGCGCATACGGCATCATCTGTCGATCTTGCACGGTCAGTGTCTTCGATACGAAGTAAATATTTTCCACCATGATGTTTGGCAAAAAGCCAATTAAATAAGGCAGTTCGAGCGGACCCAATGTGCAAATAACCTGTTGGAGAGGGTGCAAAACGTGTAATAATTTGTGTCATGGCTTCTTAAAATTGTTGTAAGTAAGATTCCTTTTTACCAGATTATACATGATTCTATCAAGAGTAGGTGACAAGCTTTTTTCTTCGTTGTAGTATATATATACCCAAACAATCTGAAACTACCGTTTTTAGTTTATGACCTTTGGTCGTTTTTTGAACCAAAAATTCCTAAGGTAAATCTAAAATCATTTGGGTGTAATAATAAAATATAATCTTTGGGAAAAATTGTGTGTTTTCTGTTCAATTAGAAACGATGCCAAAACCGCGATGGTCACAGGGCATTCGTGCTAAGTTGTTTGTGACGGTAAGTTTTATTTTAATAACGATTGGCGCACTTGCCTTAAGTTTTTTCATATTTGTTTCCTACACTGAAAAATTAAATTCTTTAAATCAGCGCGCTACTTTGTTAACCGAAATGCAAAGTGCTTCTTTGGCTTTTCCTTTATGGAATTTAAACAATGATCAAATTAATGCATTGATTGCAATCCTTTCAAAAGATGAAGATTTTAAAGGCGCAAAAGTCATTGGTACGAAACAAGATGAAATTGCTTTTAAAGGTGTTTTACCAGAAGATAATGATTTGCGTTTTAAGAAAGACATCATTTTTAATGAGTTTGGTAAAGAAACGCGCATTGGAACATTAGAGCTTTATATTTCGACAGCAAGACTTTGGGAAGAAGTTAAAAATAGCTTTTATTGGGGATGTCTTGTTTTATTTTTAATGAATCTTCTTATTTTTATTGGTCTTTTATTTGCGCTTTCAGGATTTGTATTGACCCCCTTAAGACGTATGATGTTTATCATGGAAAAGGTTGCAAAGGGGGCTCTTGATCAACGCGTTGTGATCAAAACGAAAGATGAGTTTGGGTTGCTTGCAAGCATTTTTAATAAAATGACAAACGAAATTGAAGGTATGTATCGTACTATTGAGCAAAAAGTCAATGAACGAACAACTGAACTTGTCAAAAGTAATGCTGATATGGTGGTTGCACAACAAGAAACAACGGAAGCGTTAAAATTACTTCAGATTGAAAAAGAAAAATCTGAACGTCTTTTTGCAGATGCTTTAGAAATTAGTCCTGCAGCATTAGTTCTTGTTGATGCAAGTGAAAAGATATTGAGATGGAATAAACGTTTTATTGATTTAGATCCGATAAATATTGAACCCATGATTAAGCAAGGCATAAATGCCAATTTAGTATTTTCAAAGATGTCTGATGATACGACAGGTAATATTAGGTTGCAATTGCATCAAGATTCTAAGAAATCAATTACGTCTGAACAAAAACTGACAAATGGACGATGGGTCAGAGTAAGTGAACATAAAACGCGTGATCATGCAACGGCATTAATGCTTGTTGATATTACAGATATTAAGGAAAGAGAACAAAAACTAGAGATAGTAAATACGGATCTTGCCCTTCAAACTGAAAAATTAAAGGATAGTGAAGAAAAATACTCTTTGGCGGCCCATGGTGCCAATGATGGTCTCTGGGATTGCAATGTAAAAACAGGTCATATTTATTTATCTATTCGTTATAAGGAAATGATTGGCTATAACGAAGATGAAGAGGTGTTTTCTACACTTGAAGGGTGGTATGAGCGTGTTCATCCAGATCATTTGGTTGAATTTAAGCGTGCTTTTGAAGGCCATTTAAAGGGCGATATTCCTCGGTTCAAAGCTGAATATTTGATGAAGCATCGTGATGGTTCATATCATTGGATGTTGTCACGAGGTTTAGCTGCGCGCGATAAAGATGGCATCGTATTTCGTTTAGCAGGTTCCCAAACTGATATTACGATGCAAAAAAACTATGAACAAGAACTCATCCATACAGCCTATCACGATCCTTTAACCGGCTTGCCAAATCGAGAATATTTTATTAGACGTTTAAAAGAATGTCTTGACGAAATTAGAGCTCATTCTATTCAGTTAACAGCTGTTTTATTCTTAGACTTAGATCGCTTTAAAGTCGTTAATGACAGTTTGGGGCATGATGTTGGGGACAAATTGTTAATTGGTATTGGTCAACGTCTGAAGGCATGCCTTAGGGACAATGATTTTGCGGCACGTTTGGGAGGCGATGAATTTACAGCTATTTTACGCAATATTCCTGATTTAGAGGAAGCAAAAGCTGTATCTGGTCGTATTTTAGATTCTTTGGCAGAGCCTTTCCATCTGAATGGGAATGATGTTTTTGCGTCAGCGAGTATCGGTATTACGCTTTTAAATGATAAGTTTGAAGATACGGATAGTTTATTACGAAATGCAGATCTTGCAATGTATCGTGCAAAATCACGAGGACGTGCGCGCTATGAGATTTTTGATCAAGAGCTTCATAATGAAGTGATGACAGAACTTCATATAGAAACAGAATTAAGACGTGCCATTGAAAAAGAAGAAATTTGTTTTTTCTATCAGCCTATTATTGATTTATCATCAAATGAACTTTTTGGGTTTGAAGGGTTGATTCGTTGGCAAAGTAAAAATGAAATGATAGGTCTTGACCGTTTCTTACATATTGCGGAAGAAACAGGGCTTATTTTACCTATGGGTGAATATATTTTTAAACTAGGGTGCGAGCAACTTAAGTCTTGGCTAGAATTAATTGGAGCCGATTACAAAATTTCATTATCAATCAATCTTTCTGCCCGCCAGATTAAAGACTTCGTGTATATGCAAAAAATATTAGAAATCATTCGAAGTTATGATTTTCCAGCAGGATTATTAAAAATAGAGATTACCGAAAGTGCTATTATGGATGATTTAGCTCAAACCAACTGGGTTTTAGATCAAATAAAAGAACTTGGTGTATCTTTATGTATTGATGATTTTGGAACGGGCTATTCTTCTTTTAGTTATTTACACAAATTTCCTTTTGATTATTTAAAAATTGATCATTCTTTTACACATAACATGATGAAAAATGAAAAAACATATTCGTTGATCAGGGGTATTGTAAGTCTTTCGCATGATTTAGGGTTGCTCGTTGTGGCAGAAGGTATAGAAGAAGAAGATGAATTAGATCATCTTAAAAGATTAAAATGTGATTATGGGCAAGGATTTTATTATGCACGCGCCCTTCCACCAGCGGAGGCAACGCAGTTGATTCTTGATAGTAAATTGTCATTGACGGAAGAAGCACTGATACGTGATTTGTCACCCGCTATTTTTCAAGCAGAAGCAAGCTGATTTGATTGATTTGTATTATAGTATGGCGCTATACCTAAATAATCTGAAGCTACCGTTTTTAATCGATGATCTTTGGTTGCTTTTTGAAGCAAAAATTTTTAAGGTAAACCCATTATCTGTCATAATTTTTGGCATCAAAAATCACCTCAAATTTCAGACTCAAAAATCGGCATTTCCAAATCATTTGGATATATATAAGAAAAATATCTATTTTTTTTAAATTTTAAGAATATAAAACAGTATATTACAGTAAAACTTGAATATTAATTTTTTTTATTTGATTTTTTTAATTTTTTAATGTATTATCTATATTCTTTTGGCTTTAAGTAAGTATTTCTTATAAATTACAGTAATAATAGGATAAAAAAATGAGAATAATAATTTTTGTACTATTTTTTTTTGTGTCTGCTTCTTCGTTTTCTAATTTAACGGATGATTTTACTCGCTACTTTGTTGAATCAGTAGAAGAGATTCAGAAAATAAGGAAAAAATTAGATCTTACATTAAAATTGCAACCATTAGTAAATACTTCTGATGCTCTAAAAAAATCTTATGAAAATTATTTTGGAAAAATAGATTTAAACGTGAAAGAAATTAAAAAATATAAAGATTATTCTCAATATTTAGATTTACTTTCAAATCGATTGTCCTATTATGTACCTCAATTTGATAATCTACAATGTTCTTTAATTCCTGGTGCAGCTTTTAAAATTTATATTCAGCAAATAAAGTCTATTAAAGGCATTGAACGTTGGCTTGCAGAGCTTAACAATATAGGGGAAGGAGAAATTAAAAATGATTTAGAAAAAATACTGGAATCAACGTTAGGTATTAAAAAATTCTTTGATGATGAAAGTCGTTATCTTGAGCAATTTTTAAAAGTAGAGACAATAAACTCTAAAAAAGATAATTATGATATAAGATTAAGTATATATTCAATTGTTAATGAGCAAAAAAGTCAATCTAAAAATATTCTTTCTATAATAAATAAAATTGATTTGAAAAAATTTAATCTTAATCAAGAATATGCTTTATCTCTAGAAAATGAGTTTAATAAAATTAAACAGGCGTTTTCTACTTCTACAATGATTAATTCAAAAATATCTGTTGATAAAATTTTTCAAAAAATTTCTAAAATAAATTTAAGTGATGATTCAGATGAATTTAGTATGCCTAAAACTGTTTTTGATAATTTAATAACAATAAAGCGTGCTTATCACCTTGTTACCAATCCTTTAAATATAAAATTTTTTAATGAAATAAACGATAATATAATATTATCTGATGAAGAATTATTTCTAAATTATCCTATTTACTTGGGTATGGTTAATTCTATTGATTTTGAAATTGACCCTTTGCAATTATCTATACACCATAACAAAAAAAAACATAAAAAAATAAAGAAAAAAAGTCTTATTGTCAATCATGTGAATTTAATTTCTGAAAATTCAACACGTCAAATAAGCAATGAAGTTGAAACGAAAACAGATCTTTCAGATGAAGTAGATCTTCAGAATGTTTCAAATTTTCAAGAATCTGACCATGAGATTGCACCAATTTGTATTGCGGGTGATAGATCGATAATCGAAGAAACAAAGGCTGAAGCTATTAAAGAGATTGCTATTGTTCAAGAGGATGAATTTTTAGAAATTGCTTCCCTTGATGCATGCAAAAATTGGCTTAAGAAAATAATGGTCGATACATCGGAAAAGAGCAAAAGTAAGTTTTCAATTTACTATAAAGCACATAATCTTTATAAGGACCTTGAAAAATCTGGTGATCTTATTTTGGAACAAATTCAACAAGGTATAACAGAACTTGCTTTACGTCTTCAGCAGGTTCAATTAAATGAAAATATTAACGATGTTCAACCACCTAGATTTGTTATTCCTAAAAATTATGAAGATGCTTTTAGATATTTAATATATACGCCCTTATGTTATCTGAAGGATAATGTGCGGTTTTCTTTTGTTGAAAAATTAATTCTTGGTCTTGACGGAAGCGTTGATAAATCGCGTGAAGGCTCTAGAATAGCCATACATCTCAATGGTAAAACGACAGGATTGCATCTACATGATTCTGTAAACGGTGTCCTAGATAGCGGTCGCATTACGTCCTTACGCCAATTTTTTATTGAGGCTGGCTGTATTCTCTCGGATGATTAAAGCTTTGGATGTTCAGTAGGGGACTTTTAAAAAGTCCCTCTTTCCATAAGTTATCTTTTAGTGATCTATGGTTGTTTGTTGTTGCAGAAGGCATTGAGCAAGAATTAGATCATCTTAAAAAATTAAAATGTGATTATGAGCAAGGATTTTATTATGCGCGCGCCCTTCCACCAGCTGAAGCAACGCAGTTGATTCTTGATAGCAAATTGTCCTTGACGGAAGAAGCACTGATTCGTGATTTATCACTCGCTATTTTTCAAGCAGAAGCAAGCTGATTTTTAAATTTATTTTTATATTACATGATTTAACTTCAGGTTTATCGACGTGACGTAGCTATACGAAGAGATATAGGCAAACTGGCAACTCATTTTAATCGAAATATAAAATATTTTTAATAAATCGATAAATGTAATAAAAATAACTCATTATTAGATATTGTATATTATAGTATTGAATTTTTTATAATTTTTTTATTAAAATAATGAGGTTTTAAAATATTTTTAATATACAAATCTTGTACAAAATCAGAGAAAATATGTTGAATTTTAAGAAGATAATAACTTTTTGTATGATGCTTGGTGTATCAAATATCATAACAAGTGCCTGTAAAGCAGGTTATATTGAAGAGGTTATAGAAACTTTATACACGGATGAAGGATTAAGAAATTTTGATATTAGTCTTTTTGAAGATCAGCTACCTGTTATTTTGGCTTTACCTCAAGATATGCATATTAAATTTATGGAAAGGTGGGAAGAGTTAAATCAACGAGATCAACAAGATCAGCAGGTTCCTGTTGAAAATTCAGATAATATGATTTTAGATGACGTGTCTGAAAACATAATACAAATAAAAAAAATCAATCCCTTTAAAAGAGCATTTCATCACTCATGGTTTGAGTATGAAAATGGACAAAATGTAGAATATTTAAGTACTATTATTCAAAAATATGAAATTCCACATGTGAAATATGTTTTAAATGATAACATTCCTGAACAGATACGTTTTAAGTCAATACATTCAAAAGCGTTAGGTCTATTGCTGGTAAAATCAAAGCACACTTTAAAATCATTTTTCGGTTAACAATATTCTTTTTAAACCAATTGATTGCAAAAAAATTGCTGGTTTTCAAAATTTAGAGACATTAAACCTTATTTCAATGAAGTTTGATCCTGATAGTTTTAAGGAAATATATAAAGCTCCAAAACTAATTAAATTGGATCTTTCCCAAACGAATATCAGTAGCGAAGTGATTCAAGGATTGTTTTGTATGAATAATCTTGTTTTTTTGGATCTTTCCGAAAACATTGTTTCTGAAAATATAGATTTAGATTTTACGCATAAACATAAACTTACTGTTTTGAAAATACTTACTTCTAATGATGTAGTTCTTAATAGCATTGCAAAAATGCCTAATCTGAGGTCTTTAGATATTGAGTCATATTCAAATAATGCATTGAATATTATTGGAAGAATGACCAATCTTGAAAATTTGTCAATTCGTTGCCGTGTGGACATTAGCTATTTGAAACCTAATCAAGAGAGACAAAAATTAGAATCCATTTCTAATTTGAAGAATCTTAAAAAGCTAAGCATTAATTTTTGTAAAAATGGTACTTGGTTTTTTTAATGGAAATGAGATTTTTCCTTGTGTTAAAGGATTGGACAACCTTCAGGAATTATCAATTCTTTGTAATGAGATGCAAGATCAGGATGCTGGATTATTCATAAATAACCTACCACAGCTTAATTACATAGAGTTGAATACTTATAATAAAATGCTCTCGGATAGTTTTATGCAAAAAATAAAAGAAAAAAGACCCAATTTAATAATTAAGCAATCGCAATTAAATCTTGATTTTAAAGGTCAAAAGTGGGGTAATTAGTAGAACACTTTCAATAATCGCTTTGCATAATTCTTTTGATCTAGATCGATTGAAGGGATTATGCAATAGACTTTTTCCAATTTATTAAGATAAGACATGACTTTTAAATCCACACGTCTAGGTGCTGGGTAACTTATAACAACGGAAATCCAGGTTTTCTATAAAGTAAATACTATTTTACCAAAGTCTCAATCAATGGCTTAATTTCATTTAAATGCTCATCGGCGAGTCCCGTTAACAAATATTCATGTCCAATAAACTTAAAAACGCCATATTTTGCTTTTTCATAAAAAGATGCATGTCCTTCCTGGAACATAAAAGAATCCGGCATAATATTTATACCTAAATTGGTAAGTCGGTAATCAAACAAACATTGATTCGCATTTAAATCGCCGCCTATATACAGTTTTTCAAAATGTCCTATTTTTTGTTCATTAATAGTTACCACAATTTTACCTTTTAGCGGCACAGATTCATTCGCATTGAAACGAGCATCTTCTTCAATCTTAAAACGCAAAGCCATATAATCACCTTGCATAAAAGATCGTGGATCAACCGGACGCAATTCAAGAAATATTTTTTCACCATTCTCAATAATATTTTCCTTTACATAAATATTGTAGTTAAAGAAAACAAAAATCGTAATGGTCGCTAAAAGGAGAATTATTTTTTTCATGTTGATCTCCCTGACTTATATTATAGTCGATAGACTTGAGAAGTAGACAAGGAACAACGAGCGAAGTGTATTCTTGTCTACATGAGAGAGGCGTGACGATGTATCCTTCCAATGGCTATTGGCTATATCTAATTTACAAATACGAATATATACGGCACCAATCAAAAGAATAAGGCCGCTCGAGAACATAATAATTGATTTTTCAAGAAGGGTAACTTGCAAATCGTAATAATAAAAGAAAAGGTAAATTGGCATTAGAAATACACCCAAT
Organism: Alphaproteobacteria bacterium; assembly: GCA_030696155.1. Taxonomy (GTDB): domain Bacteria; phylum Pseudomonadota; class Alphaproteobacteria; order JAUXUR01; family JAUXUR01; genus JAUXUR01. The sequence goes on along the minus strand of JAUYSY010000083.1, from coordinate 22,565 downwards.
AACCATAAAAACCGCCGCTGACATGCATATCCCAGAACAATCAAAAAGATTGAAAAAATAATACCGGGTGCTGTCAAATATGACAACAAAACTACAAGTAACGATGCCAAAATCAAATGGATGTTTTTAAAACATGCGCCGATATTACGCGCTCCAGATGCCCAAAACATAGACCAAATAAGTAAAAGCGCAAAACCATATTGCACATATATTAACCCAAAATCTTTACCAAGAACCCACGGGGCAATTGTTAAATCAAAAAAAACAATTTCCACAGCAACAGACAAAACAAGCGCATAAGCGATAGAAATAAAAGCGTTTTTGACATGCGAATGTGTAAACAAAACGCTCGCCAAAACAACTTGCAGCAACATGTAAATATTTAATACAAGATTATTATCAGGCTGAAAAAAAGATGTTTCAGTAATATTGTAAATAATGGAAAGAAAAAGGAAAAAACACCCCAAAAAGCGTTCTGCTGTTACTTTGTAAAGAAAAAAAGTAAGTCCCGTCAACACAAGAAGAATTGTTGAATAGACCCAAGTACTATGAAATTTAAAGTAATTTTGAAGATTATAAAGGGTGTAAATTATAATAAAAACTTTTCCGACGACCATCAATGCAAAAGAAAACTGAATCAAAAAACTTTGCTGTACAAGGCTTTTATTGCTTTTAAATTGAAAATAAATCAATATAGCCAAAACGATAAAAGCAATCCCCCAGCCTAGAAAACCTTCTGTATTGAAAAAACTTATAAATCCAAAAAGATTTAGAACTGAGTAAAGACAAAATGTCGAAATCAATGTTCCAACACCGGCTAAAAGATGGAAATAAAATGGTAATCCAGGTTGCTTCGCATTATTAGTTATGAATTTTTTTATGGTACCTAACGCACGTTCATCAACCAATTGACGATCATGCAAATAATCTAAATAATCTTGCCCATTCATTCTATGCATCATATTTAATCCTCATTTGCTTGTAGAAGTGGTGCAAACGCATCGTTGCAAAACTAAATAATCCAAGCGTAAAAATAAGAACAATCAAATAACCAATTGCACCCAATTCATTTCCTGACCATAAAATAACCCGCGCTATAATGGCTTCAACAATGATACATAAAGACAAATAGGTAAAACATAAGGGAACAATAGCGGGTTTTTTAAACCTAAAATACAAGTAAAATATTGCGTGAATAATAAGTGATAACCCAGTCCCTAATTGTACAAAAAAGCCTATGGGCTCTTTCCCAATTTCAAAAATGTAATGAAGAGATGGCACAAGCAAATATGAAAGTGTTGCAAGTACAAGCAACGACGTCGTCCAAGGCGCTGGCATCCATATTTTTTTGAGCGACCTATAATAGGCTTTTACAACAAGAAGCGCTGACGAAAAAAGAGCAAGCAATACCCAAGTCACATTATCAAATATTAAATTAATCATAAAAACTTGGTTGCAGTAAAAATAAATAGCAAGCGACGTTACCACAAACCAAAGAAACCAATGAAAAGAATTGGTTGAAATAAAGACGAACGGTAAAATAAGGAGTGACCATATCAAAAAAAGCTGATAAGCATCAGCGCCTGTTTGATAGATTTGACCAAACACTGCTAAAAAAGCCCCCACAAAAACCGAAGCGCCCAACAGACTTATTTGGCCTAAAATCTTCTTAAGATCAAAACAAAAGCTACAAATAATAGCCACAAAAAAACCGACTTCAATTACCCCTAATTTTGCAAAATTTGGTATAATTGCCCAATTGAAAGCGAAAAAGAAAATAATGCTCGATAAAATAAGAGAAAAGCCTAAAATTAAAAACAGTCTTTGTGCCCATAATCCCCAATTTTGATGTGGATATATAAGCTTCAAACTTGATGTGCGCACTTCAGTTGAAATTATATTTTGTGCAAATAATTTTTCAATAAGTGAACGCTGAATTTTAATTTTAGTAAGATCTACAGATTTTTTTTCTTTTACCATTTTCGCCTCTCAACGAATGAATAGATCAACAATATTGGGCTATAGTCGATAGACTTGAGAAGTAGACAAGGACAACGAGCGAAGTGTATCCTTATATACATGAGCAAGGCATGACGATGTATCCTTCCAATGTCTATCGACTATAACATTTTTAATATTAAAAAAATATATTCTTTTAAAACAAGAAAAAACTATCAAGCAATGTTGAATATTTTTTAGAACAAAATCAATACATAGCAATAGCCTGCTTAATCACATATTGCATATTTTTTATAAAAGTGTAGACTCCTGATATTAAATTATTGTTAACAAATGGAACATAGTAAATGTACAAGCTAAGTTATGTAGCATTGGCCCTTTTTATAAGCAGCTGTTCAGTTTATAAAGCAGCATCAAACGACGGCGTGGCAGTTAGCGACGTTAGAAAATGTCATTCCAGAGGATGCTATCTTTCATTAGGCATGGAAATTCTTGATAAACATACAGAAGAAAATGGCAAATATACTGAAACCTATCGTGCAAAAGCACGCAAAAGTGGCTTTAACTATGTTCGTGCCGCAGGCCATGGTGCACTTGATGTTATGACTTTAGGGCTTTGGGAAGTTGCAGGCACACCTGTAGAAGGTGCCTTATCAAACAATCGTGGATATATTACAGCGCGTGTAGTCTATGCAAGCAAAAATTCTGATGTCATTGAAAAAATTGAAGTTCATGATGCTGATGGTCTTAAAGTTCAGTAGAATTTAATTGTTTGCAATCTACGGGACAAATTTTATTTTTATGCTAGAAATTTGCCCACACCCCTTTGTTTTCCTGGACTCGTTGAAGCAAAGCTTCATACGTAGATCCAGGATCCAAAACGAAATTCATGCTTGAAGAGCATGGCAAAATTATTTAAATAACGTCATGATCTGCGATCATGATTGTTAATTGGACCCTGAATCAATGCTCGAAGCTTCACTTCTCGCCGGTTCAGGGAAACGGCTGGTATTTTGTATATTTCTATCCAAAATTAAATTTTTGTTCGGTAGAGTTTTAAAAAACAAATGAACAACCAAGATTCAATGTATCCTCCTTCGTTGATTCCCCCTTCTTTCGATGTATTTTTTTTAATTTTCCAATATAATCCGTATGTTTATATTCAGCATAAACATTAATGGCAGGTGACAAACGATAAAAAGGCCGAACAACATATTGCATCTGATTTAAACCACATCCAATTTCATCTTTAACTATTGTTTTTGTCGCTAAAATACTTCTGATACGTTTTCTTATAAAAAAATTATTCGTTATTTGTGTGTCTCTGGATAATTGAAGATCAAGTTTTGCGCTTCCTTTATGCAAATATCCACGAATATTGGTATCGATGAAATAAGGCATCAACCCTTCTATCCCAATACCCGGCTGAATATAGGGCGTTTTTGAAGGTCTATATACATAATTAACACCGCCTTTAACAGACCAAAATTCGCTGATTAAACGTCTATAAAAACAATCAAGATCAGCTTTCGTAATTTTTCCTTTTTTGATTTCAGCGTCTTCGCTATACAATTCAATTTTATTGTAATCTGAGCCATATAATAGTTTTAAAGATGCTTCTTGTTCATTGTAAAAGGGATCAATACTTAACTCTAAGAATTTTGCAAAAAAAGAATGTGATTTATGCCCCACAGGATGAGCCTCTTTTGACTTTTTAGGCGTGTTATCAATATGTTCATTATCATCTGAAAAATTTGTATAGCGAAAAATTCGCGACATACCTGACATCATATGAAACATGTGATGACAATGAAAAAACCATTGCCCGCTTGCATTTGCATCAACATCAGCAACAGCTACAGCACCAGGTGCGACATCTATTGTATGCAATAATGGATCATAGGCACCATGACCATTACGCAAAATGAACCAATGCCCATGAAGATGCATAGGGTGATGCATCATCGACTCATTTTTAAAAACAAGCCGATATCTTTTACCTGGCTCAAAATAAATAAGACTTGCTTTAGATTCAGGCAATCCATTGATAAACCACATATATCGTCCCATATACCCACTTAGCACCATATCAATGGTTTCAAATGATTTTGAGGGATTATTCGTTTTAAAAGGCGCTTTTAATTCTTGATATTTTGTACCTTTTGTTAAGGATTCCTCGCTATTATGAGCCATTTTCTTAGCTCCATGCGACTTAGAACTCATTTCATGCTGGGAACTCATTTCATGCTGATCATGTAAAGGCATCGATTTAGAATTCTCCTCCATCTTATGTCCGGCATGCGCCATAGAATGCCCCATCGTGACTGGCGCAGGTATTGGAAAAGGCGCAACGCGATAATCAACTTTGGTATTGGGATCAGTTACTAATGCCCCATAAGCAGCACCTAATGTATCGGCGGATTCAGCATAAATAATATAAGGTGTTTCTTTTTCAATTTTAATCAAAACATCATAAGTTTCGCCAGGCGCAATAGTGAAATCGTCAATCCAATATGGCTGCACATCATTGCCCTGGATATGCACCATCTGCATCTTTGCACCCGGTATTTTGACACGAAAAATGGTGCTGCCGCCTGCGCCTATAAAACGCAATCGAACAATGTCCCCGATTTTTACATTCTCTACCCAAGGATCAGATGCATTTTTTCCATTCATCAAAAACGTATCATAGGCAACATCACTGAAATCATAAATGCTCATGCGCATCTGTTGCATCATCTTGTAATCACTGCGTATTTTTTTTCGTTGCTCAGGATCTGCCTGTTTATAATCACGTAAAAAACGAACGAGAGACGGTTGCAATGGAAGTTTAGGCGCATAATAATCGCCCGTTTTTTTTAAATTAGCCCAAACTTGCTCTGGATGCGTATTGCTCCAATCAGATAAAACAACAACATGATCTTTATTATATTCGTATGCGGGTTTCTCTAGAGGATCAATAATAAGGGCCCCATAAACACCTTGTTGTTCTTGAAAACCTGAATGTGCATGATACCAATAAGTACCTGATTGCTTTAAGGTAAATTGATAATGAAATACACCTTTTGGCGGAATAGGTTTCTGTGTTACATGCTCCACCCCATCCATCTGCCAAGGCAAAATCAATCCATGCCAATGAACACTTGTATCTTCATCCAATTGATTATGCACATTAATCGACACATGATCGCCTTCTTTAAAACGAAGAATGGGCCCAGGAATCGTATCATTGATAGCAATTGTTTTTACATTTTTGTTTGCAAAATGAACAATTTTATAGCTAAGCGTTAAATCTATCTCGTGATTTTTACAATAAAGATTTGAAGAAAACCATCCCCAAAATAAAAAAACGCACCCTAATAATTTTAAAAAAAATATAGAAAAACTATTTTTAATGATCATGTTTATGCGTCTCGCCTTCATCACATTTCATTTATTTAAAACATATTTTTATTGAAATTAATATACACATATGCTGTTATATAAATTAGGGAAATCAATTGACTAGGGTCAATATGAAAACTTAGTCAAGATGTTTAGTAAGGAAAAAAAATGAAAACTACCTTTAAAAAAACTTTATTTCTATCTTCAATAATTTTCATTTCTGCTACTCAGGTAAATGCAGACACAAAAGATCACAATATAAAAACAAGAATGAACAATACATGTGAGAAAATGAAAGACATGCAAATAAAACTTCAAAAAATGCGCGCCGATATAGATGAAATAATGAGCTCAATGGAAACATCACATGTCGAATTAAATCAAATTAAAGATAGTGATGTTTTTAAAGAAAACACCAAGCAAGGAATGCGCCAAACCGATTAATTTGTACAATTGGTTAGTGTTGCATGAGTATTTAAATATTGTACAATTTACATTAAAATCATCCAATGCAACACTTCAACCAAAACATAATCAATCTTTATGGCGACAAAGGTAAAAACTGGCTTCATTCTTTACCAAAGCTTATTCAAGAATATGCTGAAGATTGGCACCTAACGCAACTTACCCCCTTTAATAATCTCACTTACAATTATGTCCTCTCGGCAGTTCAAAATACAAAACCAGTCATTTTAAAAATAAGTCCTGACATTGAATCTTTAAGAAAAGAAGCAAATGCTCTCAGGGCTTTTGCAGAACATTCCTGTGTCAAATTATATGCCGAAAAAGACGATGCTTTACTTATAGAACGTGCAATACCTGGACAATCACTCAAAAACTATTTTAATCTTCGTGATGAAGAAGCTATTTATATTGCATCAGATCTAATCACAAAACTCCACAAAGCGCCTTTGCCGATTGAAAATCAATTCCCACATATTTCAGATTGGCTTGCTCTTTTAGATCAAGATCTCAATATCCCCTCCGAATATTTACAAAAAGCACGTGATTTAAAAAATCATCTTTTAGAAACATCCCCCAAAAACGTTTTGCTTCATGGTGATTTACACCATGATAATATTTTGTCTCATTCCAATGATTGGATAGCAATTGATCCCAAAGGCATCATTGGTGACCCTGCATACGAGATTGCAGCTTTTATCCGCAACCCCATCCCTGATTTATTAACAATACCTAATGCTAAAGAAATTATTGAAAAACGCATCCAGCTTTTTGCACATATTCTTAAAACACCTTCTCAACGCATTGCCCAATGGAATTTTGTTCAAGCAGTTTTAGCCTGGGCTTGGGCATTAGAAGATGACTGCGATCCATTTTATTTTAAAAAATTTACCGAAACATTTAAATAATTTTACTTATATTTACTGTAATAATAAATTAATTATAATATATAGAAAATATCAATCTACGGGACAATTTTTATTTTTATGATAGAAAATTGTCTACATACCTTTGTTTTCCTGAACGCGTTGAAGCAAAGCTTCATACGCAAATTCAGGATCCAAAACGAAATTCATGCTCGAAAGAGCATGGCAAAATTATTTAAATAACGTCATGATCTACGATCATGAGTGTTAATTGGACCCTGAATCCGTGCTCGAAGCTTCGCTTCTCGCCTGTTCAGGGAAACGGCTAGAGTTTGCTAGTTTTCATCCAAAATTAAATTTTTGTCCGGCAGATTGATTAATTTTATTCTCTATGAATAGTGATATGCTCAGGACTATCATAAAATTCCTCTTCCACTTGATCAAATCCAATAATAAAAATTAAAATCATTGCAATTGGAAAGAAAAAAATAGCCCAAAAAAAGAGCCAAATATAATTTCCATGATATGATAAATAAATAATTTTATTTTTCTTGGGAATATATGCATTTTTAAAAAGAAGCACCAAGGCTATTGGAAACCACAAAATCAAAAACAACACCAATAAAACAATATTTCCGCGATATTTCATAGGAGATTTTGTTGTATTTACTATAGTTTTTTTATGCATTTTTTACAACCCTTAGATTTTAGTACTTTATTCTAGACATAAATTCAACAATTTAAAAGAACTATTTATACTTCGCATTCTGTTCTAAATTATGGTGAATTTCAGCTTCCCAGCGATCGCCATTGGATAATAATTTATGCTTATCATAAAAAAACACTTCGCGGGTTTCAAGCATAAATTCAAATTTGGACCTTCAACAATGGCATCAACGGAACAAGCTTCTTGGCAATAACTACAATAAATACATTTTGTCATATCAATGCCATAACACGTTGTACGACGACAAACGTATTCACGTGCTTCGGCTTCAATCAGCTATATTTATTTATCTTATTCATGTTTTGTTTGTCCGCCCCCTTAAAAGGACGGACTTAAACGTCAGCATTACAGTTGAAAGATTATTTTCTTAGTCTTACTATTATTCCAGTGGCTGATTTAGTATCATCGATTAACTTATCATCATTGAACATTTTTTCAGGACGAGAAGCCCCACCATCTTCATAAAGATCAAAATCTTCAACATTTATATTAAAATATTCAGCTACTTTTACCTTTAAATCAGCAATCGTCTTCTCTGGTTCATCCACCTCAATATAATAACCTTTTAAATTATATTGAACACCCAATATCAATATCCCAGCTTGACTGGACGTTGAAAACAACACCATAAGTAAAAACGACAATCTTATTAATTTTAACATTTTTAATCTCCATATTTGTTTACATAAACATACTTTAGGAAATTACTAATATATTACATTTGAAATTAAGTCAATATAAATACGATATATTTAAATAAATACCTACCTATACTTAGTATCTTGTTCTAAATTACGTTCAATTTCTGCTTCCCAGCGATCGCCATTGGATAATATTTTATGTTTATCATAAAAAAGCTCTTCGCGCGTTTCAACAATGAATTTAAAGTTGAGGACACTCACCTAAAATACACCTACTCAATAATAACTGGTTGCGTATCAGCACCATAATAACGCAAAATGGGCAATGGATGACCATCTTGTCTTGCTGGTAAATCATTTTTAAATAGTTGCGCAAGTTCTTCTTTAGATTTAGTAAAAGCAAAATCCTTATGTATAAAAACATCCATTGAATAAATGATTGGCTCCCAATCTAATTTGAAAGGATTTCCTTTAAAATTGTAAAAAAATGCCATCGTCCTTGGAATTTTATTACCAGAATCAAACTCACTTAAACGATTATAAAAAAAAGTAAATGCATCCATTTCACCAATAGATATATTATTTTCTTGACAATGTTTTTTAACAGTTTTTTCAAAATAGTCGGTATAATAAATTGATGGATTCCAAACAATAAAATTTTCTACAGCATAATAATTGATTAAAGGAAATGGTAAAAACGACCTTTTAGTATATTTTTTAAGCTCCTCAAATAAACTAAAATGATGTGCATTAGTATAAGAAAGCAGATCATTCAAAAAATTTACAGCCAATGTCTCAACAGGTTGAAAAATTTCTAATTTTAACGCTGTTTTAATTTTTTCAGGAAGAAGCGGTCCATAATAATCAGAAGAAAGCATAGGATTAATAGCTATTTTAAAAATATTCAAAAGAGCATCAGGATTTATTATTAAATGCAATCGGCCAATTAAACTCATAGAAAATTCATGAAAAATTGCAAAGCTAAAAAAACTATACATTCTTTTTGTATCTTCGCCCTGATTAGGATCTTTAAGAAATTCCTCCAAAAAATTTTGGGTCAATTCTAACGCTTCAAAAAAAAGTTGAACACGTTCTTGCTGATTTTTTTTAAAATAATCGTAAGAAAAATCTTTTACATATTGTAAATATTGTGCATAAAAAAAAGCAATATTATTTGTTGATAAAGCTTGTCTTATAATAGCTAAATGAAGTATGTCATGATAGAAAAAATCATGAGGATCCTTTCTCTGACCATCTGCTGTAGCTTCTTTATTTGCAAAACCTGCAAACCATACATGTTTTGTTTTACCTGGAAAATTCAAAAAAATATCAGCATCACTTAAATCAAACGGATAAGGCAGAATAACAATTTCAGGAAAAAGTTCGGCCATTGCATTAATTGACCCTATTTCATGTGTGATAGGTGATCCAATTTTATCAATTGCATCAAAATAAGCTTGTGGGTCGTAATTCGATGCGACAAATGCATTCATCAAAGCTTGTTGATATGAATAAATATTATTTGAATCAGATTCAAGATCGATCTTCTGACGGCCTATCGTCGCAATCGCTGCACAAAGCCCTGAAAATTTTAAAAACCATCGATAGGTAATTAAATTCCCATTTTTTGCCGTTTCCAAGAAATTTTTTGCTTTTTCAATGATCTCTTTTTTGCAATATTCATGCACACCATAATTTATTGAGCTGATAAGCGCTTTAGCTAAATCATAAAACTCTGGAAGTGGTATATCCCAAGGTTTATCTTCTTTTGTTAAATATTGAAATGAATTAGCCATGGCATGATAAATCTTAAAAATTTCATCTTTGGAAACTTGCGGTGTTAAAAATGGTGTCGTTTTTTGTGATGTACGAAAAATATCCGAAAGTTTTTTAATTGGCGTTTTTTCCGCTATTACAAACTCAGATTGTGCGTCTTCATTTATAGCAACAATCGCAGATTCTTGTTCATTTCCTGCTGCATAGGTTTGGTTGTTTCTAATTTCTAATCCTGAAATAAGAAAAAACAGCATCAAAATAATTTGTTTCATTGTGATTTTCCAAAAAATTATTGCCGATTTTTACTTTGAGCACACAAAATATATTAAGAATGCGTTATAATCAAGAAACTTTGAATATACAATGGTCTTTTTTCAAAGTCATGAACCATTTATTATAAAGGCGAACTCGATGATGCCTGCATTAGGAAACCTAAGGTTTCCGTCGTTGCGATGAGCTGAAGGCGAAGAAGCAATCCAGAAAATAGCCTTATAAAAGTTGATTTTAGGACTGGATTGCCACACCCCCCCCTAAAAAAAAAGTGGGGGGTTCGCAACGACGGACCTCTTTATTTTTCTTTTTAATTCAAATGGTTGTGCTTGAATGTAGATGCTTTTAAATTTCCAAATTCACGTTACAAACAATTAGAATAACGCAAGCATACAGTATATTGCCAACGCTTATTACCTATACTTAGCATCTTGTTCTAAATTACGCTGAATTTCAGCTTCCCAACGATCACCATTGGAGAGTAATTTATCCTTATCATAAAAAAGCTCTTCACGCGTTTCGACTGTAAATTCAAAATTAGGACCTTGCACAATCGCGTCTACGGGACACGCTTCCTGGCAATAACCACAATAAATACATTTCGTCATATCAATATCATAACGCGTTGTACGACGGCTTCCATCTTCGCGGGCTTCAGCTTCAATGGTGATCGCTTGTGCAGGACAGGCGGCCTCGCATAATTTACAGGCAATACAACGTTCTTCGCCGTTTTCGTAACGTCTTAAAGCATGCTCACCCCGAAATCTTGGGCTTAATGGACCTTTTTCAAAAGGATAATTGAGTGTTACTTTTTTCTTGAACATATATTTCAACGTCAGCCAAAGCCCTGACGCCAATTCAACCAACAAAAAGCTTTTAAGTGTACGCGTCAATTTTTTCATGACGTTTCCTTCGATGATATAGCGTGAATTTTAGGCGCACTCGCATTAAGTTCGTTTTTAATAACAACAAAACCAGCTGTCAGAATAACCCAGATGAGTGAAAATGGTAAAAACACTTTCCAACCCAAACGCATCAATTGATCATAACGATAACGGGGGAAAGTTGCCCTCACCCACAGGAAGATGAAAAGCACAAAAGCGATTTTCAAACAAAACCAAATAGGACCTGGAATCCATGTGAATGGCACCATATCAATAGGTGGCAACCAACCGCCTAAGAATAATAACGCGGCCATAGCGCTCATTAAGATCATATTGGCATATTCACCCAAGTAAAACAGCGCAAAGCTCATGGATGAATATTCAACGAAATACCCTGCGACAATTTCAGACTCGCCTTCAGCTAAATCAAAAGGTGAACGATTTGTTTCAGCAAGGGCCGATACTATAAAAATAACAAACATGGGAAATAAAGGCACACAAAACCACAGGCCTTTTTGCGCCATAACCACATCTGATAAATTGAGTGATCCTGAAAGCAACAAAACGGTAACCAGCACAAAACCAATCGAAACCTCGTAAGACACCATTTGAGCCGCAGAGCGAAGCGCACCTAAAAAAGCATAACGTGAATTACTCGCCCAACCGGCAATAATCACGCCATAAACACCCAAAGATGAAAGCGCAAAAAGATAAAGAATACCCACATTAATATTGGCAAGCACCACGCCCGATTCAAAAGGAATCACCGCCCATGCTGCAAAACTTAATGAAAAAGTTAGAACGGGTGCTAATAAAAACAAGAACTTGCTTGAACCTGACGGAATAATAGGCTCTTTAAACAATAATTTAAAAGCATCGGCGAATGGTTGCAACAACCCAAAAGGACCAACAACATTGGGCCCTTTGCGCAATTGCATGGCGCCAATGACTTTACGCTCAACATACGTCAAATACGCAACGGATAAAATGAGCGGCACAATAATGCACATGATATAAAGCAAAATTTGCAGCCCAGGTACAATAAAATGAGTCCATAATTCAAGCATTGGCCACCCTTTTATTTTCGTGTTGTTCTTGAATATTCAAAATATCTTTTGTACATTTCGCCATGGTCAAAGAAGCACGTGAAATAACATCTGTCATATAATAATTTTGAATGACATTCAAAAATGGTTTATCCGAAATTTTTGACGATGACGCAATGTCAATTTTTTGCCATTTATCCTGACCGAGCTGATCAATATGACCAAAATGTGGATATTTTTCAACCAATTGATACCGCAATTCTTCGATTGAATTATAAGGCAATGCTTTACCGATCGCGCCTGAAATCGCCCTAATAATCTTCCAATCTTCTTTCGCCAAATGTGGTGGAAATAACGCCATTTCAGACCGTTGTACGCGGCCTTCAATATTGGTATAAGTTCCTGACTTTTCAGAATAAGCAGCACCCGGCAAAATAACATCAGCAATTTGAGCGCCTATATCCCCATGATGTCCTTGATAAATCACACAACAATTTTGATGCGGCTTTAAATGAATCTCATCTGCACCCAATAAATAAAGAAGTTTTAAACTTCCTTTTTGAGCAGCCTCAATAATCTGTTCCGTATTCATCGCACTCTTATTTGGCACAAAACCAATATCCAACCCACCGACGCGGGATGCTGCTTTATGAAGCAGATTATACCCATTCCAATCGTCACGAATAATACCAAATGTATCAATGAGTTGCTGAATTTTTTGGAACAAAGCAGGCGCATCAGCGCGTGTCATCAATGCAGATCCAATGATAATCATCGGATTCTTTGCATTTTTTAACAATGCAGCAAAAGGGTGTGTATTATTTAACAAAGAATCAATTGCCTCAGGCCCCGTCCCTATTTGGCTATAAGGATAAGTCAAATCGAGTTCTTCACCGATCATCCCAACTTTTAATTTCGATTGAAGATAGGTTTTACGTAAACGCGCATTAAGCAATGGCGCTTCCCAACGAAGATTCGCGCCTATAACCAAACAAACATCAGCTTTTTCTATGCCGGCAATTGACGTATTAAATAAATAATGTGCACGTGTTTCTAAAGGTATAAAAGCTGCATCTTGACGGCAATCTATATTTTGAACATCCAATGATTGCATCAATTCTTTCAGCGCAAACATGGATTCAACATCGCATAAATCGCCTGCAATGGCCGCCATTTCATTGGGTTTTGCCGTTTCAATTTTTGTTGCAACAAATTCTAATGCCGCATCCCACGAGCATTCTTTTAATTTACCATTTTGACGGATATAAGGACGATCCAAACGCTGTCTTTTAAGCCCATCATAGGCAAAGCGGGCTTTGTCAGCCATCCATTCTTCATTAATATCTTCATTCAAACGCGGCAAAATGCGCATAACTTCAGGCCCACGTGTATTGATACAAATATTAGTGCCTAACGCGTCAAAAACATCGATCGATTCTGTTTTTTTAAGCTCCCAAGAACGGGCTTTAAATTCATAAGGTTTTGACGTCAATGCGCCTACGGGACATAAATCAATGATATTACCTGATAATTCAGATGTAAGCGCTTTTTCAACATAAGTCGTGATTTCCATATTCTCGCCACGACCGGTCGCACCCAATTCTTCGACGCCTGCAACATCCGTTATAAACCGCACGCAACGCGTGCAATGAATACAACGCGTCATCGTTGTTTTAACAAGTGGCCCCATATATTTATCAGTGACAGCTCGACGGTTTTCTTCGTAACGACTGCGATCTTTACCATAGGCCATGGCTTCATCTTGCAAATCACATTCACCACCTTGGTCACAAATAGGACAATCAAGTGGATGATTAATAAGCAAAAATTCCATAACGCCTTTACGCGCTTTTTCAACCATCGGTGTATTTGTTTTAATAACCATGCCGTCTGCTGTTGGATAAGCACAAGAAGCAATCGGTTTCGGTGCTTTTTCAAGCTCCACCAAACACATGCGGCAATTACCAGCAATCGCTAATCGTTCATGGAAACAAAAATGAGGCACTTCAACACCAGCTTGTTGGCAAGCCTGAAAAACTGTTGTTCCAGCTTGGACCTCAATCTCTGTTCCATCAATTATTAATTTAGGCATGTTACCCTTCCTCTTTCAAATTGTGGAGGTCGTCAAATTCGGGATTCACCATACTCATGTATGAAGAATACACTCCGTTGGCCTCACCACTCATTTTCCTACCCACACTTCGAAATAGTTTGGGTAACTGACCAAAAAATATCATTACCCTATTGATTTCAAGCAGCTTTTGAGCCTGCATTTTTAATCCGATCCTCAACCACATATCTAAAGTGACGCATTAAACCCTGTATGGGCCATGCGGCCGCATCACCCAAGGCACAAATCGTATGGCCTTCAACTTGGGTTGTAACCTCTAACAATTCATCAATTTCTTCAAGACGCGCATTACCTTTAACCATGCGTTCCATCACACGCCACATCCAGCCTGTGCCTTCACGGCAAGGTGTACATTGACCACAACTTTCATGTTTGTAAAATTTCGATAGACGCGCAATGGCTTTAATAAGATCCGTCGATTTATCCATGACGATAACACCAGCAGTCCCCAAACCTGATTTGACTTCACGTAACGCATCAAAATCCATCAAGACGGTGTCGCAAATTGATTTTGGAATAAGCGGGACAGATGACCCACCTGGGATAATAGCCAATAAATTATCCCAGCCACCGCGAACACCCCCTGCATGTTTTTCAATGAGTTCCTTCAGAGGAATCCCCATTTCTTCTTCAACATTGCAAGGCTTGTTCACATGGCCAGAGATACAAAAAAGTTTCGTACCCACATTATTAGGGCGACCCATAGAAGAAAACCAGGCACCACCACGTTTTAAAATATCAGGGGCGGACGCAATTGTTTCAACATTATTAATCGTTGTAGGACAACCATAAAGCCCAACACCCGCAGGAAAAGGTGGTTTCATGCGCGGTTGGCCTTTATTACCTTCTAGGCTTTCAAGCAAAGCCGTTTCTTCACCGCAAATATAAGCCCCTGCCCCGCGATGCAAACGAATATCAAAATCCCAGCCAGAACCACATGCATTTTTACCAATCATATTGTTGGCATAGGCTTCTTGAATAGCTTGCGCTACATTACTCGCCTCGTTATAAAATTCACCACGAATATAAATATAGGCTGTGTGTGCACCCATCGCAAAACCCGCCAAAAGACAGCCTTCAAGCAATAAATGCGGATCATGACGTAAAATATCACGATCTTTACACGTACCAGGCTCACTTTCATCTGCATTTACAACCAGATAATGGGGTTTAGGACCTTCTGTTTTGGGCATAAAAGACCATTTCATGCCTGTTGGAAAACCAGCGCCACCCCGACCACGTAGACCCGATTTTTTCATTTCATCAATGATCCAATCACGACCTTTAAGGATAAGATCTTTCGTGCCTACCCAAGCACCACGTGATTGAGCAGCTTTTATGCGCCAATCATGAAGACCATACAGATTTTGAAAAATACGATCTTTATCTTGAAGCATTGGATAGCCCGTTTATTTGTTGATTATCTATATTATGCCGATGGTTTCTTTTCTGGATTGCCGCGTCACTTCGTTCCTCGCAATGACAGACCCTACCCGTATCGTCATTGCGAACCCCCTTCAGGGGGTGTGGCGATCTAATTGTTACAGAGAGATTGCCACGGGACTTCGTCCCTCGCAATGACGAAGGAAAAAAGATTGCCACGTCACTTTGTTCCTCGCAATGACGAAAAAGGAAAGTTGCTACGTCGCAATAATGAGATAATTTATGTATCATTTCACTATCTCGCATAAAACTTGTGGTCCACCCTCTGGCGCTGATCCTTTACGTCCCAATTGCGACCCAATTTCTATTTTCTTGCCGGCTTTTAAATCATCGATAATTTTTGCCATTTGATCGGCATTTAAATCTTCGTAATAATCATCGTTGATTTGCACTAGTGGTGCGTTCACGCAAGCACCCAAACACTCAACTTCTACAAGGGTAAATTGTTTATCCGCAGTTGTTTCGCCCAAACCAATACCAAGTTTTGACTTACATGTATCCATAATCGCATCGGAACCGCGCAACCAGCAAGGTGTCGTCGTACAAACTTGTAACAAATGTTGGCCCACAGGTTTTAAATTAAACATGGAGTAAAAACTAGCAACTTCATACACACGGATCGCCGCGATACCCAAAAATTGCGCTAAATAATCAAGTGCATAACGCGATAACCAGCCACCATTTTGACGTTGTGCCATATCCAATAAAGGAAGCAACGCACTTTGCTGACGTCCTTCAGGGTAATGCGTCATAATTTCTTGAGCACGTTTCATATTTTCAGGCGAAAATGAAAATTCTTCTGATTTATGAATATTCATCTATCTATCTCCCCAAAAACGATGTCCATCGCCCCAACAATTGCCACCATATCTGCCAACATATGACCTTTACCCATAAATTCAGAGGCTTGCAAGGCAAAATAACTTGGCGCACGTATTTTACAACGATACGGTTTATTGCTGTCATCTGAAATCAAATACACGCCGAACTCACCTTTTGGTGCTTCAACAGCCGTATAAATTTCACCTTTAGGCACGTGATAGCCTTCCGTATATAATTTGAAATGATGAATCAAGGCTTCCATAGACTGTTTCATCTCGGCACGAGGTGGCTCTGAAATCTTGCGATTATCAACTTTAACAGGACCCTTTGGCATTTGATCCAAGGCTTGTTTCATAATACGTAAACTTTGACGCATTTCCTCAACACGGACTAAATACCGCGCATAACAATCATTGGTTTTGCCAATCGGAATATCAAAATCCATCTGTGCGTACACATCATAAGGCTGGGCTTTACGCAAATCCCACGGCACACCTGACGCACGCAACATGGGACCTGTAAAACCCCAATCCAACGCATCTTCTGCGGTTACAATGCCAATATCGACAGTACGTTGCTTAAAAATACGATTCTCGTTTAACAATGTTTCAATATCGCCTAAAACCTTTGGAAATTGCTCCATAAAAGCATAAATATCTTCAACTAAACCATCGGGCAAATCTTGATGCACACCGCCTGGTCTAATATAGGCCGCGTGCAAACGCGCCCCTGAAACACGTTCATAAAATTCCATTAATTTTTCACGTTCTTCAAAGGCCCATAACAAAGGTGTCATCGCGCCCACATCGATCGCAAAAGTCGTAATATTAAGCAAATGATTCAAAATACGTGAGATTTCTGCAAAAAGAACACGGATATATTGACCACGGATAGGCGCTTCAATCCCTAGTAATTTTTCGACAGCTAAGGCAAAAGCATGTTCCTGACTCATCGGCGCCACATAATCGAGCCTGTCAAAATAAGGCAATGCCTGTAAATAGCTTTTATGTTCGATTAATTTTTCAGTCCCACGATGCAAAAATCCGATATGCGGATCAGCACGTTCAACAATTTCACCATCCATTTCAAGTACAAGCCTTAACACACCATGGGCGGCAGGATGTTGTGGTCCAAAATTAATCGTAATATTTTTAATCTGCGTATCTGGCATTAAGCAGACTCCTTCTTCAGCGGCAGATCATAAGTCGCTTTTTCATCGCCTGGCAACACGTTCTTCAACACATTATGCGCCATACCCTCCCAAGGGCTTTCAAAATCAAACACACGGAAATCTTGGCGTAGTGACACAGGTTCATACACAACCCGTTTTTCAGTATCGTCATAACGCATTTCAACAAAGCCCGTCAGCGGAAAATCTTTGCGCAACGGATGACCTTCAAAACCATAATCCGTTAAAAGTCGACGTAAATCGGGGTGGCCTTCAAATTTAATACCGAACATATCCCAAGTTTCGCGCTCCATCCAATTCGCACATCGAAATAGAGATGTAACAGACGGAACGTTCTGATTTTCAGTTGTTTTTAATTTTACAACAAGACGCATGTTAAACCGAAGACTCAGCAAATGGTAAACCATTTCAAAACGATTCATTTCTTCTGGATAATCAATGCTCGTCAATTCTACCAATTGCTTGAAAGCACAAGACGCATCGTCACGTAAAAATAACATTAAATTTAAAAGTCGCGCATGATCCGTCCATAAAATGATCGCATGTTTAGTAATCTCAACACGCTCTAAAAACTTAGGAACCGTATCTGCTACATATTGCGCAATTGTTGCTTGTGTTTGCATACCTAGCCCCGCGCAAAACGTGTTGTTCGACGAATCTTTTTTTGAAGCTGCATAATACCATATAAAAGCGCTTCAGCCGTTGGCGGGCATCCAGGCACATAGACATCAACAGGCACAATGCGATCGCAACCCCTCACAACAGAATATGAGTAATGATAATACCCACCGCCATTGGCACAAGATCCCATGGAAATCACATAACGCGGTTCTGCCATTTGATCATAAACTTTACGTAAAGCAGGCGCCATTTTATTGCATAAGGTTCCTGCTACAATCATGACATCTGATTGCCTTGGGCTTGGTCTAAACACCACACCAAAACGATCCAAATCGTATCGAGATGCGGCCGTTTGCATCATTTCAACAGCACAACAGGCCAACCCAAAAGTCATTGGCCATAAGGATCCAGACCTTGCCCAGGCCGTCAATTTATCCATTTGTGTGAGTATATAACCCCGATTATTAAATTCTTCAGTCGCAAGCTTTAACAATGGGTCTTGGTTTTGTGGCAGACCTGGCCAATCGATAATCTGGCTCATTTTTTTATTCCCATTCCAAAGCCCCTTTTTTCCACTCATAGATAAAGCCTATTGTTAAAATAGCTAAAAATATAAAAGCTGCTAAAAACCCTACGATACCTGTTTCATTAAGGGTAATCGCCCAGGGAAACAGAAAAGCAACCTCTAAATCGAAAATAATAAAAAGAATGGTGACCAAATAAAATCGTACATCAAATTGTGTGCGCGAATCTTCAAAAGGGGCAAAACCACATTCATAAGCAGATAATTTTTCAGCATCGGGTTTACGTTTTGATAAAATATAAGAGGCAATCACAAGGACAGAAGCAAGGCCCAAAGCAACCCCTAAAAACATGAGAATAGGCAGATAATCTTTTAACAACGCTTCCATATTCGCCCCATCGTAAAGCAGACATTTAATATGCTGCATTTTACCATTATTAGATTGAATATATAAGTAGGTAACACATTTGGAAAGCAATTTTAACTTATAGCGTGGATTTTAAGCACGCTTATCATTAACGTCATGTATATAGCCAAGCAATCCAAAGCTAATGACCTTTGGTCACTTTTTGAACCAAAAATTTCTAAGGCAAACCCACTCTCTGTCGAAATTTTCAGGATCAAAAATCACCTCAAATTTCATACCGAAAAATCGGCCTTTCCAAATCATTTCAGCATAATAACTTTTTTGTTTTATTTTCAAACACTTTAATTCACGAAAGGTATATTTTCACATTAATAAAATAGCACCTCAATACATGTCAATATTCTTGACTTTTTTATAAAAATGCATATAATTTAAAAAAATTCAATCCTTTTATTTTTGTTTTGCCAGGTGATTTCTTATGAAAAAAAATTTATTTTTTATGTTGCTATTTGTTTTATCTTGTGTTTTTCATTTTTCTTGCGAAGCATTGTCCTCAAAAGATATCAATGAAATTAAAAATAAAATTCAAGAAAAAGACAAAACCGCAAATTTTTTAAATATCAAAGTATTAGAACAAATATCATGGCCAGTCTACGGAAACAATTATGCTGAAATATGGAAAAAACATTATTCTCAATCGACACAATATCTTATAGTACCCACAATAAATACAAACATAAAAGTTATTGCTTCAAATTTTCCAGAATTAAGAATTGTATTAAATGTTGATCAAAATAATTATGTGAGCAAAACAGGAGAACTAAAACTTGAAGCAAACGATATTAGTTCTATCAAAAATTTATGGCTTACCAATATCGACGAATCTGCAACTTGTATTGCAGAAGGGTTTTTAAGTAAATCAAATCTTCAATCTATTACTTGCGATCTTCCTGCAATCAAAGAAATTAATAACAATTTCCTAGATGAATGCCGCAGCCTTCAAATGGTAAACCTTACTCCCTTACTAAAAGTTACATCCATAGGAAATAACTTTCTTTGTGGTTGTTTTAAGCTTACAAAAGCTAACCTACCTTCTTCGTTACGTATTACTCAAATAGGCGACAAATTCCTTTCTTGTTGTTCTGCCCTTCAGCACATTGATCTATCTTCTTTATCGCGCATTACTCATATAAAAGATCAATTTCTTTCTTACTGCCCTTCTCTTAAACACATTAATCTATCTTCTTTAATAAATGTTACTCATATAGGTGATTATTTTCTTGCCGGTTACAAAAACTATGAACAAATCGATCTATCATCTTTAGAAAAAGTAACACACATAGGAAATTGCTTTCTTTATAATTACTCAATAGCTGACCCACTTTCAAAACTTACACACATCATTTTTCCTTCTTCAATGTCTATTACACATATAGGAGATTATTTTCTTTATGGTTGTGACTCTCTTAAAGACATAAATTTATCATTCTTAACAAACATCACCCATATAGGGGATCATTTCCTTTACAATTGCAACATTCTTAAAGAACTTAATCTCTCTTTTTTAAAAAACATTACCCATATAGGAAATCATTTTCTTACACAATGCCCAAATTTAACACAAATAACACTTTCTTCTTTGCCAAAACTCACCCACATAGGGGATCATTTTCTTTCTAACTGCAAGACTCTTAAAAGCGTCAATATATCTTTCTTACCGCAACTGACGACGATAGGATCCAATTTTCTTAACAAATGCAAAGATATTAAATTAATCAATTTATCCTCTGTCCCCCAACTTAGTCAAATAGGAAATGATTCCTTCTTAGAATGTTATGCTCTATGCTTTGGTCAAATACCAAAAATACAAATTGGCAAAGTTGACAAAGAAGAATTTTCTAAGTTCACGGCGCTTAACCATCTCTCACATAACATAGAAATCATTTTATCAGACTATATCAACAAAGATAATAACCAAAAAGAAGTACGCTCTGTATTTGCAAATGATTGGGATCGTATTGGCATTGATAGACAACAATACATATCAAAAAATTTAACTGAAAAATATGGCGCTGATCATCCACGAATGCAAGAAATTATTAAATTGACAGCTATAGCAAGCAACGAACAAAAAGGCCCCTTATTTGTTTACAAGCAATTGATTGAAAAATTAAAAGAAAATGTGATTCATCACTCAAAAACAATTGAAATCGATCACGTGACAAATAATCAAAAAATGATTTTTGAATTTGATCCTAATATTTTTTCATATAGACCTTTAACGCAAAAACCACTTGCAACAGATTCCCAAATATATACTATTTTAAACAACAAAATTCCTAAAGACATTCAAAAAATTCTAAAAAATTCTTCTTTTACAACGGAATTAAAACGCTATTTTTACCCCCCCTTTACAGATACAGGCATCATGCTGCAAGCCATCATTGCAAAATATGCAACAATGCGCGAAGATGAAGGTCGCAAAAGGTTATGCACCCTAATTCAAGACCTTAATCAATGTGGACCAGGCAAAAAGCAAGTCGTTTTAAATACATATACAGAAGAAGCTATTGCTGAACCTTTAGCTAATATTGAACATATAAAAGAATTATTAAATTCATTAAATGAATATGAAGAAAATTTTATTCTTATCAATAGAAAAAGAATAAAAAAAGAAACAATTTTAGATATAATAAATACAATGCTTAAAGAAAATCATATTTTTTATAATTATATGATTGATTACACAACAAAAAATTCATTAAAATTAAAAAAATTAATTTCTCAAATTGTTTTGATTAATGATAAAAACGATAGAATAAAACAATTTTGTTATATTATGCATACATTATCAAGTAAAATTTCTACATTTGATAAAACGATAGATGATCTTTGTAAAATATATGATGCCTATCTTCCAGCAAATAAATACGGCGATTCCTTTGATAAAGATTCAATAGAAAAATTTATTGAAATGATTGATGCTAAAACAATAAAAGACCGTTGGGGAGAAAACATTACTTTAGAGAATGTTAAACAACAATTAGCAAAATTTGTTGAATCATCCGAATTTCAACATATATTAAATAATTTTAGCGACACTATTGGATATCAATTAAGAGAGCTTATGGATGGATTTATGCGTAATGGGTGGTATCTTGGCTTTTTAAATCTTTATGAAACCTCAATAGAAAGCAATTTATCAGACGCAATTAACGCTACATATCAATATGTGCGCCTTGATAAAGACATATCCTTTGATTTAAATCATCTCAAAGACCGAATTCTTCAAGATTTTGACTGTCTCAAAATAATGGGCATCAATTTAATTACAAGCACACTTTCAGGCAAACAATATAATATTGTTCCTCATGTGAGCAATTATCTCCTGGGATTGTTAGGTGGTGTACTTGGGATACGCCCTATAACACAATTACCTGCTTATGATATCTAT